>NZ_JBHWHY010000001.1:266472-304811 GCF_042732265.1 Streptomyces sp. NPDC059788 | reverse complement strand
TGGGGGGCCCCCGGTTCTTGGGGGGGGGGTGGTGGGGCGGGGTTTGCCGGCCGGCCCCGGGTTGGGTTGGGGTCGCTCCCCCGTTGTAAACCTGCGGGGGGGGGGGCGGCCCCACCACGCCCCGCCCGCCGCACCAGACCAGCACTGCGCCGACGGTTTACCGGCGGCTGTGCCGATCTCGCTCCGCCGGCGTTTCATGGCTGTGCTGCCGTGCCCGCCGACGGGCTTCAATAAGAGGTCCAGTCGGGCTTCTCGGCCCCATGAATCATCTGTGAAACAGCGTCTCCTTCGCGTCTCCGAGGTGACTCATCGGGACATTTCAGGGAAACGAATGGGACACGCATAAGAGACCGGCTGCTGCCATTGGGCCTCTCAGGGTCCCGCTCGCGTCCTCACGGTGTCTCGCGTGTGCTCAAACAGTGCCACCTTGCTGTCGTACGCAGGGCCCTTGGAGTACACACCTTGGCAGGAGTGTCGGGTGGTGTCTCTCAAGAGGCACAGCTGGGACACCAATGGGGCCTCACCTGTACTCCAACGGGGCTCTTCGCGATCAGCGTTGTGGCTGCGGGTGTCTCGCAGATGTCCCGCGTGAGCACTTACCGCGCCGCAGATGGGGCGCATCGGCGCACAGCGCTATCGGCTTGCACACGGTCACCCCCAGGCGGGGGCGCGGCGGTGCCTCGCAGGCGTCCCTGCCGGCATTCGACAAGGACTCAAATGATGACTCACTCGTGTATCTAATGGGACTTGCACAAGACTCGATAAGAACATTAGAGTGATGCTTCCATCGACTCGCACACGAGGGGATCACGAGAGACGGTGAGTCCATATGGCAGAGCGAGAGGCATCCGGCGAGCGACTGGATGACGCACAGGAGCGAGTAGCAGGGCGAGGTGAGCGCCATGGCGAATCAGTCGGGTGAGCCTCGTAAGGTCCGCTGGACCGTGCCCGCTGCCGACACCTCGGTGATCGAATGGCTCAATGAGCAGGCGGACATCTCGCAGTCGATTCGGCTGCTCATTCGGGAGTCCATTCAGCGCGACGGGTACATCGATGTCTTCTTCAAGCCGGTCGATCAGCTGCCGCGTCGCGGCCGGCCGCCGCTGGAGACCACGGAACAGCGCGAGGACGACGAGGCGGTCACCGAACGCCGTCCGGCCGCCACGTCTGTTCAGCCGCAGCCCGCGGTCGCCGACCAGGCCGACGCCGTTGTCGAGAAGTCAGCACCGGCACCGGCAGTCCAGCCCGAGCCTGTTCCCGCACCGATGGAGACGGCCGAGGCCCCCGCGGCAAGCGCCCCCAGTTCACCGCCGGAGCCGCCGAAGCAGGCATCCATCGACGAAATCATGGCGAGTACCCGGCGCTGAGTGACGCGGTGAATTTCATTTTCCAGGGCGACGATATAGACACCGAGGGATCGAATTCATGAGCGCCAACAGCAACGGCACTATCACTCTTACCGGCGGCATCGACGTCGGCAATGGCTATGTCAAGGGCGTTATCCAGAATACGAAGCAGGAGACTTTCGACGAGATCGATCTGCCCAGTGCGGTCGTCTCGACCTCTCGCACCTCGCCGAAGGTGCCGCTCCCCGACGCGGATGCGGCCTCTGTGCTGGCCGGCGATTTCTACAACCAGATCGATTGCTCGCTCACCACTCCTCTGGTGGCTGCGTCGGATCGCCGCATCTTAGGCCGGGCGGCGTTGAGCGTGCGCGGCTCGAAGTTCACCGAGTTCGAAGTGCTGGGCAAGCGCTCCAAGGCCGACCAGGAGCTGAGCAAGGTCCTGGTCCTGGGTGTCTTCGCCGCCAAGGCCCTGCGCGACTACGTCCGCGAGAACGACGCGCTGCCCGATCACGAGTTGCGCGCGCAGGTGCGCGCCGGCCTGGCGCTGCCGATCTCCGAGTTCGTCGCGCGTCGCCACGCCTACGCCGCCGAGTTCATCGGCCTGCTGGGCAGTTCCGACCCCGCGGTGCACCTGGTGACGATCAAGAACTTCAGCACCCCAGTCTCAGTACGCCTGGAGTTCGTCGACGTCCAGGTGATGGCCGAGGGCGCGTCCGCGCAGTTTGCCATCACTGACAAGGGCGAGCCGCTCGCACAGGCTCTTCTCGATGATCTGCGCACCCGTGACGCGACCCTCGTGGAGGGCGTCTCGGCCTCCGACTTGGTGGCGGTCCAGCACACCATCGGCGTCGACGTCGGCGAAGGCACCGTCAACTTCCCGGTCTTCACCGACGGGCGGTTCAACCCCGAGGCGGCCGACACCCTCGACGAGGGTTACGGCACCGCGCTGATGAACGCCATGGAGCGCATGAGTGAGTCGGACGCCACACTGCAGTTCTCCTCGCGCAAGCAGCTGGCGGACTTCCTCCACTCGGAGCCGTCCGTGCTGGCGAAGAACCGTCACCAGCGCGCCGCCGGCTTCGTCGAGGCCGAGGCCGGCTATCTGGTCGACGAGATCGTCTCCACCTTCGGCGATGTCCTCTCCCAGGCCGGTGCGACGACCGAGGTCGTCTACGTCTACGGCGGCGGCTCGGGTCCGATCAAGCACCTGCTGCACCCGGCGCTGCTCAAGGCCGCGGGCGACGTGCCGGTGCTCTATCTCGACTCGAGCTACTCGCGGCACCTGAACCGCGAGGGCCTGTATATCGCGGCGCGCCACGTCGAGCAGAAGGCCCTCGCGGGGAAGTCCGCGGGCAAGCGCAGTAAGGCGGTGGCCTGATGTGTGAGCCGCTGGAGACTCCTCGAAGGACGCGGCCGGGAGGCCCGTACGGGGGGTGGGGCGACTTCATCCTCGCCGAGCAACTCGAACTGCGGCAGCCGGGGGCCGATACCTGGTGCCAGCGCTGGAACCACCGGCTGCCGACGTGGAGACGGACCCGGGACGGTGGCTTCGACCCGGAGGCCCACCGTGTCGTCCGGATACCGGAGGCTCCGGCGAAGCGCTTCACTGTCGCCCATCACTACAGCGCGAGCTGGCCGGTCGTGCGGCTCGCCTACGGTCTCCAGCGCGTTGACCAGCCCCCTGGGCCCGGCGACCCCGAAGGCGGCCGTCTGGTCGGGGTGCTCGCCTTCGGGGTCCCGATGAACACCGCCGTCCTCAATGTGTTCCCGGACCTGATGCCGCTGAGGGAATCGCTTGAGCTCTCGCGTATGTGTCTTTTGGACTCTGTGGCTTCGAACGGCGAATCCTGGGCGTGCGCGAGGGCATTCCAGGACGCCGCCTCCAAGGGAATCCGAGGGATCGTCGCGCACGCCGATCCCGTCCCGCGGGTCAGGCTCACGGCCGACGGCCCGTCGTACGTGATGCCGGGACACATCGGCCACGTCTACGGCCACGGCCAGGGCTTCACCTATCTCGGCCGTACCCGCGCCCGGCGTCTGGTCGTACTGCCTGACGCCACCGTGCTGAACGACCGTGCCGCAGCCAAGGTCCGCCGAGACGAGACCGGCCACGTCGCAGTCGAACGGCGTCTCATCACACTCGGAGCCACCGCCCGCCGAGCCGAGGAAGACGGCGCGCGCTGGCTCGCTCGGGCGCTCGAAGAGGTTGGGGCAACGGCGCTGCATCACGGCGGCTGCCACAAGTACGCGCGAACCATCGGTCCGCATCGCACGCGGCTCCGGCTCGCTGGGCCCGCTCTTCCAGCTCCGCGGCATGGGCCCCCTTCACCGCCACCGTTTACCCCAGAGAAACGAAGGAACTACCAGATGGGGCTGGTGAAACAGATCCTCGCCGAGCAGACGAAGAAGCACGACTCGCAGCTTCCTGCGGAATCAGCTACGACAGCCGAGGCCACCGGATGACTCACGGACGCCCGGACGGGTTCCTTCGGCCCGCTGCTCAGGGTTCCTGGAACCTGCGCATCTTTCCTTTCAATGTGGAGGTCCGCCGTGTCGTCCGGACCGCAGAGGCTCCGGCCATTGTGGCGCCAAGCACATGAGCGGCTACCGCGAGGCCGTGAAGCTGCTGGCGGCGAGCACCGGCGCGAAGCGGATGAGCGAAGTCTTCGACAACTTCGTCGAGATGGCGGCGCTGGCTCTCCGCAACGCCGTGGGCGTCCGCGGGAGCGAGTCCTGGGAAGCGCGTGAAGGGCGGTACCTCCAGATCGCCGGCGGCTACAGCAGAGAAGAGCTGGACCGCTTCGTGCACGCCCTGGCGCTGGTGGCCACGGAGATGGAGCGCGATCCCTGTGACGTGCTTGGCCGCCTCTACATGGAGTTGGAGCTCGGCAACGAGCGGCTCGGCCAGTACTACACGCCTTATGACATCGCCCGGCTGATGGCTGAGATGCAGATCGACTCGATAGCCGAACAGGTGAGCACTCACGGTTTCGCGAATGTGTACGAGCCCGCCTGCGGCGCGGGCGCGTTCATCATCGCCCTGTCGCAGGCGATGCTGGAGCACGGCCTGGATCCGCAGACGCAGCTGTATGTGACGGCGGAGGACGTAGCACCGCAGGCCATGCACATGATCTACGTCCATCTGGCGCTGCTGCACATCCCCGCGGTGGTGCGCCGTCGCGACATCCTCACGCTGGAGACGTTCGACGCGTGGCCCACTCATGCTCATGTCTTGGGCAACTGGAGCCAGAAGATCGGGGCGGCCCGGGCGATCAATGGATCGCGGCGGCTGATCACCGAGTCACCTCAGGAGACCACCGAAAAACCCGCCGTTGCTCTGGAGGTGCAGCGATGACGAGCACACAGGAACGAACCGACCCCTCTGACGTCGAGGGCGACGATGCCCGCCAGCACGCCACTCCGGCCGCTGGCCCCGGCCTCACGAGCGTCGGGATGCAGACGGCCGACCCCGAACACAGCGAGGCTCTCGCCCCCGTGGACCAGGAGACGGCAGCCGAGTCGTGCCCGGCGTGCCACCGCGACGAAGTGCGCGCGGGACGCTGCGGCGGATGCGGCGCCGCCGTCGGTGCCGAAGCAGCGGCGGCCGCGCTGGCGGGCATGCCCCGCAACGCGGGTGTTCTCGCTCGCGAGGCAGACCAGCTGGGCTGGGATGTGCGCACGGAGCGCCGCTGGACCGGCCGCCTGTGGGTGCGTGCCCTGGTGATCTCCGGGCTCGTGATGGTGCGTGCCGGAGTGGAGGAGACAGAGCACGTCTGCGCGTGGAACGAGGCCACGGGCAAGCTCGTGACCTCCGCCTCGACCGGTGGGTTCAAGGCGGTACGCGAAGTCATTAAGACCGTACGCGTGGTCTCCCGTGAGCACGAAGCCGCGGGCCGAACGGTGTGGGGCCGGAACGCCGCGGAATGGGTCCGGCAGTTGGACGGCGCCGTGGCCAAGGTCAGCGCCGCCCTGTGCGACGCGCGGGACGCGTTCAACGCCCTCGACGGCTCCACGCCCACGGGCGCGCGGGCGGTGGAGCTGAGTTCCGCCGCGTATGCGGAAGCCAAGACAGCGGAGCGGTCAGCCACCGATGCCCTGGAGGCGGCGCGGGCGTGGCTGGCCGAGACCAACGGCGACGACGCGCGGGGGTGTGCGTCGTGGCGGCGTGCGGTTGTGCTGGCCGGGCAGCACGTCAAGGAAGCCAGGGAGGCGATCGCGGACGCCGCGGCGCGCGCAGAGCGGGAGGCACTCGCCACACCGATCATCGAGGAGGCACAGGAGCGGCTAATCGCCCAGGAGGCCCAGTGGCGCAATCGGCTGGCCGAGTCGGGCCGCGAGCCGACGGCGCGTGAATACGCCGGGCTGATCGTGATGTTCGAGGACTCCTCGCGTGACTGGTGTGCATGGTTCGACGGCTACACCGACTACGACGGCGTGGTGCACCCCAGGCAGGGTGACCCGTTGCGGCCGTTCGTGGCGCAGTACGACGCCTGGAGGAAATCCAGGTGCTCCGGCCGGTCGGTGTGCTACCCGTCGCGGTACACCTCCGCCGCGCTGATCGCTGGTGACCGTGTCGACATCGCCGCCGTGGCGTTCACGCTGAGAGTGGTCGACCGGATCGAGGGACGCGGCGCTGAGAGTCTGCGGAAGGCGGCGGCCGCCGTCCGCCGGAATCCCCAGGGGTTCGGTACCGGAAACGACCGCAAGCGCCTGGCCGACTGGTCGAAGTTCCCGCACAACAGCTACGGGGAGCCGACCAGGCTTGCTGAGCACGCCCCCGCCCAGTGGGCGGCGCTCGAGACCGCCCAGGCCGCGTACAACGGCGTTCGGGACTTCAAACACGCCCTGTACTGGGAGGAGCATTACGCGAGCGAGCGGGCGAACGCGCGGGCGGCTGCCGTCCGTGCCGGGCTGGCCGGGCGCGATGACGCCCGTGCGGAGCGGGCGGAGTCCGGCCGTACGGCGTCCGCGTGGGCGGCTGCTGTGGAGCGGCTGACGACGGCCCGCGTCCGTGTGCATGAGGCTGTGGTGCTCGCCACCGGTGACGTGGAGCGGGCGCAGGCATGCGGGGACCGGGTCCGGAAGGGCGACGCGCTCGCTGATGACGTGTGTTCGGCCGTCCGCTCCTGTGAAGAGGCGTACGACGACGTGAACCGTGCGAAGCGGGAAGCTGCCCATTATGCGGAGTCGGCAGAGATCTACCGCGAGGCGGGCGCCCTGTCTGACTACGTGGCCGAGTGCGCGCGCATGGAGGATGCCGCCGCCCGTGCCGAGTCCGGCCGTGAAGAGACGCTGAACCTGTACGGGTGCGCCTTCGCGGATGCCGCGAAGGCGGAGGAGGACCGCGACACCGCTTGCGCCGGGCTAGAGACCACCGCGGTTGCGCGCACCGCCCGGGGTGAGGGTTGACGGTCACGGACGGGTCGGAGCAGCACGCCACGTGCAAGCCGGCAGAGCTGATCCAGGCGGCTCTGGTGGTTGTTGCTGATCTGTCGTCGCAGTAGCCCGAGAGGTGGTGGACACCCGCACGGCGGTGATCGGGCTCGCGCCCCACAGCGTCCTCCCCGCAGACCCGCAACGGGGCCGACCCGCTCACGCACGGATTCGCGAGCACACGACATACCGGACGCTTCTCGGCACAGCGGCCCCTGGACCGCCCGGGCACCCTGCGTCCGGCTCCCCCTCAACGAAGGAACGCCGTGAACACTGACCCCCGCACCGACGAAGACCTCGCGGGCCTCAGCACGCAGCAGCTCGAAGATGAGCTGGAAGTGGCACGCCTCCGGCTGGCCGACATGACCCAGCTCCAAGCGAGCTGGGCTGCGTTCTCCGCCCGGCTCGATGCCGCGTCCGCCACCAAGGATGCAGAGCACTCCGATGAGGCTGGCAACCGCCGGAGCGCCGAGGAATGCGCAGGGCGCGCGTCCCACCACGCGGGCGCGGCCCCCACGACGGAGGCTTCGACTGCTGTCGCCGCGTATGGTCCGGACGACACCAACGAGCCGGAGCGGGCCAACGACGCCGCCCGAAAGGCTGTCACCGCCCTCGCCGAAGTCGCCGGCTCAGGGGTGGAGAAGAGCGGCATGGACCAGTGGCTCGATGAGTACAACGCCCGAACCGGACTGCCCCGTATGGGATGGTGCACAGGGCTGGCCGACGTCCTGGCCGCCGCGTACGCGGGAGACCTGCACGCTGACACGTCCGGAATCGTACGCCGCCGTGAGGGCCAGGGCCGCCGGGTGCGGGTCGCTCTGGTCAGGCTGCTGGCTTCCGGCGGCTACATCGCGGTGCCCCGCGCCGGCCGGCGCGGCCCTGTCACGGTCACTCCCGACGGTGTCACCGCGCACCGTTGGTGCGCCGCTGCTCCCGATCTGCTGCACGCGGACCATCGGGCCGCCTACTGGGCCCGGGTGCGTGTTCACCACACCGGTCGAACCGGCAAGCAGACGGCGCGGGACCAGGCCAGGTACCTTACTCCGCTGCCGTACGGACAGGAGGAGGAGCGCCGCCGCGCCGCGCAGATGCGGCGGACCGAGCAGTGGGCCAAGGAGATGGAGGCCACGCGGGAGCGTCTTGCGACGGAGCAGGCGGAGCGGGATGCGCAGGCCAAGCAGGAGCGGTCGGCCGCATGGGCGCGGAGCGAGCAGGAGGTCGAGGAGCGGCAGGCGGTGAAGGATGACCGTCGCGACGACGGCCTCGTCATGTCGCAGCATGGCCCGCAGGAAATCGTCATGGGCACGGGCAAGCGCCGCGTCACGGCGAAGCGGATCAGTCCGAGCATCTGGAACGCGGTGGTCCGCGGAGCTGTCTACGTGGTGTCGAAGGAGGGTGGCGAGGACTGGCCCTGGCTGGTCATCGCGCCGGACGGCACGCGCATCGGCGTCTGTTCGGTGATCAATGACGTGCCGTACGCGGCCAGCGTCCGGGACATCGTTCGCGCCCACGCCGACGCCACGGAGCGCGGCAAGACGTTTCCCGAATGGACGCCGCCCGGTGCCGCCGTTGCTACGCCCAAGGAGACCGGCCAGGGCCGGGCGGTCGCGGGCGGCGGTCTGCCCAAGGTCGGGGAGGCGTACCGCACCCCAGCCCCCGCGCGAGCGGTCGCTCTCGACCTGATCGGCTCCCAGTGGGTGGCCGAGTGCGACCGACATAGCCCCGTCGCCATGGGGCTGAACAAGTTCGGGGACGCGGTCGCCGACGTCGCCGCTGCCTACGTCCACGACAACGAGCAGGATGCGGCCGACGCTGCCCGCGCCCACCTGGACGCGCACGCTCGGGAAGACGCCCACGTGATGACGCCGGAGAACATCGACGCCGCCCAGGCACTGAGCCTCTCCTGCGACCAGTGGCAGACGCTGGGGTGGATCAGTGACGGAAAGGTGCGCGAGACCGCCGACGGGTTCACCGCCTACGACGTCAGCCCGGACCGTGCTGACGTCTCCAAGAGGATCAGGAAGACCCTGGTTCCGCGCCTGTGGGCGGCCGGGTTCTTGAAGGTGTTCGCCATCGCCCCTGGGGTGCGCGAGTTCGGTCTCACCGACGAGGGAGCACGCGCGTTGAGTCTGTGGTCCAACGCGATGCGCATCAACGCCGTCACGGAGCCGGAGAAGGACACCCGGCACGCCGCGGTGAAGAACTCCCGCTACCGGTGGTTGTCCGCCGGAAAAACCTGGCCCGGAGAGCATAGGAAGGCGCAGGCCGCAGCGGACGCGGAGCAGGCCGCCAACGAGCAGGCCGCCGCGCTGCGGGCCGCGGAGGAGAAGGCCGCGGCCGAACGGGCCGCCACCCCCACGATTGATGAGCTGGCCGTGTTGGAGGCGCTGAGCTCTGACGGTTTGGACGCGCAGGCGGCCACGGTGCTGTCGGCCGCGTACATCGGCCACGTGGTCACCCGTCTCCGTCCGGGGGCCACCTCGGCGCGTCTTGATGGGGGCACGGGCCGGGGCGACCGGCGGGTGACGCGTACCTACAACGTCAACGGCGTGGAGGAGCCGATCACGCCGGCGGCTGCCGATGTCCTGTCGGCGGCCGCCGCGAACCTCACCGATGCCACGGCCGAGACCTGGCACGCGCTGTGCACGACGGTAAATGAGCGGTGGGGGGTGTACCGGCTCGACCTGACTGCCGCCATTGACGCTGGCGCGACGATGTGCGCACTGCTCGACCAGGTCGCACCGCCCACTGGTCCTAGCGAGGAAGGCACCGACGAGCCCGGCTCCTCCTGGCGTTCGCAGGCGGTGACGAGTCACGGGTGGGCGGTGCGCGCGGGCGGGTTGCCAGTGCTCGGTGGCACGACCTATTTGATGAGCCGCTCACGGGACGGGGGGACGTCGTGACGAGTACGAACGAGACGAGCACGTACTGGTGGCCGCGTGGTGCGGGCGGCGCGGACTCTGCGGCCCTGGAGCAGTGGCTCGCCGCCCACGGGTGGGAGGTTGACCCGACGGTGTTCATGTCTGGCGCGCGCGGGCCGGCTGTTCAGGTGCGCCGGATCGGGGCGGCGTGGCAGGACGAAGAGTCGGGGCCGCTCATCCTGCCGGGTGAGGTCGTGGAATACGACGGCGCGCAGATGCGCATCGTGTCCCGCCCTGTTGGGGCGGTCTCGCCTGATCCGTGACGCTGGTCGCCCCGCATGCTTCCGGCCCCCTCGACATCGAGGGGGCCGGCTTCTGCCTGTGGAGACCGTGGTGTGGAACGGGCACTCCTCGGTCCGTTCGACGGGTTGATGTCTGTTCTCGGCCGGGATGTGGCGGCCGCGGGGCTGGTTCGTGCAGCAGCCCTGGTGGAACTGGCAGCAGGCAGCCCTGTGAGTTGGAGAGAAACTAAGGTCTACACGGGTTGGCCGAGGAGAGCCAGCGCGCCGGCGGGTAGGCCGTCCCCGAGAAGCGGCAAGGTTCGGTCCATGTCGGAAAGGATTCCCCCGCCGTCGAGGAGCCACAGCGTGGGGTCCTTGAGGACGATACCCACGCGCGCCCGCCCTGGTGCTGTGTCCCAGATGGGGTCCAGAACTGTGCCGTCAGGCCGGACACACCAAGCGTGCGTCGGGTCCAGGTCCATCCTCCGCATACGCGCGAAGCCCTCGGCGTACAACAGCTGCTCTTCGGGGTGGTCCTCGGCGTACCGAGCGGCGTTCATGTAGCACTGTCGGTTGGGCATCGGGGCCACATGGTCAGGCAACGGCGCTGGACGGAATCGCCGGCCGTGCTGAAGCAGGAGGTGATACTGCGTGGGGTAGGCCCATCCCTCGGTTCTGTAGTTGTCCTGTGAGAGCTGAGCGAGCTGTCTCAGGTATCCGATGGCGCCCTCCTCGCTCAGACGCTGGGGCGCAGCTTCGAGGTCAGTGGGGGTACTCACCTGTTCACCTCACCGGCCAGGCGGTCCGCTTCCTGGCGCAGGCTCTCGGCCAGGCCGAGGATCTTGCGGTCGTTCGAGGTGCGTGGCCCAGCTGTGACGGGCGGGACGCGGCCCGCGAGTCGCTCGGCGGCCGCCCGCAGGTGCGTGGGGTCGCGAAGGCTGGCCTCCCAGTCGGGATCGGCGAGGCTGCCGGGCAGCGGGCCATGCATACGACAGTTCTGGCAGGTGATGCGCTCTTGAACGGGACTCCAGCCACACGAGCAGTCGGGGTCTCGGTAGCGCTCCATCGTGTCTCCTCATCGGTACGGCAGTGTCAGGGTATTGCCCTGTGGGTCGGGGCGTGGGCGCAATTTGGCTTGTTGAAGCTCCTGGAGGCAGAGGGTGGCACTGGAAGGGCTCGCCAGCTCGCTGCCCCGGTCTAGGGCAGCGGCGGATAGTCCGCAGCAGCTGGGGGGGGGCGCCGGAGACGTCCGGCCTAGAAGAGACCGCCCTGCGTGGATGCGGTTGGGGGCGGGCTGGCGGCAGCTGCAGTTGCCGCGGACCCGGCACCGGCGGTCGGTCAGGTAGACCGTGGCGTCGCTGCGGTTGCAGCCGATGGAGCCCCGGTACGGGATGGGGGCGTGGCCCCAGCCGATGACGGCCTCTTCCTCGGTGCACAGGGTGTCTGCCGGAGCCTATGCGTGGGTGTTCTTCGCGGATTCGGCGGCGACCTGCTCCTGGAGGCGCTGTCACGCCGGATGGCCCAGCACGCGATTAGCACGAGAAGAACCCCGGCCTGGTGCCCGCGCACCAGGCCGGGGTCCTTGTAGAGATTTGGCGTCAATGAGTCCTCTGGGGCAGTCGCAGCCCGTCCATACCCAGAGCATCCGAGTGGAAACTGAAGTCCATGGCGACCAGTCCGTCGACGACCTGCTGGGCTGCTTCGCCGAGCTCGCGCACGGCATCGCGGTTGTACTTCCCGAGGATCTGCTCTACGCCATGCGACTGCGTGATCTGCAGGTTCAGACGCACGCGGCCGTCCGCTTCGCAGACCGCGGCGAACACATCCAGCTCCAGCTCGCCGGCGTACCCGCCGATACAGTTGTTGAGCATCGCCCCCCAGCGGGAGAGCGTCTCGGCATCACGGGCGACGACGAGACTCAGACCGGAGGCTGCTTCCCGGCCATCCAGCAGTGCGGCCGTCTGCAGTGCCCATTGGTGGCGCTGGGCCTGCTTCGCGATCCGCTCGCGGCGGCGGATCTCCTCGCGTTCGTGGCGCTCACGATCGCGGGCAGCCATCAGCTCGCGCCGACGGTCCTCGATCAGGCCCAGTGCCTGCACGCGGAACGCCTCGTCCTTCCAGAGGTCCCAGTCAGCGACCTGGGCCGTGCCCTCGGGAAGCAGCCGGATCTGGTGGTTGTAGTACTCCATCTCACGACGGGCGTAGATCTCTTCTTTTATGACGCGCTGGGCCGCGCGGCCCCGGGGGTCATGCCAGCGCTCGATTGCGGGCAGGTCCCGGACCAGGTGCTCGAGGTCACGGGAGCCGCGGACCCGGCGCTGCCCGCGGGCAGCGATGATCTCTGGCAGGAGGTCGAGGTCTCGGGTGACGGCCAGACGGTGAGCCGTGCAGTCGGCTGCATCGGCCAGCGTGCGCCGCGCCTGGTGGACGGGTTCCTTGAGGATCCGTCGCAGCACCGGCTGCGGAGTCCGGCACAGGATCGAGCGGATGCCTCGCCGCTGCACGGATGTGAGCGACAGCCCGAGCGTCAGGCGGTAGCCGCTGGCTGCTTTCGTGGTGCGCATTGCGTCGATCAGCCAGTCCACGGGCACCAGCCCGCGGAACATGGCGAACCAGCTCAGGGTGCCGATGTCCAAACGCTCCACTTCGCGGGCCAGCGGCCGACGGTAGGCGCGCACGCCGAAGAGGTTCTTCGCGACCTGCGCATGGTCGTGGGCATCGAGATAGGGCAGGTAGGCGGAGGCCGGATCACCCCACCGGTCGTTCTTGAGCAGCGGGAAACGGACGTTCCAGGCCGGCAGCTCGCCGATGTGTCCGCGGATCGCGGCGATCACCTGGTCCACGGCGTTGTCGACTCCCCCAGGCTCCGGTCCTTCGAGCCGGCGGGCCTGCGGGTTGCTGCGCATCCACTGCTGCAGTGTCTGGGACAGCACGTGAATCCAGCGCACGACCATAGTCTCGGAGAAGACATGGCGGGTGGTGTATGTGCCGGTGCGGCGATCGATCTCGCGCAGGACGACGAGGCCCTTCTTCGTGCGGGCCATCGACGTGAGCTTCTCTGAGGTCCAGTAGTGGAATGCCTTGCCCGAGGCACGCATGCGGTGCACGCGCTTGTAGAGCGAGACGGCGACGGACGTCCGGCCGTCAGGCAGAGCCCGCGCCAGAATCCTCAGGCTGAGGCCGGAGATCACGCCTTCGACTGCGGCGGCACCCTGCTCGGCGAGGGCGTCGTCGACATACTTGATGTAGAGCAGGATGTGCTCGGTGCGCGCGGGCATGGCGGTCTCCCCCGGGAAGATGTGATGGATTCGGCAGTGAGACCCCCGGCGCTGCCTTGCAGCGCACTGCCCGCGTCTCATCCGATTGCCTCTCCCCCAAGTCGTCCCTCCCTGTCAGGCCATTCGGGATCACCTGTCGATTCGATGCCATGCCATGTGAAAGTCCTTCGACAAGGAATGCACAGCCCGGCTGACTCGGAGTGAGGAGCCGGAATTGAGCGTGCGCCAAAGGAAGCCCTTCCCTCCGCCGACGGTCTTCGCGGGGGCTTGGCAGTGCTGTTCGCCAGGCGACGCGCTCGATGCGCATGGCTCCCGAGTCGTCCTGAAGTCTGGTGGCCAGGTCGTACCAGAAGCCACTACCCAGCCGGACCAAGGTCCTTCCCTCTCGACCTCCCCAACCGGAAACGGCAGGGACGTCACGTCGGTCGAGTGGCGTGGTTCGGGCGGGCCCGGGCGCGTCGCCGGCGATGATCTGCTCGCCGCTCCAGGCGAGTTCGGTTTCCCGGCGAGCTGGACGGGGTGGTCATCAGGTGGCTCCCCGCTCGCGGCGGTAGTGCTCGATGCGGGCCGGCAGACTGATGCCGAGGTGCGCGTACTCCTCGGCCAGGTACTCGTTGAACTCAGCGTTGTGCGAGGCGATCAGTCGTTTGATGGCAGCCTCCCCGGCCAGCGCCCGGAGTTCCTTCACGGACGCCCCCGCAGCGGCAGCGACTTCCCTGTCGCGGCGGTACGCATCGCTGCGGGCCATTTCCTCGGCGTGTCCGGCGGCCCGCAGCCGCTTGCACTCGGTCAGCCGCAACTGCAGGGCGTTGCGGTGGGCGGTGGCCCGCCTGGCCCAGTCGTGGGCGGCCAGCGTCCGGTCGCCGCGGCGCTCGTGCAGTTGTGCGTCGACGTTGGCGATGAGCTGCCCGAGGTGCTTCTTCCAGCGGATCTGGTTGCGCCGGTGGCGCAGCGCTGCCCGCCGGCCCAGCTCGCCGTCACCTGCGCTGTCGGCGGCGACAACCTCCCGGAAGTCGATGTCCGGCAGGCTCGCCAGGTGCTCGATGTCGCGGATCTGCGCGGCGGAGACGTCCACGGGCTGCTCGGGGGCGGACTTGGTCAGGTGCCACCAGGTGCAGACGCATTCATAGGGGCTGAGGAGCAAGTTGCTGCGCACGGCGACACGGCGGGCTGCCGTCTCGGCCGCCGTGCGGGTGGCGTAGCGGGATTTGGTCGGTTTCGGGCAGGCGGTCATCAGGCAGCCGTCTTCCGGTCGGATCGGGTCTGGGTACGCCGGCGGCTGAGGCGCCGCGGGCGAGGAGCTTGCGGCCGGCGAGGCGGCGTTCCTTGCGGGTGAGCCACTCGGGCGGAGCGGAGTCGTTGACGGCGCGGTCGACGGCGTCCTCGTCGGGCGCGCCGACGCGGCTCACGCGGTCGTCACCCGGGCTTCGGCCGCTCGCTGGGGGGGGGTGGACGTCGCCATTGCGGAGCGGCCAGCCGTCGCGGTGGCAGGGCACGGCGGCGGTGCGCTCGGCCAGCCCAGGCGGGCGGACTGATGAGTGCGGGCGGTCATGCGACCTCGCCCGCCACGTCGATGCGGGTGAGGCAGATGCCGCCCGCGTAGCCCTCGACGGAGACAACGGCCGCACCGTGGCCGAGCGTCCAGGCCGAGGTGCGGGTCACGGTCACCAGCCGCCTGCACAGGTCGGCGTCGCCCGGATCGACGTAGCCGCCGGACTCCTGCCGTTCGCGGACCGCCACGGCGAGCGGGTCCTCCGGGCGGACGCCCGGGTACGCGATGACGGGCGTACCGACGGGATACTTGTCGTTCCACTCCTCGGCGGTCACACGGCCACCTCCGCCTGCTTGCGGACGGCGTCGTACCGGGCGATGCCAGAGACGATGGCGTGGCACTGCCACAGGTACTGCCAGTCGAACTCCTCGAACGACAGGTCCCACTCGTCAGGGAAGCGCAGGGTCACGTCACCGTGTCGGAACTGGTGGCACGCGTAGCGGGCGGTCTCCTCGTATTGGATGTCGTGCTCGTCCGAATTGAGGATCTGCCTGCCGACCGCCTCGACGGTGCCCGGATAGCGGGCCTCCAAGGCGGCGGCCTCCTCGACGAGCCACGACCGGAACTTGCCCGCCGACCAGCCCTTCGCCTTGCCCGCGCGGAGCTTCTCCTCCCAGTAGTCCGGGTTGATGGAGCCTCCGGCACGGCTGTCGCGGAAGAGGACGAACATGTCCTTGGTGTCCTCGCCGACAAGGCAGAAGTGGAACGAACCGTGGGAGCCGTTGACGACGAGGTTGTACGGCCAGGTGATCAGGTCCCACCAGAAGAGGGAGCTCTCCTCCGGGGCGACACGCAGGTGCCGGTACAGGCTGTCGTCGTGCAGGACGGTCATCTCGTGCCGGGCCGTGTCGCGAGCGAACCGCATTGCGATCTCGGGATACTCGTTCACTGGTTCCCCCTAGGGTGTCGCGGCCCGCGCTGGAGCCGCCATGCGGTGTGGTCGGTCTGCTGCTGCTCGACGACGCTCAGCCGGCACCGGCGAGCTGGTCTTCCAGGTCGGCGATGCGGCGCAGCAGCCAGACCAGGACGAGGAAGTCCACGACGGTGACGCTCGGTTGGGTGGTCACGCGGCCCTCACCGCCTCCACCAGGGCCGGGGCCCACAGCTGCACGACCGCCTCGGGCTCGGGCTTCGGTTTGCCGTGCTCGGGCTCCGGCTACGTGATCGTGCTGCGGGCCGGGTCGTCGACGTACGGCAGCCGCCACTTGCGGAGCTCGCCCAGCCGCTTCAGCAGCGCCATCGCGTGCGCCGGGCTCGCCGCGGCCAGCTCGGCGGCGATCAGCGGCAGGCCGTCGGACATCGCCCCGACCTGCCAGCCCCGCGTCGCCGGGAAACGGTCATTGTCCTCATGCAGGCCGCGGATGATCCGGGCCACCAGCGTCTCGACACACACGGGGCAGATCACGACGCACTCCCGCGGGCCCAGCCGGGGTAGTCGGCGGCGGAGCAGCACTCGGAGTGCTCGATGGTCAGCCGGGCGAACGCGGCGTCGGCGAGGTCGATGGCGTGGTTCTGCTCAATGAGCCCGTCTCGCACCCGGCGGCACTGCTCCTCGGTCGCGTTGTCCACGACGAGTCGCTCCTCCTGCCGGTCCCAGAGGGTCGCGAACACGCCGTTCCGGCCGATGACGTACCGATCTCCCTGCGGCACCTCGATCGCGGGGCGCGGGGTCGTCATCGACATCACCGCTCACCCCCGTCGGCACTCGGTGTGCACTTCGGGAAGCCAGGACACGGACCGAAGCCGTTGTGGTGGGAGCAGAGGAGCTGCGATGGGTAGCGTCCGCCGCCCTTCAGTGGGTCAATGTGGTCAGCGGCGAACGCCATGCCGTTGAGGTACAGCTGGCTCGCCCACGGTGTGTGGGTCTCCGTGCGGATGTCCTTGGCGGCCTCTTCGACCGACCGGCCACCGATAGCCTGCTGATAGCGCAGGTAGGTGTCCTCGGCGAGGATCTTGCGCAGGTAAACGTCGACTTCGGCGGGCGTCGCGGAGAGGCGGGACGGCGGGCTGCTGGCGATCGCCGTACTCGCCTCGCACTGCGCCTGCTCCAGCAGGACGCTCTGCTTGGCGGCCAGGATGCGCAGCCGGCCGTTCTCGGCGGCCAGCTCGCCCACGGCCACGCGCAGCCAGCCGGCAGGGGCGGTCTCGTCGTACAGCAGGGCGTCGATCTCGGCGCGGCAGGACGGGGACAGCTCAGGCACGGGACTCACCCGCCTCGGCGGCCATGCGACGCAGCAGGTCGGCCGCCCAGTGCGTACCGGGCTGCGTCGCCCACAACATGCGGTCGTTCTCCACGACGATCGCGTCGGCGGCCTCGCCCAGCGTCTCGGCACGGACAGCTGCCCGCCCCTCCGCCAGCCACGGCACGTACCGGGTGAGAATCTCCGGCTCATCGTCGTCCCCGTCCCACCGGTTCGGGTCGGTCATGGTGGCAGTGATCGCCTCGGACAGGCGGCGGTACGACTCGGCATCGAGCACCAGCGCCGAAGGGTCGGCATCGTCACCCAGCAGGTCCCGGCGCACCTTGTCGCGGATCAGCGGGGAGGCGGCTGCCAGCACGGCGTCAGCCAGCGATTCGCACGGCGCCATGAACGTCGTGGAGGGATGCTGTTCGACCGCACGGATTGCGGCGTCGCGGGCGCTCATGCCGCACCTCGCACGACCAGCGACTGCCGCGACGGGGCCAGCGTCTTGTTGGTGCGGGCGGCAGCGGCGAGGGCGCCCTCACGGTCCGCCTGCGCCTCAACATCCAGCCCACGGTGGGAGACGGCCTCGCGCACCGTGTCGGCCTGCTCGCGGACAGCAGCCTGCACGTAGGCCGCGATGAAGCGGGCCTTGAAGGCGGACACCGCATCGGGGACGGGGATCGGGACCAGGTTCGTCATCACGACTCACCGTCCTGAGCGGCGCGGTCCACCCGTACGGCGTCCTGGATCATGCGGATCGCAGCAAGGCAGTCCTCGCGACTGATCGCGTCGTCACCCTTGTTGTGCTCGATGTGCTCGTAGATCTGCTCGGCGTCGGAGGTGTACGGGAGATTGGCGTTCCAGTCTTCCTCGACGGCGAAGCCGATGCCGACGGTGCCGAACTTCGGGAAACAGATGACCGCCTGCTGGTCAGAAACCCGGACGCGGTACGTCCAGTAGTCCTCGCCCACAGGGGGCGTCATCATGAGCGGTCCGGCTACGGGTGTCCGGTCAGGCTGGCTCTTGCCCTCCAGGACAAGGCGCGACTCGGTGTTCTCAGGGGGCTGCGAAGATGTGGACACGGTCCACTCCTGTTCTTCGAGGTTCTGGTGGTGGATCGAGGCCCCGGCTGCCGGTGTGCGAGAGTCCGGCACTAGGGGCGCATACCGCTAGGCGGCGGCTTCGACCAGCGCGTTGGGCCAACTCGCGGCACAGCGTCCGCTGGCCTCTGAGGCCGATGTCCTGATAGCAGATCCTCTGACGCGTGCTTACGCCGGGCCGTCCGTGTTCCGGGTGCGAGGCACCCGGAACACGGACGGCAAAAACGCAGGACGCAATCGTGCGAGTCGGCACCCGGCAAGGGAGCAGCAGGACCTCCCGCCCGGTATGGACTACGTCATCTGCTCCCCCTCAGCGGGTGAGGTCTGTCCCGCACTGGCAACGTGCGGAGAGTCTGCGGTGGCACAGGCCGTCATCTGCTCGCGCTGGTGCGCCGCGATGCGGAGCATCTGCTGTCCGAGTCGTTCGGCATCGGCAACCGGCATCTGCACCTCGACCTCGCGGCCGATGGCGGTCTTGCCGCCGTCCGTAACCACGACGGTGAAGCGCACATGATGTTCGGCTCCCCAGGACCGTGTGAAGGTGCAGGGGAAAGCGAAGCTGGTGACCTTGGCGAGCCACGCACGTCGGGGACTCATCGCTTACCCTCCGTCCAACGCGAGCACTCAGGGGTGCAGTCGACCGGCATGTGCATAGGAGTTGGCAGGCCGGAGATCAGCCGGACAGCGTCGTAGTGGGCGCCCGCCTGCACAGCAGCGGTCGTCTCTGGGGCCTCCCACCAGTGCCCTCCGCCGTGCCCCTCGTCCGCAGTCCAGCCGACCGGGATCTTCTTGATGCACGGCAGACCGTTCGGGGAGGGGACGGGGCAGGGCATAGTGCCGTCCGAGATGGGGGCGGTCAGCACTCGCTCTCCGTCCAGCCGTAGCCCTCAGCGATGGCGGTGACGACGGGGCAGGCGTCGTCGTACCGGTGAAAGGAGATGACCGTGCATCCGTACTTAGCGGCGATGTTGCGGGCGTTGCTGATCTTGAGGGCGGCGTACATGCCGTCGGTAAACTTGCTCATGACGCGGCGCCGTCCAGCTTGTCGGTAAGGCCGAGGGAGGAGGAGTGTTTGGTGTTGCGGCGTTCGGCCTCCTCGGCTCGGATCAGCCAGAATCCGTCCGAGTGCTCGTCACGGAACCGTCGCCCGATCTCCCAGCCATCGATTCGGGCCAGATCAGACCAGGTCCAGCGCTGCGATAGCGAAGCCCAACCATCTTCGGATCGGTTCATCAGATGCGGCCCGTCCGTGGCTGAGATGCGGACCAGAATCTGATTCCCAAGAGCCCGCAGTCGTCGGCCAGGGGCCTGAAGGACGGGGCAGGTGCCGCAGTCACCGTTCCGCGTGCAGGGGCCATAGCCGCCATAGCGGGCGCGCCGGGTGTCCTGGGATTCGCGCAGGTGGGTGTAGTCCCGCGGTTTGAGTGCGCACTCGTCGCTGACGAGTGCTCCCATCGCGATGGAGATGCGGTTCCAGCCTCGGCCATCCGGACCGCCCGTCCGGAGCGCAGGGGCCGGTAGGTAGATCGGCATGGTCAGTCCCCCGCTTGGCGTACGGTGACGTGCTGGTCGGCGTGGATGAACGCCTGATCGCCAGTGTCCGGATTGATGGTCACGTCGCCGGACTCATCGGCAATGAGGTGGCGGACGGTGAAGTCCCGACGGGGGTCGGACGTGATGACGTCGCCTTTGCGTAGGAGGCGAGGGAGGATTCGGATCTCAGTCACGCGGCCCTCACTTCCGCCAGAGCCACGGTCCACATCATCGCGCCTCCTTGGGCGGGCCGTAGTCGTGCCAGGTGGCGTCCTCCCCCTGGCGACGCACTGCTGGCACTGGCCCGGTGAGGTGGGGTCGTCGCCTTCGGTGTGCTCGTCGGCAAGGTGGCCGCACTCGGCGCAGGCGGGCTTCGCGGTGTGGCCGGTGCAGATCCACGGGTAGAGGACGGTCTTGTCGATCTCGGGTTTGCAGAGGGGGCAGTCCTCGGCGTTGCCGCCCGTGTGTTGCAGTGGCACGGGCATGCCCTCGGACTCCCCCGGCTTGTCGAGGGCGGCGATTGTGGCGCAGGGCCAGCCGATGTCCCCGTGTTCGGCGCACAGGTTGCAGTAGCCGGCGACCTCGTTGCGGACGTGCAGGGCCCGGACGCGGGCGGCAGCTGCGTTTGTGGTGTTCAGCGCTTCGTCATAGCCGTCGACCTGGTTCCGTGACCGACGGATGTTGCGCTTCAAGTACTCGACCGTCACTTCAAGTTCTTCGATTCGCTCTGTGTCGTCCTGCTGTTGCTCGATTTCGTCGGCGACCCGGTCGAGGGCGCCGGAGATGCCGAGGAGGGTGTAGCGCTGGTCGCCGGGCGCGCTGTGGGCGATCTGCTCCAGAACTTCGATGATCTTGCGGGAGGCGTAGCGGATCTGCTCGGGGGCGGGGCGTCGGGGGAGCACGAACGGTTTGGTCGGGCTGTCGTCGGTCACGGCTTCTCCTCGGTGGGCAAAGCGCGGTGGCACGGACACTGGCAAGGGGACTTGCACCATTTGCAAACGGCTGGGGTCATGGCGCCGGAGAGGCCGGTGTGGGACTGGCAGAGCTGCTCGCCGTGCAGGCAGCCGGTGGACAGGTAGCGATGCGGACTCGGTTCGGTGTCTGCGGCGGCGAGGGCGCGCTGGACCACGTCCATGGCGTCGTTCCAGCCTGCAGAGTGCGCCACAGCGGTTTCGACGGGGGCGGGCTGGGGCGGGGCAAGCTGCGCGAAGGTCCAGGCGCGGGCCAGGGCTGCCCGCACCCTGGCGTTCTCGCTCCGCAGGTCGTTGAGCATGGCGTTGGTCGCGGCGTCGCTGATGCGCAGCGCTTCCATCGTCTGTTCGTCGGCTATGGCCATGGCGGCGTCGGCGTTGCGGTACCAGGCGGATCGCATGTGGTCCCACTCGGTGCCGGTTTCGCGGAAGCACCTCGAGCCGGCGGCTTCGGCCATGGCTCGGGCGTACTGGCCACGCAGGCTGTCGTCGGTCACTTGGGCACCTCATCCGTCAGGGACGCCCAGTACTCATTTTCCCTCTCAGTTTCGTGGCGTTCGAATTCTTCGCGTGTGCAGCCGTCAGCGGTGCACGGCCACGGGTCGACGATCCGTTCGACGGGAAGGCCTGCGGGACCGGTCTTGTCGGGGTCCCTCTCTACGATTCGCTGACCATGGGAGCAGTAGGTACCCCACTTCTCCTCGGCCTCGGCGACACGGTCCTGGCATTCGAGTGCCGTGCAGTTCTCCAGCGATCCCTTGTGAACGGTCGGCGCGCCCATCTGGTCGTTGCCGTTGTGCGTCACGTTGACGGCCACTGCTGCTCCTTGGTGTACAGGGCGAGGGCGTCGGCGACTGTGTGGCCGTTGACCGTGATGTGCGGGGCGGCCTCTCGGGCCAGCCGCTCCGCTGTCTCGAAGTCGAAGCGGTGTTTGGCCAGCCAGTCGTCCCGGCGTTCGGACGGGATGGACTCGTAGGACCAGGTGCCGTCGGCGCTCAGGCATTTTCCGAGACGGCAGACGGCCCAGCGGCCGTCACCTCGGTAGACGATCTCTATGTCGAAGGCGCGGGCGTTGATGTCGTCTTCCGTCAGGCAGGAGACGGTGTAGCGGGTGGCCGTGACGGTGACGGCGGGTGTGCCGCTCATGCCGCACCTCCGAAGATCTCGGGGTGGGCGGTCTTCCACTCGGCCCAGGACTTGCTCGGGTACTTGGTGTGCATCTGATGGTCGTCGTCCATGACCTGGTCCAGCGTCATCGCCCCAAGGCGGATGGCGTCGCGCGCGCCGCCGCGCAGGGGCGGGGCCACAGGGGCCCAGTACGGCCCGTACTGCCACGTGACGACGCGGTAGGACCAGTCGCCTTCGGCCCACTTGTGGAAGATTCGGGTGACGGCGTCCACGTCCAGGGGGCGCTGCTCCAGCTTGCGTTTGTACCAGCTGTCGGCGCCGAAGAATTGGACCTTGTAGTGCTCGATGTAGGAGGCCAGCATCTGCGCTTCTGTGTCCGTCGGGCGGGCTTCGGATTCGCGGTCGAAGGCTGCGATGTAGCGCCATGCGGGGCTGGTGCCGGTGACGGGGATGCGTAGTGCTGTGAGCGGGTCGTGTTCGTCGGCGTCGGTGCCGAAGGGCCAGGATGTGGCACGGGGCATGGTGACTCCTTCCGAGGTGTTCATGGTGGGGGGGCGGCAAGGAGGGGCGTTGTCCGGGTGCCGACTCGCGATACAACGTGCGTGAGCTTCTCACGCGGAGTCCTGATAGCAGGGTCCCTGACGGGTGTCTACGCCGGTCTGTGTGGTGCAGCGAATACGAGGCGCACCCGGAGCACGAACGTTTCAGAGGCGCCCGCGGTCGCGAACTCGACCGTAGGGACGGTCTACCTGCCGCCGGACTAGGAGGTCGTGCGCGGTATATCCGTGACGCTCCTTGTCCAGGACGTCAGGGAAGTACGGCTCTGCTTCGGCCAGCAGGGCTTCTGATCGACGCAGGCCGTCGAACCAATCCAAAGCCTCCGTGGGCATGCCGAACTCCAGGGACAGATGGATCTTGAACTTCTTCGTTTCCGGCATGTCGCACCTATCTCCGAATTTCACTTGGTGCCGAAGCGCCTCTGACGGCGCACCCGGAGCTGTCGTCGGTCTGCGCAACATGGAAGAGACCCTGGTCCAGAGCGGGCCCTGCGGAATGGCTGTAGCGTCCCGGTTCTACGCCGTTTCGCGAATGTGGTTTTCTGCGGCCTCACACAGCTCGCAGTACATGCACCGGTCCCAAGAGTCGCGCCACAGGTAGGAGTTGAACCCGTGCGGGATCTGCTGCCACAGCGTTAGCGGGTCACCCGGCTCGGGGGCGTGGTGCTCGTTCGGCATCCCAAGAAACACTGAGGCCAGCTTCTCAACGTCCTTGGCCACGGCCCACTGCCTGCCGCCGCCCTCCAGCAGGATCAGGCGCCTATTCGGGTCGTAAGGGTAGCGGGTCCAGTCCCGGTCGACGATGCCGCGCCGGCCGTCGAGCTGCACGATGTCCTCGTAGTGGATGCGGTCCGCCATGTCACCCCTTCGCCGGTTCTACCGAGATGATTTCTGCCTCAGCTTCGGGCCACATAGTGAGAAAGCTGGTACGCGCCTCTTCGGCATCTTCCAGCGACGCGTAGCGGCGGAGACTGGCGGGCCGGTAGGTCTCGCCGTCCTCCGTGACCTCAATTGCATAACTCACGTGCATCCTCCGGAGACGGGCAGCTCGGCGGTCTTCACTGCGTGGCCTTGAGCGCCACGTCGTGCGTGGTCGCGTCGGTCTAGAACTCGGTGTGGCCGTCGATGAGTGCCTCCACGGCCTGGTCGACGGCCTCGACGGCCTCGCCCCGAAAGGTGATGGTGCCGTTGCCCCACGTGTCGATCGGCTTGAGGTGGGCGTCGCGGCGGGACGAGACGATCGACGGCTCGTAGGTGGACAGGAAGTCGGCCGCCCACTCTTTCGACGCGAACCCGGGCACGCCGATGAGCTTCTCGGCGTTCAGCTCGGGGCTCTTGTAGAATTCGGCCAGCCAGCTGGCGCCGACTGTCTCGCTGACGTCGCCGAGGTACTCGTCGGACGCGGCACCGGGCGTCCGGAACCAGACCTGTTCGCGGCTGGTTCCGTCGTTGGCCGGAACGAGGAAGACGTTGGGGTTGAGCACGGTGGGCTCCTTAACTGCCTGCGGTTGATGGGTGGTTGGGGTCAGGTGCTGGGGTACTGCCGCGTCTCGAACTGCACCGACGCCAGCGGTCCCCACTGGTCGATCACGACGGCCAGGAGGTCGTCGAATTCGATGCCCTCGGCGACCAGGAGGGTTTCCCGCTTGTAGCCGTTGGCCTCGTACACGGCGACCGTGGTGGCTCCCTTGTGCCAGATCGCGAAGTCCGGGCTGCCGTACTTGTTCTGGCGCTCCACGGTGGCGAAGCGGAACGCGAGCTGCTGGAAGTCCTCGCGGTGCTCCAGGTCGAGGAGCAACGGAATCCAGCACTCGTGGTCGCGGAAGTCGGCGACGCGGGCGATCCGCTTGCAGTCCACGCACCGGAACAGGAACGTGCCGTGCGGGTTGTTGTTGTATCCGCGCCCCGTGTTGGCGAGCCGGTGACCGGATTCGTGGACGTAGCGGGAGCGGATCGGGATGTCGGCCTCGACGTCGACCTTGACGAGCTGCCGATACAGGGCGAGGAGCTTGACCAGGCCGTCGCGGCTGAACAGGTGCTCGGCGTAGATCCAGTACCCGTCGCGGTCCTCGGGCGCCTTCTTGATCTGCATGTCGGCGTCGTCGAAGAGCGTGGTCCACAGCTTCCACACCAGCAGCGGCTCACCGGTCAGCGGGTAGTGCGGGTGCTCGTCCGGGCGCAGGATGCCGGCCGCGACGTCGTCGGTGACGAACAGGTTCAGCTTCGCGCCCCGGGCTCCGCCGCCGGTGTACGCCTGGACCTCGAACTTCTGCCAGACGGTGGGGTCGTCGTCCTTGCGCTCGGACCCGGCATGCTGCCAGGTGAATTCGAGCTGGTGGTCTCGGCGTATCGCGTCGATGAGGTCGATCACGGGGTAATACCCCTCGCTTTCGGTGTCGTGCGCTTCCGCGCAGAGTTCACAGATGAACCCACCAGGAACCCGGTACTTCCGGGTGCACGGGTGGTCCTCGTAATGGCTCGGGCAGTCCTCGTTGGCGCACCGGAAGTGACAGCACGCCTCGGGCTCAGGCCCGCCGTCCGGCCACTTGGGGCCGACGTAGACGCTGCGGGTCACGACGCGTCGTCCGCGAGCCAGTAGGCGTTGTAGCCGTGCTGGAAGCGGAACGGGCCGTTCGCCTGCCGGATCAGCTCGACGGCGTCGTGGAGGTTGAAGGTGCGCGGGCTCAGATCCGCACGCGCGGTGCTCTCGGTGCTGCGCAGGTATTGCAGCAGGCGGTACTTCGCCTCGTGGAACGGCAGGCCGACCGTCGACCCGCCCGGCAGACCGTCGGGCGTACGGCACCAGCCAGCCGAGAGCCGAGGTGCACCCGGGACCTCGGGCCCGGCCCAGTACGCGTCGATCGCCTCGCCGACGCGCTGCTCGAAGACGCGGTTCCAGACGAACGTTTCGTGCGACATCTCGACGTAGGACTTCAGCGCGGCGTCCGCTGCGTCAGTGGACGAGGGTTCGGCGAAACGCTTGGACCAGTCCCACCCTCCGTCGTGGAAACCATCGTCCATGCTCCGGCCCGACCACATGCGGCCGACGATCCACCGACCGTCTTTGCGGGTGCCGAGGAACTGGCCGTAGTACCTATCGTCGTAGTGCTTCTGCCGGGCCTGATGGACAACCGTCCAACCCTCGGCTCCGACCGTCTTGCTCATTCGGGATTTCCGTCCGTCTCTCCGCGGAAAATATCCGCGGCCTCTTCACTGGACTGGGCCGTGATGACTTCACGGTCGGCCGTGTAGGCGTCCTCGCCGTTCCACTCACGGACTGATCCGGTGTGGTCGCCTTCCAGGACGGCGGCCACCATCCGGTATCCCGAGTTATCGCACTGGAGCCCGAATACGGTGTAGACGGTGAGGGTCATCGCGTCAGCTCCAGGACATGGTCGGTGGCATGACGGATGTTGACCCGCATCCTTAGGCCTCCGCAGGTGTCCTGGCAGATCAGAAGGCCGGTGGCGTAGCCGAGGCCGCCGTAGCCCTCAGAGATGTGCTCGGCGCCGAGTACGCGGTAGAGACCACCGCCGAGGCGGAACAGAGTGCCGGCCTCGATGCCGCAGGCGTACGTCCAGCAGTCGGCGGCGTAGTACGCAACGGCCGTATCCGGGATTTCCCACGGGGAGCGGTAGGTGCCCTCGATGCCGGGGCCAGCCACCAGGTTGGAGACGTCACCCAGCAGTCGGCCGGCGTCGTCGACGACCTCCACGACGTAGGGGTACTTCCGGCACGCGCGGATTTCTGCTGCGTCCTTGGGGTCGAATTCCCACCAGGGCATGGCTTCCGGCTCGTCCGGGCACATGATGCGGACTCGAATTTCAGGCAGTCGCAGTTTCATGCTGGTTCTCCTTCCACTTCGCGTACATGTCGGCCGCGGGACCGGGGACCAGCCAGGGAAAGGTCTCGGCCCACGACCGGTACTCATCGGCCGGTGTCTCGTCCCAGGAACGACCGGGTTCTGCGGTCGGTCCGGCGAGGAGTATCGGGTTCGCGCGCAGTTCCAAGATCGTCTGCTTGCAGTTCCGCTGGTAGTGCAGCGCCTCCTCCGCGAACCGGACCCGGTACTTCGCGGTATTGCAGGCGTTGCAGAACCGCTTCTTACGCCCGGACATTTTGTGGATCACCATGACGTTGGCCGGCGGCGGGTAGCTCCCGTGCTGTCCGAGGCACTGGTAGACCCCGTAGTTGTGCTGGGGCCCATCCTTGTGCACTATGGAGAACTCGGTGATGATCTCGAAGTCCTCCCTCTCCTCGACGAGTTCGGCCAGCGGAACGACGTGGCTGCGGGTGTACTCCGGGTGGAGGAACGCCGCGTACGGCTGGGCAACGTTGCGTCGATAGTGATTCCCGTTGTGCTTGCGGAAGTTTTCGATCGGGCCGTAGTGGTGCTCGGTGAATCCGTCCTCGGTCTCCACAGTGATGCGCACCCAGTCACCGACCATGAAGCGCTTGTAGTGCTTCTCGACCGTCTTCTTGAGCCGAAGCTCGGAAGTTGTCACCAGCGGGACCACCTGAGCTGCTGAATCATGGCGGCCGAAGCAGCCCGATTGTCACCAAGGAGGCATCCGACTTGTCACAGACGCTCATTCAGCAGTCTTTCTGTCACCAGAAACGAAGATCGGGAGCCTGGGGTTCTCCGCGGCGCTTCCATAGGCTCATGGCCGCTACACGTGCTGGGTCGGGAAGGGTAGTCGAAGCCGCTGACACGGGATCCGTCTGGTCGCATCGGTGCAGCTGGGAGGACCTTTTCGTGCTGACGAACGTCGACGCGGGCAGGTCCGGCCTGGAGCTGGGCGACGGCTGGACGAGACGGTGGACGGTCTCATGGCGGGCAGGCAGGGACGATGCGTCCTGTTCGGTGCACGATCTCGTACAGGAGCCGGTGCTCACGAGCGCCCCAATGCGGCACTTCACCTGGCGCCGGGACCAAAGGCACCGTCCTGGCCTGCAGTTCCTGACCAGCACGGGCCGTCACCACGGCGCGGAGAGCCTGGAGGAGAGCCGGGTGCTGCTGGCCCTGGACTTCGCCGGCGACGTGGTCGACGTCATCTCGCAGCCGCTCAAGATCTCCTTCGTCACCTGCGGGAAGCGTCGCTCTCACACCCCTGACTACCTGGCGGTGACCCGCCGCGGCGTCTGGCTGATCGACGTACGCCCCGAGCCTTTGATCAAGGAGGCGGACCGGGACTCGTTCGCCGCGGCCGCCGAGGTCGCCGTCGCCTGCGGCTGGCGCTATGCGGTGGCCGCCTGCTGGCGCGAGCACGCCTTTGCGGGGCTGGACGCGATGGCGTCGCGGCGCCGGCTGAGGGCCGATCCGCTGGGGCTGCGGCCGGTGCTGCTCGCCGAGGCCGCCGGCGGGCGGAGGTTCGGCGAGCTCGCGGCGGCGACGGGCTGCGAGCCGGTCGCCCGGGCCCAGCTGCTGCACCTGCTGTGGTCGAGGCAGCTGGGCGTCGACCTGGCCGGCCCGCTTCAGGACCGCTCGCTCGTGATGCCCGCCGGGGAGGCGGGCCGGTGACCGCGGCGGCGGTGCTGGACCTTTCCCCCGGCGCCGGGCTGGTGCTGGACGGGACGGAGTGGACGGTCGAGCGCCGCGAACCGCACCTGGGCCGGGCGCAGTTGGTGAAGGGCGACGGCACCCGCGAGCGGGTGACGTTCCGGTTCCTGGCCAACCATCCGCAGTGCCGGCCGTCGTCGCGGACGTCGTCGGTGGGGGCCGACCGGGGCCGCCAGCGCAAGGCGTCCGAGGACCTGAAAGCGGGCCGGCTGGAGCTGACCGAGCTGCGGATGGCTCACCTGCTGGAAGTGGCGACCGGGTTCCGCTCCGGTGACCCGTTCCACCCGGGCCCGGGCGAGCCGCGAGTCGAGTACGACCCGAGGAGGACGACGCTCACCGAGCGCCGGCACGCGAAGGTGGCGGAGCTTGCGGCCCTGGATCCGCAGCACGCGAAGTTGCTCGGTCTGGGCTCGGTCGGCTACCGCACGCTGATCCGGTGGGAGAACGCCCGCCGCCGGTTCGGGCTGGCCGGCTGCGCGGACGACCGCTGGCTGCGCCGCAGCGGCGGAACCCGGACGGTTTCCGAGGAGGTGCGGGAGGGGGTCCTGGCGGTCCGCGAGGAGACGCAGCGGATGGCGAAGGTGTCGATGCGGACCAAGGACCGCATGATCCGCCAGTACGTCCGTGAGGAGTTCGGGCCCGAGACGAAGGTGCCCAGCTACGACACCCTGCGCAGGCTCTGGCAGGAGTGGTTCGGCCCCGGCGGGGCCCGGCAGCGCTACGCACGCTCGGCCGATCTGCCGGAGTCGCAGGGGCACGTCCTGGTGCACCGGCCGGGCCAGGTCGTCGCGCTGGACACCACGGTGCTGCCGGTGATGGTCCGCGAGCACGTCTTCGGCGATCCGGTGAAGATGCACCTCACCCTGGCCCTGGACGTCTGCACGCACTCGCTGGTCGCCTTCCGGCTGACGCTGGTCTCCGACACCTCGGTGGACGTCGCGATGGTGCTGCGGGACGTGACGATGCCGCTGCCGATGCGGGCGGACTGGGGCGAGGACCTGGAGTGGCCCTACCCCGGCCTGCCGGCGGCGGTGGTGGCGGAGTTCGCCGGGCACGCGGTGGCCGGCCTGCCGTTCTTCACCCCGGAGACGGTGACCACCGACCACGGATCGGTCTATCGCAACCACCACCTGGTCGAGGTCGAGCGGGTGCTCGGCTGCCAGGTCCTGCCCGCGCGGGTGCTGCGGCCGACCGACAAGGCCGCCGTCGAGCGGGCCTTCGGCGTGATCCGCCAGCTTCTGTTCGAGCACCTGGTCGGCTACACCGGCGTCGACGTCGCCGACCGCGGGGCCGACCCGGCCGGGGATGCGGTGCTGACGGCCGACCAGCTCGAGCACCTGATCGCGACCTGGATCGTCGGCGTCTGGCAGAAGCGCAAGCTGGGCGAGTACGCCCCGGCCTGGGATCCGGACGGCTCGCACAGCCCGAACTCGGTCGTTCGCGCAGACCGGCTTCGCGATGGACATCCCCTCCCCCGAGCTGTTCTACGAGCTGCTGCCCGCCCACTACGTCCGCATCGACAAGCGCCGCGGGGTGAAGATCCGCGGACTTTGGTACGGCGACATCGAGGTCCTGCGGGACTACCGCGGCCAGCTGTCGACGCGGGGCGGCAAGCACAAGGGCAAGTGGCTCATCCGCCGCGACCCGCGGGACCGGCGCCAGGTGTTCTTCCAGGACCCGCTCAATCGAACAAGCCCTCGACGTCATCACCGCCGAACTCCTCGCAGGCCCCGCCATCGACTACCAACACCGACGCGAGGCCCTCGCCACCTGGACGCTGGAACCCCAGAACTGGCAGCACATACTCACCCAGCTCCCGGGCCTCACCAGCCATCGAACGCCCCTCCGCGACGACCGCAGACGCCTGGCCGTCAGCGCCTACATCTGGACCCGCGTCACCGAAGGCGAGCCCGACTTCGCGCCCTGCCCGCCGCATATCGCCTCCGACCCCGAACTACGCGCCGTCTGGATCCGCGAGCGACACAACGTCTTCCACTGGCTCCGCAAAGTGGAGCCCCAGCCCTACTACGGTGCCCTCAAGCCGCTGCTCGAAGACCACGCCGAGCACCTGGCCAAGGCGATCGACAGCCACCCAAAACGCCATCAGTGACAACCAGCCTGCCTATGTGACAACTACCGCGCTTCGGCTCATCACTTCCACGTCTCCTCCGAGCCGTTTCCGGTGATCCAGGCGTCTCGCACTATCCCGTCGATGTCGTACCTATCGGGGTCGCGCTTCTCCCATCCCAGTTCTTCCCGAACCTGCTCACGCATCTCGCGCATGGTTGCGGCCATCGTTTCCCTCCCTGTTCTCGCTAACGGATTGGATGAACATTCGGAGCTACTCGGGGCCCGGCGTGATGAATTCGGGCTCGCCTCCCTCGGGCTGGTAGCCACCGCCCACGACGTCCGTCCAGGAATAGCCACCCGGACCGCGTAGGGTGTCGGGGGAAAGCCGGTCCGGGTCGAAGGTGACGCGGACGGTGCCACGCACGCGTACCGAGTGACCGGACCCGCTGAGCTGGTCGAGCACGAGCAGCTCCGGGTCGGTCCACTGCATCGTGCTCTCGGGGGCCCGGTCGTTCCAACGCATCTTGCCCACGGCCTCGTACACCGACTTCACGTCGCCGCGCCACAGCACGTACAGTCCGCCGCCGTAACTGGCGTGCGCCACCAGCTCCCGCAGCGCGCCAGCGTTGTCCCAGAAGTCGAGGCCGGCCGCGGTGCCCAGCGTTCGTGCTGCGTCCTCGGTCTCCTCGTCGGAGAATCGCCACGGGTCCGCCCTGGCCTCGCCGTCGAGTCGGTAGCGGAACAACTTGTCGCCGGTCGCGCGCATCAGGTCGCTGATCGGGTCTGACTCGTCGCGCTCTTCGATCGCCTCGATGACTTGGTTCAGGGCATCGTGCTCCTCCAGGAAGTTCCGCGCTTCCTGGGCCAGCAGGTTCTCCAGGACGTGTTTCGTCCCGTGCCACCTGTTCTCGGACTCCCAATCGATGTCCAGCACGTCTTCGTCATCGGCGAACAGCTTCTGAACCTGCTCGTCGGTAAGGCAGTCACCGCGCTCGATATGGATCAGCCTGTACTTCTCATCGAGGCGCGATACCACCCGATCCGCCGCAGCCTGCGCGAGATCGGATAACAGAATGTCGGCCATCGCTTCCCTTTCTGTTTTCGGGACAGAATGTTGAGTGCCCGGTGCGGGAATCGAACCCGCCGGATGCTGCATGGGGGGACAGCATCCGCTACTCGTCGACCGGGCCAGCTTTCATGTGTCGACTGTCACGTCCTCCACGTTGTCGATCAGGATTGGGCTGGAGTCTCCAGCCTCACGAACGTAGGTCTCGTACGCCTCCTGGCAGGCAGCCCGGTGTGTGTCCACCAGGAAGGAGGCGGCCCACCCGTTCTGTCTGTCGGGTAATTCCTGGTAGACCTCGACGTGGAGTTCCCTGCGATCTGCGTCGTCGGGAACTTGCCGGGACGACTCGATGATGAGATTTCCGTCGCGGCTCCAGCGGCCAATCAGGAGGATCACGCGTCGTCCTCGTCCTCGGGCCGCATGTACACCTGCTCGGGTTCACGGTCCCGGCAGTCCCAGACGCTGTTAGCGTCCAGTTCCTGACCCAGGGCCCGAAACGCCTCGGGCTCCGACTCGGCCTCGACGAGATGCGTGAAGGCGTTGTGGTCCCGGTTGCCAGCGACCACGCCCTCGATCATCGCCTCGGACAGATCCACGCCCACGTACTCCACGTTGAGGCCGTTGCCGTCTTCCCAGACGCCGTCCATCGTGTATTCCGTCACGACTGTCTCCCCTTGGAATGCATCTCGGGCTCAAGGCAGTTATCCTCGTGTTCCTCAAGCAACTGGCGGGCGGTGTTGATGAACCCGAATACTTCGAAGAGACGAGCCATCGTCTTCGCCTCGGTGCAGTCGAGATCGGCGCCGAACTTCCGGCTGTCGGGGTCGACGGTTTCGCACCACTTGTCGACGAAATCCTGGGCGGCCTGGAGCCTTCTCTCCAGTTCGAGCATGTTTCCTACCTCTGCTTGGTCTCGCGGAACTTGATCTGGCCCTTCACCTGGACCTGGTGGGAGTGCTTGCTGTCCGCCGGCACAGCACCCCTACATGTGTCGCAGATGAACGTGTGCTTCTCCCAGGGCTGTTCGCAGTAGAAGCACGTGTCGCCGTCGTACCTAGGCGTGGACAGCAGCACGGTGCGCCGCGGGTTTCCCTCGGCGTGCACGGTGGCGTAGTCGTGCGGGAACATCGCGGCGGCTTGGAGGACGTTGTCCTCCGTGATGAACTCCGGGTGCGAGAGCCCCCACCGCCGCAGTTCGTCGGCGATCTGCTTGGCCAGGGCTCGGGGCAGCTCGTACTGGCCGCGGACCCACCGGGTCAGCACGGCCTCGCTTGGCGATTTCTCACCGAGGACCAGCCACTTTCCGCACTTGTAGCCGGTGCACCGCTCGTCGGAGATGACCCCACGCTCTCCGCCCGGCAACTCGGCCAGCTCGGTCTCGCACATCTCTTCCATGACCGGCTTGGGGAAGTTGTCGGAGCCGTAAGAGCGCTTGTCGTCGAAATCGACTCTCTCGTTCTTCGCCGCGCGTTGGACTGCGTCCTCGTGTGGCTTACCTCTCTGCACCTTGATGCCGGCCGTGCGCATCGCCTTGAGAGTGCAGCTCGGGCACAGGGTTTCGGCTTGGTAGGTGTAGCCGACCACGCTCATCTATCCCCCTTGCTCTCGTTGGCCGGCGCGGCTGCTGTGGCCTTCGCGCGGGTCAGGGGAACGTTCAGCCGCGCGGCCTCGCGCTCGGCCAATGCCTCTCCGGACGCGTACTTACCGCCCTCCAGGGTGCGCGGGTCCACGTGGTCCTTGAGCGTGTGCAGATCACCGTGGTTCTCGGTCAGGGCGAAGGGCCAGGTGTCCGCGATACCGATCACCTGCTCGCGCTCGATCACCAGTACGTCACCGTCCTGGATGTCGTCGCGGCACTGGACGGCGCCGTACGCCTCACCTGTGCTGTAGAAGGTCCACACCTTCGGCTCGTCCGGCATCAGTACGCCCCCTCGCATTCTTGGAGGCGGTAGCGGCCGGCGAACAAGTTGAAATGCGTCAGAAGATCGATCCACGTATCCCGGACATTGTCGGCGATCCGCTCGCGGATCTCGATATCCAGCGGCACGACAACCGAGCGGGACCACCAGGTGGGCAGGTGGCGGCTGTTCTCCACGAAGCGGACCTCGGCGCTGGGGATGCCGCGGGCGTGCATGGCGCGGGCCTGATCGCGCATCTCCTCGAACCGCAGCGACTGAATACCATAGAGCTGCTTGCCCTCCACGTAGACGTAGAACCGGCCGGGCGTGTGGGCCACGGTACGGGCCACGCCTATTTCGTAGATGTCGCAGGAGTAGTATCCGGTGTGATCGCTGTAGAAATTCATCCACCCGAGTGGGTTCGGCATGGAGTATTCTTCGCCCGTTTCCGGCGACAAGAGCTGACCGAAGCCGTTCTCCAAAACTCGGACGGGCATGAGCTTGCCGGTCAGCCTCATGAAGTTCATGCACTCGGAGGCACCGAGCTTCACTACGACGATTTCACCGGGCTTGGCGTAGTGCTTCTTCGGACGCTTGTAGTGGCACATCAGTTTCCCCTATCGGCTCAACAGTGGGTAGCGTCGAAGAGTTCAGGGCGATCGTTTCCGCCACGCCCTCTAGTTGTCGGCTTTGGTCGCCCGTTGGAGCAAACGGTGTGTGGTCGTTCTCCGAAGCCTTCACGTTGACGAAAACTCGGCCGCGCCATTCATAGGTGGGCTGCTTCTCCGGATACCAGCGAGGGAAGTCGAGGGCGCTGTCGAGGAACTTCAGCGGTCATGCCAGCGAGTCTCGTGGCGTGGATCTCGTGCGCTGGCCTGTAATTTTCCCAGTCGCTGTCCGGTCCGGCGGGACGCCGCTGGATCTGCGTGCGGTAAACGTCCCTGCCGTTGCGCGCGTCGGCCTCTCCCACCTTCCAGGCAACTGATCTTTCGAAGACCAGACCGGATCAGCTTCGCTGATCAGGCAGGAAAGGCCCCCCACCGGCCGAGCATCATGCTCAGCCGGTGGGGGGCGTTGCAGAATTCACCGGCCGACGCCCGGAAATGAGCTCCCGTCGGCTACGGCTGGATGCTGCCGTCCGGCACGAGGATCGTGATCCGGTCTTGGCACAGCTGCTGGCCGCCGTTCGAAAAGAGAGCAGTCAGGATTCCTGCATCCGTGCCTTCCTGGTCGGGCCCGGACTTCAGCCGAACCTCGGCGTGCGGGTCGCCGGTGTAGCTCGGCTTCGACGCATCGATGGGCTTGACCGCGCAGCGCAGTCGCTCAAGGCGCGGCATCCGGTCTGCCTCATGTGGACCGATGATCCGGACCTCGACGTCGTTGGTGAACGTCAGGGGGCGCCAGAGGAACTGCGGCTCCTCGCGTTGTTCTTCCACCGACACGCTCTTGGGCACGACGACGTCGCGTTCTTCGAGGGTCGTGTAATCGTAGGTGCCGGTGTTCGGGTCCTCTGTCGTAAGGGCTGCCTTGTAGTAGGAGCCGTCGGCGCGCTTGACCAGCTTCTGCACAGGGTCCGCAACGTAGACGATCTTCGTGTTAGCCATGGCAGCGCGCTTCTGGGCGTTTTGCTCCTTGATGTGGTTGAGCCAGAGGAACACGCCACCGCCCAGGGCGGCAATTATCGCGATCGTGATCGCCCGGTTACGCAGGCGTTGACGCTGAGGTAAGGGTGTGCTGTACACGGCGCCGGCTCTCTCATTCTGGGCGTGGTGGGGTGGTTTCGACGTCGCTGCACACGCGCAGCTCTTCGGCGAAGAAGCCAGTCTGGACGGTGAAATAGTCCTGGTGCAGCTCTTGGAACTCAGGGCAGACGGGCCCGGAGGTCCAGTTCCGGGTTGCTTCCGGGAACAGGGCTTCGCCTCCCCCGGCGAGGTGCCAGCTCTGGCAGTGATAGACGAGCTTCCGGAGCTTCATCGTCGTCATCGCCGGGCGGTCGGGGCTTTCCTCAGCATGCTTCTGCAGGAGGTACCCGGCGACGTCGAACACTGAGAGGGGAATTCGGGAATGTGTTGTACGCCGGCCCTGACGACACCAGATAGAGCAGGTGCGACAGGTTGAGTGCGACGGTCCGAGAGGTCTTGGGCCGGGTGGCCATAGGGTGTTCCTGGTCTCTTCGGGGCCCGGTCTCGATGGGGACACGGGGCCGGCCTCGACGGCCCGCGTGCGCCCCCGGAGGGTGCGTGGGATGCCCCGGGGGCCGCGCTGCGTGTCAGTAGCCTTTGCGGGCTGCCTCACGGGCCTGAGCTTCGGCGTCACGGGCGGGGATAGTGGCGAGGAGTTCGCCGGGGTTTGCGGCCCTGGCGAGGCGCTTGGTACGGGCCGGGTCGGCGTACAGGGTCCACACGTCGCCGCCCATACGCGGCCAGTAGCAGAGCTGCCAGAACCGGCGGTTGTCGTAGCAGAGCTGCCAGGAACGCGGGCCGGACGGGTGCGCGCTCACACCGGCCGGAAGGTCCGGCAGTTCCGGCGCGGGACCGTATGCGCGGTCTAGAGGTGTTCGGCCGTCGCCGTGATGGCGACGCGCACCGTGTGCGGCCACCGATGCCCCTCGGGCAGCATCGGCGCCCATTCCGTCCACTGTGCTTCGCTGCTCGTGCCGCCGGTGTAAGGCGCCCAGGCAGCGCTGCGCGCGTAGTTGAAGCCGAGCCGCATCAGGTGCCATTCGGCGGCGGTCTTCAGTCCTTCCGTGTTCGCGCCGTCGGTGATGGCGTCCAGGTAGATGCCAGCAGGGTCGTTCTCCCGACCCGCCGCGCCCCGCTCCGTGAGCGGGATCATGTAGCGCTCGGTCGTGCTGCCCTCGACGGTCATGAGCCGCAGCGTGGCGCCCCCACCGGCGAGCGGGTAGGCCATCCGGATTTCCGCGACGGTCGGCAGGGCGGCGAGTTGGCCCGTACGCATCCGCTCTAGCCGCTCGGTCGTGGTGGCTGACATGTGGGAACGCTCACCGCCTTCGGCGGCCGGGCGCCGCGCGGTAATGCGCGCACGGGCGTCTGGGTCACGAGTTGCCGGCGCGGCGGCCTTCTCCCTCTGCTGGGCAACCGCGTTCACCGCGAGCGCGAGCGCGCCCTTACGCTTCGTGCTGTCGGATCCGACCTGTCTGCGCTCGCCCTCCACCTCCCGCACCCTCCAAAACAGCGTGCCGCGCTCGCTCACCTGAAAGGCTGCGTACGTGGCCTGCGGGAACCGGACCCCGCCGAGCGTCTCGCCGGGCAGCACGAACAGCCAGCCGTCAACGCCGAAGTCGGCGCCGTCGGGCTTCTTGCCGTTGGTCGGCGTGTACCGGGTGTATTCGGGCTCGGCGGTCTCCCGGACGATGCTGCGGACCTGCGTGGTCATGCTGGGTTTCCTCTCGGGTTGCTGCCGTGGGCGCGGGCGTGTGCTGCGTGCCCCCTGCCGGTCTCGAACCGGCCGGTCCGCCCGCACCCGCCGCAGGGTCGGGGTGCCATAAGGGCTAGAAAGGGGGGCAGCACAAGGGGCCGGTGCACGCGTGCGCGGCCTGGCGCTCGCGCTCGGCCTGATCGCTGCGCATCATGCGCATCATGCGCATCATGCGCCGGGCGACACACGGCGCATTGTCACACGTGGTGTGCCCCTTCAGAGCGTCGGTGGAGTCGTCGAAGACCTCGATCAGCCCGTAGTCCTCGCACCAGCAGCACAGCGGCCCCGGGGCATGCAGGCTCTCGCCGTCCACGCACCTGATCCAGTTGGACGAGTCGTACCAGGCGCCCTGCCCCTCGGCCTCGATCCACTCGATGGCGCGCGCGCAGTGCAGACAGGTGTACTCAGGCTCCGGCACCGTCAGCCCAAAGTGGTCGGCCACAGCGGCAGCACACTGCCCGGCCTGCATACCCGCGTTCGCCGTGGGCTTGCGCTCGTCGCCAAACCCGTTGAACACGAATCGGGTTGACTTGTCGTCGGTGACCACGGCAGCCACGGCCCACAGTGCAGTCGTGGGCAGGTCGTAGTGACCGGCGAACCGGCGGCCCTCCGGGGTGCGGGCGGTAGGGTCGGCCACACAGTGGATCCACACACGCGCACGCCCCGGAACGCTGCACACCAGGTACTCCGTAGGCAGCCCGCGCCACGGCTGGTCCACGTGGTGCACGATCCCGAGTGCTTCGAGCGCGTCACGGAGCATGGCGCCGGTGTGGCCGTCATACGTGGGGTGCGTCTTGGTGAGGCTGGGGCGCGCGGTGAGCGTGGACATGGGGGGTCTCCTCGGGTTGGTTCGGGTTCCGTGACCGTGGACGCCTCGGACAGGTGCAAGGCGCCGTAAGGAGGTTGGGGCGTCAGGCGCCCTGGCCGGTCAGGCCGCGCACGGTGCGGTAGGCGGGGATCAGGTCCCAGGTGGAGCCGAGCCGGTACCACCAGAAGAGTCCGTCACGGTCGCGGCGTGCTTCTGCAGGCTGTACTCGGCGACATCGAAGACGGATGTCCGGGACTCAGCCATGGCTTTGCCCTTCATCCCGCTTCGATCACCACCAGTGCCGGAACAGGTAGTCGCCACGCGGCAGCTCGCCGCGGCGGATGAGGTCGCCGAGGACCATCCTCAGCGACGGCGAGAAGGCGCGATCGGCGAAGAACCGGTCCGCGAACACGGCGTTCTGGAGGTCTTGCGTCGCCGGCGGGTTGGCCTCGACGGTGGCCAACACGCTCTCGTCGGCGACGCGGATGCTCAGCCAGTAGTCCAGCTCTGTCATGCCGGTCTTGAAAGCGCTCTCGCCGGTGTGGGAGTCCCAGCCTAGGTAAATCTCGGTGTTATCGAAGGCTTCGAGTGCCTGCAGGTAGTCTTCGTCGGAGGTGAGCTTGTAGAGCTTCACGCTGTCATTGCCAATGTGCTCGTCGTCCCGCTGGCATCCGCGCACCGAGCTGTACGGCTTGCCGTAGATGCGCTCGGCGACGGCTTCGATCGGGATGTATCCGTTCTCGGCGGTCGCATGATCAGCGTGTGGCTCCAGCATGTAGATGCTGCGGGGCGTGTATTCGGGTGCATCGGGCATGCCGGAGCCTCCTACGGGTGGTCCGGTGGTGATTGCAGGGATGAGCGCATGCGGCTCACTGTCCGTCCCGCGGGAGGTCCGCCAGGTGGTGCTTCAACTCGGGACGCCGTTCGGACATCACTCCGAGGCGGTACACGGCGGCGATCTTCTGCTCTTTGCTGATGGGAGGCATGGCGTCTGTTTTCTGCTTCTGAAGGGGAGAACGAGAAGCCTCCGCACGGTGTGATCCTTGCGGGGGGGGCTGATGAGGCGGATGTGCTGTGCGCCTGTTGGGTCATGATGACGCCAGGGCCCCAGAGAGATCGATCTTCCGGCCTCGGGCAATCTCGGCGGTCGGGACGACCATGCGGAAACCGCCGGCCGGGTAGCTCGGGTGGTCGGAGCACACCACGGCACACGTCCAGGAGCCGGAGTGGCGCTTGCGCGGCATCGGTTCCTCCTCGACGCCCTCAGGCAGAG
>NZ_JBHWHY010000001.1:0-266375 GCF_042732265.1 Streptomyces sp. NPDC059788 | reverse complement strand
CGGGTAGCTCGGGTGGTCGGAGCACACCACGGCACACGTCCAGGAGCCGGAGTGGCGCTTGCGCGGCATCGGTTCCTCCTCGACGCCCTCAGGCAGAGTGTCCTTCCGGAACTCGATCGGCACCACGACGACGCGGTAGGCCTGGTCGGTGCGCGGCTGCTGCCAGGGCAGTTCGACGAGCAGGTCCTTGGGCCACTCGTCAATGGTCACGGGCAGAGTTGACAGGTAGTGGTTCAGTGAGCCTGCGGGGGCCTGGGCCAGCCGGGCCTGCTCCTGTTCTTCGGTCTCGATGAAGCCGATGCGGCTGAGGAAACTCATAGTGGTCTGTTCTCCTTGATCAGCTCTTGGCCGGGACAGGCGACGTGGAAGGGGCGTAGGCAAGTTCGTCGGGTTCGCCGTCCCACCCAGACGCTTCTGTTTCCGGCCGGGGCAGGCCCCGGACGCGTCGATGGCCCATCCCGGAAGAAGATCGGGCCGATGGGGGGGCGTTGTGTACGGCCTGCCGGGCCGTGTCCCGGATCATGCGGATGCCGATGGCGTTGATGGCCAGCCGGAGGGTGGTGTCGTTACACAGCCAGGAGCCAGAATGACGCTTATGCGGCAGCGGCTCCTCCTCGACGCCCTCAGGCAGAGCGTCCTTCCACGTGGATGGTGTAGCCGGTGTTGTTGAAGGGGCGGACGGTCTCGGCGGTGAACTGTGCTTGCTGCGGAGTCATGCAGGTCACCGTCCGGCGGCCGGGCCCGGAACCGTTGTAGAGAGTGACGCTGTAGTGGGCGTCTGCGGGGACGCCGCCGGGGACGGCCTGAAGGGTGGGGCCAAACCCGCGTGCGGCGCGTTCGGCGTTTGCGACGGGGATGCAGCCAAGGCAGAGGAAGGTTTCCTGGCCGGTGGCATCGTGGGCCCATACGGCGCCGTAGGCCAGACAGGTGGTGCGGGTGCAGCGGATGCCTGCGGCGCAGCGGGCTCGTATATCGGTACGGTGGGCGACTTCCTGGGCGACATGCGCGGGCACGGGGGGCTGGTCGTCGCCAGTCGGTCGGGGAATGCGGGCGCCGGGGGAAAGGCCCCACCGTGCGGCAAGGCCCAGGACGGCCTCGCTGGCCACGTGTTCGTGGCGGGTCCAGCCGCTGTGGGTTGCGTCGACGAGATAACGGCATCGGTCCTCGATGTCGCCGAACAGGACGCACCGCAGGTCGTCGTTGTTCGCGGAGGCGGCGGCAGCCGCCGCTCGGGCCGTGTTGGCGGTCTTGAGCAGCTGAGTGCTGGGGGCGGTCAGAGCGCGTTCGGCGGTGGTGAGGAAACTGAGTGCGTAGGGGGTTTCCAGGTGTTCGGCAACACCCGGGCGGGTGAGGAGCCGGGAGGCGGCCGCGAGAGCGCGGGGGATGCGGATGATGGCGTAGGCGACGTCGTCGGCGGTCGCGTTGGGGTTGGTCAGGATGCGGCCGATGGGCGCTATCCGGTAGGCCAGGTGGTACAAGCGGTGGACCTGCCGGTCGGTCTCCTGAGCGGTGCGGGCGCGGGCTCGCCATTCGTCGAGGATCGTGGGCACGTACGGCTCCTGAAAGAGGCTCATATCCCCCGGCGATCGCGCGGGGTCTGTTCGGCGCCGGAGTGGCCGGAGTCGTCACGGGGAGGGTGCAGTCATGGAGAGGCCCCGGCTGCTGTGCGGGGCGGTGGCCGGGGCCTGAGGGTGGGGTCAGCCCTGCTGGTTCGACCGGGGTGCGGCGGGCCGCTGCGGGGTGGGGGCGTCGGTGTCCTCGTAGCGGGCGTTCAGTTCGGCGGGCAGGAACGCCCAGTCGGTCGCGGGATTGGTGTAGCGGACGACGGCGACGCGGCCCGGCCGGGGCGTCGCGTCTGTGTCGCTTGTGTGGACGGTCGGGCCGAGGTAGGTGATGTGGCCATGGCCGTAGGGCTCGGGGATCGTCTGGCCGGGCGTGATCTCTTCGCCGGTGGTGACGTCGACCAGGCGGAAGCCGGAGTTGGGGTCGGTGAAGGCGGGGATAGTTCGGGCGGTGAAGTTGTTCATGCTGCGCTGCTCTCTGGGCTGGAGGTAGGAGGCGAGAGGAGGGCGTCACTGATTGTCTTCTTGGGTGCGGGGAGCCGTGTCGGTGCGGGGGCCGATCCAGTAGAGCAGCGAGTTTTCGCGTTCGCCGGTCTCCTTGGGGCTCAGCTCCGGCCCCGGCTGTTCGTCCTCTTCGTCCTCTTCGTCGTCGGGGTCGTGGCTCTTGTAGGGGTAGGGGCTGTCGGGGCTGTCGGGGCTGTCGGGGCTGTCGAGGAAGGCTTCGGTGACGAACCGGCGATCGTGGTCGTGGTCGAGTTTGATGTACAGGCGGAGGCGTTCGAAGGCGGCGTGGGCGGCCTGTTCGGCTTCGGTGCGGGTGTAGAGGGGCTCCGGTGCGGCGCCGGGGGCGATGCCGGTGGCCTGTTCGAAGCGGTGGATCGCGTCGGCGGCGGCGCGAGCTGCCTGGGCGGGCTGGTCGGCGGCTGGCTTGAGCAGTTGTAGGGCGTCGAAGAGCTGCTGGCCGGTCTGGGTCCACGGCGAGGTGGAGGTGTTGTCGTTGTGGAGGGCGAAGTAGCCGTACTGCCACATGTCGTGGAGAGAGGCTGCGAGATGGTGGGTGGCCTCGTGGCCCGGGACCGCGCGGTAGGCGGCCAGGGTCATGCGTGCGCGAGTGGCGATGGCCTTGGCGGAGCGGGGGTAGGTGAGCCGGGTCATGGGTCTGGTCTCCCTCTTCTGGGGCGGTCCGGGGCGCCGGGGTGAGGTGAGGCGTAGGAGGGACCTGTCATGGTGGGCCCTAGCTGTGGCCGGGCTGGCCGGTTGCCTGGGGCCGCCGTCGTCCGATCCCGCCACGTAGCTTCATCCGGTCACGGAGCAGTAGCCGGGACAGTCCGGGCGGCAGGGTTCCTCTTCAGGGCCGAGGAAGTTGCCGCCGAACACGCAGGACTCGGACCACTCGGTGACGACCTGGCCGAGGGCGCGTCGCTCGTCGGCGCGCAGGAGCTCGCCGACATTGACACGGCGGTGCAGGGTCCGGGGCGGGCCGGGGTAGGGGACGGGCAGGTTCGCTGGTGAGTCAGGGGCGGCAAGCCGTCGAGGACTCCGCGTCGCAACCCTGGCTGCAGGCGGACGGGGTCACTTCCATGAGCAGGGCCCGCACGGCGTTGGTGCCCGTGGCGCGGCGGGGCTCCTTCGCGTCGTTGCCGTCGATGACTTCGGCGCGCAGGATCTTGCCGCTGGTACGGCCGATGATGATGGAGCCGAACGCGCCGTGCGGGCCGACCGCGTTGAGGATGATGCGGCGGGTGCGGCCGCGGGGCTGGTCCCAGGTGGGGCGCAGCCCCTTCGCCTCGGCGAGGTGCACGATGCCTGCCGTGTACACGGTGACTCCGGTGAGGTCGATCGCTTCGGCTGCGCCGGGGACCTGTTCGACAGCGGCGAGGGTGGTGTTCATGATGGTCGGCTCCGGGGGTGTGAAGGGGAAAGGCGGCGGGGTGCGCGGTGGCCCGGAGCCGGGCAAGTACGGCAACCGACGCGCATGCGCGCGGGCCGGGGTCCGGTCAGGGGATGATGTCGGCGACGAGTGTGGTGGCGTTATTGACGTAGCAGTGTTCGCTGGCGGGGAGTCTCGCGCGGGCCGTGTCGACGGCCAGGTCGACGAAGCTGCGCACGGTGGTGGTCGGTAGTTCGTCGTCGAATTCGACGACCAGGTCGGGCCCTCCCCCCCCGGGGGCCCGGGGGGCACGCCTGGAATCGAGGCCTTATCGAAGGCGAAACGGTGGGAGAAGCAGGGCGCCGGTACCCGCGGGCGCTGTGTACGCCCGCGGGTGCTGGGATGGTGTCGCCCCGGAGGCCCGGAGCCACAGGGAAGCAGGGTCAGCGCAGGATGCCCTGTGCTTCGGCGGCCGCGAGGTAGGGGCCGAACTGCGCGGTGATGCCGTCGTAGAGCGCATCATCGGTCAGACCGTGAGGGTCGGGCGCGTGAAAGAACCCGGTGTTATCGATCCCGCCCGGAAGGTCGTCGATCGCACGCAGGAAGTCGACCTGGTTGCCGAAACCGACGAACGACCAGAACAAGGGCAGCTTCTTGGCGTCGATCAGGGCCTGCACGGCGGCCCTGCGGTCGTCCGGTCCGCCATCGGTCTGGAAGAGCACGAAGCCGGGCTCGGTGGTGTCGGACCCCTGGTAGTGTTCGATGACCGCCCGGATTGCCGCCTCGTAGTTGGTCGTTCCCATGTGCCCGAGCTGTGCGTGGGTGTCGTCGATGCGGCCCGCGTAGTTGCCCAGGTCCAGTTCCGTGGTGCCGTCGACGGTGCTGGAGAAGAACACGACGGGCACGGTCCCATCGTCGTCGAGGGCCTGGGACAGGCCCAGAGCACGCTCACCGAGGTACTGCATCGTGCCGTCCCTGTAGAAGCGCCGCATGGAGCCCGAGCGGTCCAGCACCAGGTATACGGCTGCCTTCCGGCCGCTCAGGCCATGTTTGGTCAGGCTGACTGCGGCCCGCTTGGACAGGTCCGGCACGCTGGTGCGGGTCGCAGGCTGGGCTGCGGGAGCCGAGGCCCCGGAACGGCCAAAGAGCTTGTTGAACATGTTCCTCCGATCAGGGGGTGGCGCCACCGCCGGGGCGGCGGGGCACCGCGTCGTGGTGCGGCCGGTGGCCTGTGGTGCCGGCTCGCACGAAAGTGTCCTGCGGTGTTAGCCGTCCGTGTCCCGGGCATCTTGCACGCGCTGCGCCACACGGCCGCAGGCCGAAGACTGCGACATCAGGACACCGAGATGAGAGCCCCGCGGCCGCTGAGCTGCGAGTCGGCACCGGCGCGGGAGCACCAGGATTCGCCGTGCAGGACGGGGCGCTTGTCGCCGGGCCGCAGGGGGAAGACGTGCCACCCGCGGTCGGCGGCGGCCAGGGCCGCGGCGAGCAGGGGAACCTGCGGGAGATCCACGGTCAGGGGGGGCGGCCATCAGGCGGCCTCCTTCACATCGGCGGGGGTCAGGTGCTGGGCGACGATGCGCTGGTGCCAGCGGATCGCCCAGTCGGGGCAGTTGGCGCAGTTGATGTGCCGGGTCTCGTGTCCGGGCAGCGGGGCGGAGCGGCGGGCGTCCTCGGACCAGGCCATCGAGTCGGCGGAGGTGAGATCGCCGGCGTACTGGGCCAGGCCGAGGGTCTTCACACCGAAGCCGTGCAGCCGGTAGCCCTTGCCGGCGAAGTGCTCGACGATCTCGCGGATTTCGCTGGTGGCCTGGCGGCGGCAGACGGAGCCGAGGCCGACGACGGGCAGCTGGCTGAGGTCGATACCGGCGGCGGCATACATCTCGTCACAGGCCTGGTAGTCGGCGAGGGTGTTGCCCTGCAGGACCGCGATGAAAGGAACCTCGGGGGCCATGGCGGTGAGTTCGAGGTAGTTCTTGACGGTGAGCCGCTGGTGGATGCGCACGGCCATCGTCAGGTCCTCCTCGGCCTCATCGGGTTGCAGGCCCCGGGCCTGGCGGGTGCCGTGGAAGACGGCGCCCCGGGCTCCAGCGCCGCCGCGGATGACGATGTCCTCGCACATCCAGTCCTGCGGCGCGACCCACCGGCACAGGTCCGGTCCCAACCCGTCCAAGTAGCGGCGGATCTCCGCGACGTACTGCTCAGCGGTCAGGGTCCAGCGGCCGCGGCGCTGCAGTTCGGTGAACCCTCCGCTGTCGATGCAGTACGGGTGAAGGGCTTGCGGGACCGGGCTCTTGCGCTGGGCGAGACGGACTCGTGAGACGAAGAACGTGACGCCGCCGAACAGGGCGCGAAGCCTCGCGTCCCACAGCCAGTTGGTCATGTGGGTGCCGAGATACAGCTCGGCCCGCCGGCCGGATACCCTCCTCGGCCGCCGCGGGACACGGCCACAGGTGCCGGAGCAGGCGAGCGGGGGAACCTGCGGAAGGCGCATGGCTAGGGGCGCGCTCATACGGCGGCCAGGTAGGCGTGTCCGGCGCGGGTGAGGCGCACGGGATCGGTCCGGCCGTTGCCCACGTCCACATAGCCAGCGGCATCGAGCGGGTGGAAGGTGCGATCGGCCACCACGTACGTGGTGCCGTCCAGGCGCCAGCGGCCACACGGTGCGGACACGAACGCCACGCCGTCGCCGGCGTCGCGTTGGGCGATCTCGCGCAGCAGGCGGAGTGCGGCCGGTTTCAACGTCGGCGCAAAGTCCGCTCGCGGGCAGGGAGCGGGTTGGGTCATGCTGGAGACCTCCAGTGCTCTCTGTTGAGTTGTGCTGGCAGGCGAGAGCGGCCCCGGTTTCATTGGCGTGAGGTTGGGGGGGCGCTCTCGTGTGCGCGAAGGTTCTGAGCTTGCGCGGTGCTTCCGTCAGCGACCGCGGCGGGGGTGGGGGGCGGGTTTCGGGGGCGGCGCCGCAGTTGCTCCGAGTACATGGCCACGTCTTCCACAGCGTGGGTCAGGTTGGTGGTGCGCGGGTGCGAGGCCCGGTCCGTTGTCGGCTCATGGCCAGGCCTGGCCGGGTGGGTGGTCAGTAGATGAGCCAGGCGGGCATTGGCGATGCGGGGGTCACAGATGGGGTCGACAGCAGCCGTGAGTTCACCGTGTCCGGCGCAGCCCCTGGTGGGTGAGCGCACCGTACGGCGGCGGCCGGCAAGCCCCGCAAGCGGTGACCGGTCGCGGCCCGGGAGCTGCGCGGCACGTTTTCCGCTTTCACCCAGCCGCGTTCGCGGCGGCCAGGCGCTCGGTCAGCGCGAGGACCTGGGCGAGTTGCTCGGGCGTGAGGTGATACCGGCTGGTTTCCCTGTTGTGCGTCTGACCGGAGGCGTCCGCGGAGGTGATCTTCACGGACTTGAGGCCTGCGAGCCGCTCACGCTCGGCCGCCCTGGCCCTGTCCTGCTCCATATCGTCCCACAGAACCGCGGCAACCTTCGCGGTCTTGCCGATCTTCCAGCCGTCGGCGCGGCGGACACTCTGGCCGTCCGGGGCGGTGATGGCGATGGTGCCGACGCGGTCGCCCCACATGCCGGTGAACAGGACGGTGTGGCCGGTCGTCGTGACGGTCTGGACGCGGACAGCGTTTTTGTGCCTTTTGGCGAGGGCGGCGATCTCGATAGCGAAGGCGCTGCGCGGGTCGGCGAGCGGGGTGTCCAGGTCGGGCTTCTCGTGCACGATGCTGTTTCCTGTCTCTTCGAGGTGGGCCAGTGCGGGCACGCGGTGCTGTGTCGGCCGGCCAGCGGGGCCGGGCGATGATTGTCGGGACGGACGGGGGTCAGGCAACTGGCTGCTGGGAGCGGGCGTCGACAGTCTTCTTCGGCTTCGGGACGCGGCAGGCGCCAGGGCCTTCACAGCAGGCGGCCCCGCCGGGGTTGTCCCATTCGCAGTTCGGGCACCGCCAGAGAACGCCAGCCACGAACGCCGCCTCGCGGATTGCCTGCTCCTGGCGGTCATCGGCGGCATCGAGCAGCTTGTTCAGCAGATCCGGCTTGGGAGTGCCCTCGGTACTGTCATCCAGCACCACGGTGTCTTCGACCTCCACGCGCAGCGGCACTGTGCCGTCGGGACGAACCAGGCGGTCTTCCGCGGAGTCTCCGTGTACGGAGACGCGGACGGCACCGGCCTCGTAGTCGAGGTACGCAAAAACCAGGACGCCGTCGATCTCGAGGCAGGGGAGGTCGTTGTCGTCGGTCTGCGGATGAAAGATGGCATCCCGATTTGCCTGCTCGCTCGCACCCTCATCGGGAAAGCGGTAGTCGAGCGGCACGATGCGGGTCCGGCCACGCTTGGTGATGTCCTCCGCGTAGAGTTCGTATCCCTCATCCGGCCTGATTTGGTTGTCGCGCTCGCCGTAGTAGAGCCGCACGGCCTCGCGGTCGTCGGTAGGCGGCTGGTCGGGGACGCCTTCCTCGCCAACGAGGTTGTCCCAGACCCCGCGCACGTACGTGGCGAGAGCGACCAGCGCGGAGTCCTCATAGGCATAGAGCGTCAGCTCGTTCGTGTTCCGGTCCCAGCGTTGCAGCACCCAGGCCTGGCCCACCGGGCGCGGGCTGATGAATGTCACCACTTCGGGGGAGGGAGGCTGCCGGTCAGCATGCTCGGCGATCATGGCATCGCGTGCGCGGTCGAGGGCGTCCTGCTGGTGCTCGGAGAGATCGCTGGGGTCGATTTCCTCCCACAGCTCCACAGCCGTCTTCACAAGGCACTCGATGTCCTGCGGGTTGAAGCGTGCAGCAATCACAGGGCTCTCCTCGAAAAAGAGGTAGGGGGTTGTGGCTCAGATTCAGCACTGCCGTCGCTCCTGTTCATCGCGAGAAGAGCGGCGTGATTGTCTTGGTTCTCGGGTGGGCTGGGCTGGTGGGTGAAGGGCCTACAGGTGCCTGAGTGATCGGCACCCAATTCGCAGTCGGAGGGGAGGAGCAGCCACTCAGCGTGTCTCGCTGTAACCGCACTCGGGGCACGTGTGCGTGACCTTCTTGAGTTTCCTGTTCTCGCGGACGCCGTAGGCGTTCGACTCCATGTCGCTGACGCAGTTCGGGCAGTTCATGGCTCGGCCCCTGGCGTGACGAGGATGCTGTTCAACGCCAGATCCGGATCAGCTCTGCTGATCCCCCTTGTGCACACTGCCTTCACGGGGCAAGTAGGGCAAGCCACGATAGAGAAAAACACAGCACCCCGGCGCAGCCGCTGCCCGAAGGCAGAGCGCACCGGGGTGCTCGGGAAACCGGAGCCGCGGAGATCTCCAGGGACACACCACAGGGATCATCTGCAGCGTTCAGGAATCGAACCTGTTCCGCGGTCGGTCTGCACGGTGTGCCCACTGACGCACGCCGAGGATCAGTCGGCGCACTGCGGATTCGAACCGCTCCGTGCAGAAGTCTGCGGCGGGCCTGTCGTCGATCGCGCGGATCAGCCGTGTGCCCCCGGAGGGGCGGATTTACGAGCGGTGGGCGGCGGTGTTGGGGCATGTGACGCCGTCGGATGTCCCCTTGCCCGAGCAGACGGTACAGCGGGTGTTGAGCATGTCCAACAGCAGTGCGTTAAGGGCCTGGACAGTCACGGCGTGGGTGCGCTGGTCACGGTCGTGCCTGATCGCGGCGGCATCCAGCATCTTGCGGGCGAAGAGGTCGATGGCCTCGCGGACGCCTCCGACGCTGCCCAGGTCCAGGGCGGCGATCTCGGTGTCTAAGGGTCGCCGACGAGGGCGGTGGGCGGGGACGGTCGAGGTGGTGGAGCTCAACGCGGCCTCCTGTTCGGGCGAGTTGGGTGGATGATGCCGGGGTCGGAGGATCCCTCGGCGGGCTGGGGGCAGGTGAGCTCGACCAGACCCGCCGGGATGGGTGAAGTTCTATAGACCGTCAGGCGGCCTGAAAGGGCAGGTGCTCGTCCTGCACGGCGCTGGCGTGCGCGACGGCCGGAGCGGCAGCCGCGACCGGAGTGGGAGCCTGTGCCTGCAGGTTCTGGTTCTGGGCCTCGGCCTTGGTGACGCGCTCGGCCAGACGGGCCTGGGTGGTCGCACGCGACTCCAGGAAGGAGATGTTCTGGATCTCCAGCTTGGTCTCGAAGACCGCCACCCCCTTCTTGATGTAATGCTTCATGCGCGGCTCGTAGCCGAGGGCCACCAGATCACCCCGGTGCACATGCGCGAAGGGGCCGATGCCCGTGGTCTGGGCGCGGACGAAGGCCTCGAACGGCAGGGCGTCGGAGATGCGGTTGCCCTGGGAATCGGTGTAGCCGCGCTCCACGAAGACGGTGAGCATGACCTTCTTGGAGCCGTCCTTGTTCTCGAAGACCTTCGGGTCGTTCGCCGCGCGGCCGATGACGGATGCGGTGCTGTTCGGGTTCGACATGGTGGATTCTCCTTGAATACAGCCCAGCGCGCGTCGACGCCGTCGGTGCGCGCGGTTGGATGGGTTGAGCTGGGATATTCAGTTGTCTGGCATGCCACCATCCGGATCGGCTTCACCGATCAGATGATGTTCTCTTTCAATGCTTCATCCGGATCAGCTGCGCTGATCGAACGCTTCGCCATTCCGGGTTCCGAATCGGCTTCGCCGATCAGACTCGTGGTTCTCGTTGCTTTACCGGCCACTTCCCCGACGTGATGTTCGGATGTCCTGCAGCCCGGTTTCTGCCTGACCCGCTCTGACGGTGTCGCCGGTCTTGCAAGCAAGCCGGTACGAGTGTTCGAGATCCGCGATCTTGGCCCGGTGGAGTCTTGCGATGGTGAGCCAGAACACCAGGACCATTGCGAAGACCATGAGAGCGCCCACGCGGAACTCAGGGGCGGGAGTCTTTACAGCGTCACCCGCACTTCGTAGGCCGTCGAGCGGTAAGGCCCAACGGTGAGTACGTTCACGGGCGTCACGAGACCTGCCCACTCCAGGCGAGCCGTCAAGCCCGAGTGCTCGGACCAGTCCTTGATGAAGACGTTCCCGAGCTCGGGCGTGAGACCATAGCCCTGCAGGCTGATCGAGATGGGCTCGGCGGAGCCTTTGGCCTTTTCGAGTTTCAGCACACGGTTCTTGTCGTCGTGCACGAGCGCTCCAGTCAGCTCGATGCAGCCGAAGTCGACGGTGACGTCGTGCTTCACGGTGATTGTGGACTCAGCCATGGTGGTCTCGCTCTTCTCGTGAGGTGGATGGTGGACGCCCGGCGGGCGCGATCAGCTGATGCGCCCGCTTTCGCATGCTCCGTGGGCCTGAAACACGAGCGATAAGGCGGGGGGGGCGGCAGGCTGGTGGCGCTTCGTGGTCACGGCTGGCCCCCCTGGGGCACGGCGCGCAACCGGGCGGCCAGGTTGGTGTCCTGACCCTCAAGCAGCGCCAGGGCCTGCTCGATGCACTGCTCGGCCGTCAGGCGCCGGCGGCGCTCAGGCTGGGTTCCGGCGCACAGGGGCGGTCAGCGGAGCAGCAGGGCCCGCGTCGTCCCGGTCGCCGGTGCCGTAGGTGCGGGCGGGGGTAGTTGGGGGCCGTGCAGTGCCAGACCCCGCCTCGATCCGCTCAGCCTCGATCCGCCCGGTCACGGTCGAGCAGTCCGGGCACGGCGGCGGAGTGACGGATGTTACGGGCGGCTCCCGTCGTCGGCGGGCAGCTCGGCGAGCAGGGCGGCGCTGCCGGGTCCACCTGCGAGGCCGGTGCTCCGGCAGTGCCCGCAGTAGCCGGTGCCGTCGGAGTGGGCGGCGCGGTGCGTGTCCAGCTCATTCCGTACCAGGTCGGTCACCCAGTCGAGCTGGCCGGGCTGGATCGGGAGCGGGTGCTGCTCGCCGGTCGCCGGGTCGGTGACCGTGACGATCATGGGCGTAGCGCCCTCCGGGTCAGTCGGGTATTCGTCGGCGAGCTCGGCGAGCGCCTGGGCAAAGTCGGCGGCGGCCGTGGTGCTCTCGGTGTTCATGCGTCGGCTCCCGTTCGCTGGGTGATCTCTTCGTCGAGCAGGTACGTCTCGCTGTCATGCCACCATCCGGATCAGCTGCGCTGATCGAATGCTTTGTCATTCCGAGTCCCGAATCGGCTTCGCCGATCAGGCTCGCGTTTCTCGTTGTTCTACCGGCCACTTCCCCGACCAGGCCCCGCCTGGAGGCCGTGGTGCACTGGGGCGGTCACGCCTTGTCCTCTCATGTTGTGGTACGCACCCAGACGCGGCCGCGGCCGACAAGTTGCCGGAGGAGCGGGCCATCAGGCAGCCTCCTCTCGGCAGGTGGTGCCGGCTGGAGCCGTAGCCCCGGCCGGCAGGACGGTCGTCACCAGGCCCTCCCGATCTCGCGGAGGCCGCCGGTGCGCTCCCGCACTTTCTGCACGGCCTCTCCGTCAGCGAAGGGATCGGTGTCGAGGCGGGCGCGGGCGACCAGTTCGCCTTCCACGTGATCCAGAGAGTGACTGAGCCAGGCACGCCCCTTGCCATCGATGTAGATACGGCGGCGCCGGTCGTCCGGGTCGTCGGGGCGGTTGCCGTTGGCAGCCTGCTCGACTGCTGCGACCCATTCCGGCTCGGGCAGCGGCTGCTCCCAGCGCCGGGCGTCCTGGCGGGCCTGGTCGCACAGGTCGCGCACGGCGCCGAGGCAGCTGCTCAGGTGGGCCATCTCCTCGGCCACCGTCGGCTCCTTGCCGACGTATTCCTCCAACTGCTCGATCAGCCAGCGGATATCGGCGAGGAGCAGCCCGGCCTCAAGGCGTTCCTTGATCTGTGTGAGGCGGTCGTCAGCCACGGCGGTCTCCTTCGGCGGCCTGTGCCATCACATAGCGCTGGCACTCCCGCGCGTCGGTGACGGCGGCGAAGGTCCGTACTCGGGGGCGTCCGTCGAGGCGCCACTTCACCTGCCAGCGGTTGCCGGCCCAGACCTTGCGGATCGCGGTGATCCGCCCCTGCGCGACGAGGTTGTACGGCCACGTGATCAGCTCGAAGGGGAAACGGCCTTGCTCGGGGGCGGTGAACCGCAGATGCCGGTACAGGCCATCGGCGTGCAGGACGGTCATCGCGTGTCGTGCCGTGTCGCGGGCGAACCGCTCGGCGATCTCGGGGTACTCGCTCATCGCCCGTCACCGCCCTGAGCGGCGTTCGCGAGGTCCGCGGCCGTTTCGAGCAGGTAGCCGAGGTGGACCAGGTCGCGGACTTCGTCGACCTGGTCGCGCCCGCACGTACCGCACGGCTGCACCAGGGCGAAGGACGCCATCTCGTCGCCGGTGGTGTAGCGGTAGCGCAGGTACTCGCCGCGGTCCTCGCCCAGGCTCGCCGTGGCCTGCTCGGTGTTCGCAGGCAGGCGCTCCGCGCCGGTGTACTGCCACTGAAGCCGGGCGGCGGCCTCATCACCGAGGACACGGCCGGCCCGGTCGTCGGCATCGACGAGGAACCGGGCGCGCGACTCTTTGAACATCGCGTCGCCCCAGGCTTCGCCGTCCGCCTCGACCTGGGCGAGAGCACGGCTGGCGAGGTCGGCAACGGTCAGGGGACCGGTCGTCATCGGACACCTTCCTTGCGGGTGTAGTAGCGGCGGCCGGGCGTCTCATGAAGGGCGAGGAGGCCGTCACGGTGGAGTCGCGCCAGGTCACGGCGCACGGTACGGATCATCGGGGCGGGCCATCCGGCGGCGCGGTAAAGGCGCATCACACGGCGCGTGGTCCACTCGCCCGGCTGTTCGGCGACCGCCTGGGCCAGCAGCAGACGGCGCGTCGTTTCGTTGAGAGCGTTCACCAGCCACCCCCGAGCTGCGGCGGGACATCGCGGGTGGAGGCCAGGCCCTCGATGACACCTGCGATCGTCGCCGCGGGCTGGCTCCGCAGGGCATCACACCACATGCGGTCGACGTCACCGCCGGTCCTTACCAGGTCGCGGGCAGCCGTGTAGGCGGCCATGAACATTCCCGGGTCCTCCGACGCGGCGCAGCGGACGCTGGCCAGGGAGAACGCGGCATCGGCGGTGCGATCTTGATGGTGACGGGGCATGCTGCCCTTGGTGGTGCGGACCATCAGTGCCAGCCGCTCTCGGGCGTCGATGGGTGCGGCCGTCGGCGACGTGGTGCGGGTGGACTCGTCCTTACTGTGCGGGCAGTCGTGTTGCGGGCTCTTGCCGAAGGACGAGCAGCAGCAACCCGGGCGCTGGCACACCGGGCAAACAGGCTGAGTGAACTCGCCCGACGTGCGAGGGTCCTTCCCGGCCCCGTCGGCCAGGCGGCGCAGCACGTCGGCGACGGCCTGTATCGAGTGCGACTCGGTACGCGTCTCCGCCTCGCCGGCGTCAAGCACCAGCGCCGAAGGGTTAGCATCGTCATCCAGCAGTTGTCGGCGCACCTCGTCGCGAACAGTGGTGATACGGAACGGCCCATCAGCGGGCGTCTCCTCAGCCACGGTCGGCACCCCTTTGGCGGGCGTCCTGCCTGGCCTTCATACGGGCTTTGATCTGCTCGTCAGTCGGCCGCACCCACGTGTGGCCACCGACCTCCGTGTACCGCCGATCGTGTGGGCGGCGGGCCATGTCACAGCGGGCGCAGGCGTACGGCTCGGGCAGGAGGGCAGGGCGGGCAGGAATGGGGGCACCAACCCCCGTGCACGCCACCGTGCGCACTCGGTCAAGCTCGGCCAGCAGTTCGGAAATCGCCTCGGGGGCGTCTGCGACGAACAGCGCCAGATCCTGCAACCAGTCGGGCAGCGTCGCGACAACGCCGCCGTTCCGCGCCTTCACCTGGTAGTGCGCACGATTCTTGCCGTCGCCTTCGACGTACTCGGCCGTCCACGGGGGGCCGAACCAGTCGTTCGGTACGGATGCCCGGATCTTCGCCTCACGCTGCGGGGGCAGACTGCCTGCTCGGAGGGGCGAGGCGGCGGCAAGGGTCTCCCGCACCCGCTGCAAACGCAGCGACAGTTCGATGACGCGCCGGCGGGCGCTGTCACGCTCGCTCTTGGCGCTGATCGCGTCGATGAGCAGGCCTTGTAACGCTTCCTGCAACCCCCGGGCGCGAGCGGCGTAGCGGTCGGCCGCTCCGCCGGTGGACAGTGCTCGTGTGCGGGCGAGCTGCCAGGCGGTGCGGTAGCGGGCGCACGCCGACTCCAGCTCGGCGATCCGGGCGCGAGTGCGCCCGCCGTCGGCCAGCAGCACCCGGCAGAGGTAGCGCAGCCGTGCATCCGGCGTCGCCAGGTCGTGGCTCTCCTCCGAGATCATCACGTGCTCGGCCGCCGTCAGGGGCTGGGCGCGCAGCGATTCGGCCAGTGCCGCGGGAGGCATCTGGCCCGGTCCTGCAAAGCGTCCGGCCCGCACCTCGGAGTTAGCGTTCATGTCCTTCATGCCGCACCGCCCATGCCACCCGTATCCGCCGGAGCGTCGAGCAGTGCCCATGCCCGGACCGGCACCTCGTCGATGACGGCGTTTATCGACACGAACGGGCGCGGGTCGCCGTGCCGGAACGGTGCGGTGGTGGCCGATTCGCCGAGCACATGCGCCAGCGCTTCGACGCCGGCCGCCGACTCGTGGTGCACAGACACGCGCGGGCGCGCTGGATCGAGGCAGGTCACCGAGACGGTGGGAGGCAGGACCGGGCTGGTCTTGATGATCGACTCGGCCACTGCCATGGCGGCCAAGTACCGCCGACGCTGGATCTCAGCGTCAGGCGGGGCCGTACTCTGGATGTTCACCGCGGAGCCTCATTTCTCGCGTAGTGGGTGGTGGGGTGAATCGGAAGGGGCCGCGGCCGGCTGCATCCGGTCGTGGCCCCGCAGCCGTCATCCGGGCGAGGGGGATGCCCCTGCAGACCTACTTCCGGATCGACTGCGTCGATCCAGATCAGTCACCAGCCAGCGCCTGCTCGCGATAGAGCTCGCTGATCCGGGCAACGGCTCCAGCTGGAGGTTGGTAGACCGGCGGCAGTTTGCTGATCGCAATGCCGAGGTCTCGGGTATCCGGCAATAGCGCGGGCCGCGGTATCACTGCCCCATGGGCGGTGCTCAGGTAGAGCTCGGTCGCGCGCTCGATACGCCTGTTGCGGGTCAGCACTCTGCCGATGCCGTTGACCTCGTCGAGACCCAGGTAGAGGGTCACCGCCCGGTTGAGCGTCCGGCGCATGCGATCTTCGACGGTGCAATGCACGTTCAGATCGATGGTGTCCTTGTATCCGCGCAGCACCGCGTCGAAGACGCCCTCAATGCTGTCTGGAAGCTGCCAGCCGGGGAGATGCCCCAAGGTGCCGTCGGTCTCGCGGTCGCCGGCGCCGAGCAGACGGTTCCAGTCGTCGCGTCGGCGCTTCCACTCGTCCTTCCGGATCTCCTTCGGTCGGTCACCCTGGTTCTGGTAGTGGTAGTCGACGAAGAGGGGCCGGCCGTTGGCTTCGAGAGCCATGAGCGCGTGGGTGTACGCGCGGTTCCCGGAGAAGGGGTAAGCCAGCCGGCGCGTGCCGCACTCGTCAGCGACTTGGCCGAAGACAATGCTGAAGTGCAGCGGGTCGTGGAACGTCACGCGGTCATCGAGCCCGGCCTGCTCATCGAGCCAGAGCTTCCGGGCTCGGTAGACGAGGCAGTTGTGCAAAGGACCGCCCATGTCGCGTTCGCGTACCTCGGCGTCGTCGACGACGCGGGCGACGTTCCTGGCGATGATGCGTACAGCCAGCTCGCGGAAGACCTCGCGCATACGCTTGGAGATCATGCGGGTGAGTTCGAAGAGGTCGGGCGCGTACGCGGTCAGCCGCATCCCGTCGTACAGCTTGATGCTCATCGGGTTTTCCGTTCTCGGGATGCTCCTAGAGCTGTCAGCAGCTGGAGCGAGATGGTTTTGAGCGATTTCTGTGACCGGTGTGCTGGCCAGGGCAGGGCAGACCTCCGGGCCACGAATCACTTGAGGCAGCGCATGATGTTCTTGGGCCGGCGGGCCGGTCGGGGCGTCCAACTCAGCTGTCTCAGCGCCCAGGGCCTGGTGGCGGCGGGCGGTCCGCGGCACCCGCACCGCCCCGACCACGCCGTCCCGGCGCTTCGGCCTGCCGGCGGCCCGGGCGGACAGCACGGCCGTCGCGGTGGCGTAGGCGTCGATCGGGTCGGACTTGCCCTTCAACCGCCGCGTCTTGCAGTCCGGGTCCGGACGGTTACGTCCACGACGGTGCCACCGGCTGCAGCCAGCAGCCGGACAGACTCCGCGCCATAGGCGCCTGAGTCCCCCGGCCGCACCGGGCCGGGGCACCGGAAGCAGGCGACGTCACCTCAGCGCTCCTCGCTGATCTCGATCAGGTGGGTACGGATCGCGCCCATCGGGTCCGGCGCCTGCACCCGCAGGCGCACCGGCTCGCCGGGCTCGGGCGGGATGGGTTCGGCAATGAGGATGTCGCCGTACCGTGTGCCGGCCTTCTTGTTCAGCGCGGAATGGATCAGTGTGCGCAGCTCGATCGGGCTCATCGGCTGGCTCCCTTCATGGCGGCGCGGTACGTGGCGAGGGCCTTGGTGTGGTGGTCCAGCTCCGCGACGATGTTCTCGACGATGTTGCGGACCTGGTCGGTGCCGCCGAACGTGCCCCAGTGCTTCCAGCTCTTGCGTTCGGTTGGTTGGAAGCGGTCGATGGTGTCGAAGGAGAAGACGTCCTTCGGAGCACCGACGGCCTTCGCCTCGGTGCAGCGGTCGATGATGTAGTAGGCGTTTGAGCCCAGCAGGATGTGCCAGGCAACGATGTGGTGGTAGCCGTGGTTGACGGCAGGGTCCGCGAGGTGCTGCTTGCCGTCGCGCCATTGGACCGAGCCGCCGTAGCGGCTTTGGAAGACGGGGATATTCATGTTTATCCTCGGTGGCGGTGTCGGGAGTGGTGAGCGGGATGTAGAGGCGGCGGCCGTCGAGCGAGCACTTGGAGGAGAATCCGATCAGGTGCGCGGTGCGGTTTGGGTAGATCAGCTCGGCACCGATTGCCTGGACGCAGGCCCAGTCGTTGATCTCGTTCACGGCGGTGCCGGTCTTCGCGTAGTCGTCGAAGATCACACCCATGCGCTGCTTGGCCTTAGCCTCCGGCTTCGGGCTGACACGGGCGGCGACGACGAAGTTCGGGAGCATCTCGAGCAGGGCGTGAAGATCGGGTCCGTGGAAGCACTTGCTGTACCCCTCCTTGGCGTCGGGGTGGTTCTTGTAGAACTCGAACTCGCCTTCCTCCAGCCAGACCTAGGTGACGTGACCTCCACGCGTCCGGTGCGGAGATCACGTCGTTCTCGACAAGGTCACCGGTGCGGAGGTGGGCGGTGGTCCAGAGCTGTCGGGCCGTGGTCAGTTCTCCGGTCGGTAGGCGTGGGCTGCGGAGTAGCGGGTGAGCCAGCCCTCGACAATTGAACGCAGGCGCGTGTGCTCGGACTGGTGGTAGTTCTTGAAGTCGCCGATCTTGCCGGCGAGCAGGCAGGAGACGTGGGGGTCGCCGGCCGCGACGGGAACGTTGTTTCAGTCGGTCGCGCCGAGCTGCTCGAAAGCTGCGGTGCGGTCGTCGATCTGCTGTACGGCGGCATAGTCTTTGCCGTCAGCGACTTCCAGGCGGGCGACGAGGTCCCGCGGGTTGCCGTCTCCGTGCACGGCCCACCACTGGGAGTTGTCGGCGGTGCAGCGATACGCGGCCCACTTTGTCTCGGTCTGATTGCAGTCGACCATGTAGCCGAACCCGCTGATGGTTTCCTCGGGCTTGAGCACTCCGACGTTGTACTTGTAGCGGCCGGGCAGCTCGAGGGCGCACTTGCGCCAGTTCACGCCGTCGAGCGCGGGTGCCTGGGTCTTGCTGGTCGCGGATGCCCTCTCGTCGCTTCGTGCTGGCCGGGCAGCCACCGCTACGCCCCCCCGAAGGGGCGGACGGAAGCAGTCCGGAGTTCAGGTGGGGTTCTTGTCAACGGGCACGCGGGCGTCGTTGAAGCAGTGGGCGACGGCCGGCTCGCCGGGGTGGTAGTCGATCGACTTGATCCGCCAGTCGGCCGGGTCTTCCTGGGTGCCGTCGGCGAAGGCCCGGTTCGCGGTTGCCATGGCCTCGTTGTCGTTGACGAGGTAGCTGTACTCGCCGCTGCACGGGTTGTAGTCGTTGATGTACGTGAACATGAACGAGCCGTCGGCGGAGTACTGGTCGAGGTCGAAGTCGGGGCCTTCGTTCGCCAGAATGTCGAGGCCGTCTCCCGTGTGCTCCAGGAACATCGCCCGGTCCATGATTTCGTGGTAGTCGACCGTGCCGTACACGAAGTGCCGCTGAATGAAGTAGAGCGCCCGTGCGAGCGTCGCGGCGTGGGTAATGAACTTGCCGTCCAGCGTGACGCGGCAGTCCGCGCCGTCGTAGGTGTCCCGAGGCATTTCGATGACGCGGTAGATGACCGGCTGTGCGCCGCCGACCCGGACCTCGTGCTTGGTCGCCTCGACAGATTTCCCGGCGCGGACCCACTCGGTGACGGTGCCCACGATCGACACGGTCGTGCCGCGACGGTCATAGCGGTACTCGGTCATGAAGGCTTCGCCTGTCTTGTAACGCATGGCGTTGAACTCGCTGTCCGAAACCGGGGCGAGACCGAGGCGTTCCAGGCTCTTGTTCTGGGCGGCGCGGAGCTCGGCGAGGCTGATCAGGTTGCCGTTCACGTGGAGACCTCCTCTTTCTCGTCGTTGTCGGCAGAGGCGATCAAAGGGCAGTACGCGTCGCCGCAGTTCGTGCAGGAATCGCAGTGGTCCGTGCAGTGGTGGCTGCTGCACCGGAGGGCCTCGGCGAACGCGGCTCGGACCCGCTCGGGGAGGCACGGGTCGGTGGAGTGCTCGTACATCGAGCAGGCCCAGGCGTGGTCTTCACCGGACCGGCCGCCATCGATGGTGTGGTGATGGATGTTGTGCCGCAGCAGTGCGTCGGTCCGGATGCCGTCGATGAAGGTGACGGTATCGGGATTGCCGTCGGAGTCGACGTAAGTGATGACGTCGATCCGCGGACGCCGCAGGCAGGTTTCCGGCTTCTCGGCCATCGCCTCGACGGTTCGGAAGGTCGGCGGATACATGACGCGGGCCGGGGCGCCGCCGCAGTTCGCGACGACCTCCAGCCTGTCCTTGTGGGTGCCGATGCCGGCCAGGGCCAGCTTGTGCGGCGCGTACTCCTTGTAGAGCACGTCGAAGTAGACCGGGACTCGGACCTCGATAGCCCCCTCGCAGGTGAAAAGCCGACCTTGGAAGCTGTGGATCTGGCGTCCGCAGACGAGTTTTTGGGAGTCGGACATCGTTTTCTCCTCGGAATTGATAACGGCCGACAGCCCCAGCGCGGTGGGCTATCGGCCAGTGAATCGTTACGCCAAAAGGCTAGGCAAAAAGCGCGCCTACGTGTCGCCCTGGTGGGTTACACCAGGCCCTTCGCCGTGAGCACAGCCTGGCTGCTCACAGGTCACCGGGAGGATTCCTCATGATCCGGCAGGTTCCTTCCTGCGCGGCGAGCGGCGCTACCTGTCCCTGGAGAGATCGATTACGCGGACCGCGAGTTACAGCGGGTCTCGTCCCAGCTCATGTCTTTCAGTGTGCGCCGGTACACCGATGCCCACGCGCCGACGAACCGCTCCTACATCGTGGGCTTCCATGGTGGGCACAGCTGGTACGTAAAGGCGGGAAAGGCCACCTCCGACATCTGGGTGAACCGGGTCACGAGGCACCACAGGATCGCCAGGGTCCATCGCTACGTCACAACTGGGCTGTGGGTGTTGCCATGGCTGGATCTCTCACAGATTCACCGCGCAGAGACCCGGGTCCTCAACTCGCTCTACACGGAGTGCATGCGCTTCGCCCACAGTCACGCCATCCCCGAGGAAGACAGGCACGGCTTCCAACGCGACGGCGAATACTTCATCGGCATGCACTTCGACGAGGTCGAACCCGTCGCCGAGGGCATCATCCGAAACCGTGCGGATCGCCCGATGTAGAACGACTGACAGATATCGGCGAGTTACGTGCTCCCTGGTCTCTGAGCCAGGGTTCCCGGCCGGGCCCCGCGCGGAGGGATGGTCAGTGGCGGTCGTTGGTGCATCAGGCGGCGGCGCGCCGGTCGGGGGGGGGTGACGCCGCAGCGGTCACTGAAGGCCTGCGTGAGGCCGGTGTGTTCCAGGTGCCGACTCGCGGCTCGGCGTCCGTTACCGGTAGTCTCTCACGCCGATGTCCTGACAGCAGGGTCTCTGACATGTGCTTACACCGGTCCGTGTAGCGCAGCGGGTGCGAGGCACCCGGAACACTAACTACATTCCTGCGAGTCGGCATATGCCGGCTCGGTGTCCTCGACATCGGAGATGTCGCTGTCGGTGGGCAACGAGTGCTGACCGGCGGCTTCTCGCAGGCGGCGATGCGCTTCTTCGGGAATGAGTTCGCCATGGGTGCGCACGTGGGGAGCGCCGAGGCTGGATGCTGCCAGCAGCGCTTCGAAATCGTCGGTGGGGTCCGTGGCCGTGTTGTGCATGGTCTGGTCCTTGTGAATGCTCATCGTGATCCCCCTCCCCCAGCTGCGCCTAGTGCAGGCCACTGGCGGAGGCCTTGGTGCGGGGCGGGCCAGCCGGCGCTCCAGCGCTTTGGCCGTGAGCCCGACACGGTGCGCGGTCTCGGCCTGGGTGTAGCCGAGTGCCATCCAGCTCAGCGCCTCGCGCAATTGAGGATCGGGCAGCAGGCGGCGCAGGTGTGCGAGGTTGTCGTAGGTAACGGCAGCCTGGACTGGGTCGGTGACCCGCTGGTCAGTTTTGCCTTCTGGTTCATCGCGTACTCCCAATCATGTCGGTGCGGCCAGTCCAGCCGACCGTCCAGGACGTGCATGCCGCCGCTTCGGAGAGCTGCCAGGCGCGGTAGGCACACGGGTCGCAGACGGTGGTAGAGGCGGTGCCGTAGCCGTGCGCGCGGCCGGCGCGTCATGAGACGCCCCCCGCGGTGAGGACGGCGGCCACGACCAGCAGCAGGCCGCCCGCGAGCGTCAGGTCAACGGCGCGGCGCAGACGGCCGTACTTGGCGACCGCGATGCGGGAGAGAACCCGGATGTGCTGCGCCCGGCGGTCGGTGCGCAGCTCGTCGCAGATCTGTTCACCGGTGAGCTTCGCCCACCGCGGGAAGCCTGCCGTCTGGCTGGTCAGGCTGGGGCGGACCGTGCTCAGCAGCACGCCGACGGCCGCCAGCAGCGCGGCCACCCCCAGCGTGCCGATCAGGCGGGCCGCGGGCGGCACGTACACATCCGTCGCGGCCGTGGCGACACCGAGCAGCACCGCCCCATTGAAGGCGAGCAGCGCGGCTACCTCGGTGTCCGTACGGGTAATTTCCGCCTTCACCTCGGCGTGCGCCGCAGTCAGCGCCTCATGCAGCGTGCTCATGCCCCCACCCCGGTGCACTGCGCCGTGGTGCTCAACATCTGTCGGTCCGGCATCGGGGTTCGGTGTACGACCGGGCGCCCTGCGCAGGTGCAGGTGTTGTCCGTCTGCATTCTCTTCACTCCAATCACGACGGAACCCCCGCACATCAGGCGGGGGCTCGGACCATCGGGCGTGGATCACACCTCGTCTTGCTCGACCACCGTGCACGGGGTCATGAGCCGGCCGAACCGGGCCTTCGCCCCAGCCGGCACTTCGAGCGTGGCGCCCCACATGTCCGCGGCCCAGAACCGGGTCTGGTCGTCGGCGATCTCCTCGAAGTGCGGGTACTTGCCCACAACGTCCGGCGGGACCGTGAAGTTGATCTTCTCGGCCTTGGTGGCCCAGTCTCCGGTGCCGTGGCACTTCTCCAGCATGATCGATGCGACGACCATCTAGCCGTCGCGGATTGCGGCGGCGTCCTTGTCGTCGAACTCGTTCACCGAGAACGCCCCCGTCATGTCCGGCAGATGTTCGGCGATCACAATGCGATACATAAACCCTCCTGGAATGCGAAAGGGCCCAGCGAAAACGCCGAGCCCCACCTGAATGCGCTGTGCTCAGTCCTGGTACGTGCGGTCCCTGCCCGTGCAGTCGTGGCCGGTCACCACGGACTCGGACCCGAACCGCGTGTACTCAATGCCAACGCCGTCGGAGAGCTTCTTCGACAGCTCCACCAGGGCGTAGCTGGTGACCATGTCGTGCCGCCACTGTGCGAGCGATTCAAACCCCAGTGTCTGTGCCTTCTCGTCGGTCGGCCCGGCTAGGTCGGCCGTGGTCCAGTCCGCGGGTCAATTCACCGGGCTCGGATTGGGGGGCGGCTCGACGATCTTGTCCATCGGCCTGCGAAGCGCCGTGGTGCCGTTGCCGGCGTGCATCGGCACGTACACCGTTCCGGCTTCGTGTTAACCCCACCCGGTCATGATCGGGGCGCCCTCGTGGTACGTCACGCCTTCTCCTCCTTCGCCAGCCGCGCGTACTCGGTTGCCGCGCCGACGTCCTTGTACTTCTTAGTCAGGCGCTCCCACCAGGCGTTCACCTCACGGATCATCCGCTCGCACACCTTCTGCGCCTGCGCCAGGCCCGTCGGACCGGTCTCGTGTCCCCGCGGGGTGTAGTCGACCGGCATGATCTGCTCAGTGGACACCGTCAGGCCCTCAATGTTGAGCAGCAGCCGGAACGACGTCCCCTCCGGCGCGACCTTCACCATTGTCGCCTCCACCGTCTGCGACCCGTATAGATCGGTCAGGTACTCGAGGGCTATCTCCGACGTAATCGGATCGGTATCCCGGATCCTGTTCTTCACAGCCCAGTTCGCCGGTTCGATATACATGCAGCGCACCTTCTTTCATCGCATTCGCTACCTACTCAACCGGCGGAGGAACCGCACCCCCGCCCGCACCGTGCCGGGCCTCACCTGAATGTGCTGTGCTCAGTCCTGGAGCGTACGTCCCTCGTACACCAGTCGCCGCCCCGACCGCACGTCGAACAGCTTCGCCGCGACGCCGAGCTGCGTCTCGTCACACGTCGCCCTCCCCGCCTTCCGGAACGCCTCATCCGCCGACTCGGCCTGGAACGTGTTGCACCAGCCGTTGTGGCCGAGCGCCGCCGCCTCTCGCTCGATCCGCTCCTCCGACCAGAAGATCCCCGCCCCAATCGAACTCCCCCAGCATCGTGTAGGCCGTCATCCCATCCCCATCTCGTCTTTCATCTCGCCGTGCTCCTCGAAGCCATCGAACATGCGAATCCTGTGCCCTCGAAGACCGCGCCACACGCCGTGCGCAGGGCCCGCTCATAGTGGTCGCCCAGCAAGCCGACCGACAGGGGTCACCCGTAGCCGGCATGCGCAGGCTGTATCGCAGAGCCCCCCGGATCAACTCCGTTGATCCCCACGTGCCAAACAGACCTGCAGGCACTCTGCGCGTCCGGGCCCCGCTCTGCGCATCCTCTGCATCTTCTATCGCGTCGCATACCGACTCATCACGGACTACCATTCAATAGGTATTCGAATAGGATGCTCTCGGAGACCAGTCGATCCAATCGGACTGGTCGGTAACAGGAGGGCGAGGCGAGAAGCGATGAAGGCCCGGAGGACGAGGAAGGCTGGCCCCTCTGCCGCGGTGCTGGCTGCGGCCGCGGGCGTTGTGCTGGTTGGGTGTTCCGGCGGCAGTGGTGGAACGACTCAGGAGGCACAGGCTTCGCCTGCATCGAGCCCGACTACGAGCACTGTCAGGGTCGCCGACAAGCCCCTTGGTGAGGCGCTGGACAAGCTCTCTTTCCAGGGCGCCGGGGGTTCCAGAGAGGACGGCGGGGCCTGCCTGGCCAGCGCAGTGCGGAAGGCGGGACTACCGGAGAAGGCGCTGGCCTTCATCGTCAAGGCCGACAGCGACGACATAGGCGCAGTTATCGACGAACTGAACACGGTGAGCAAGGACGACGCTGCGCTCCTGGCCTCGCGGTCGCTGCGTAGGGACTTCGACGCATGCATCGACAAGGCTGTACTTCCGAGCAGCAGCCTCAAGGCACAGAGCTACATGCCGCCGAAGGCAGCCGCGAAGCCTGCGGCCGGCAAGCCGAACCTGAAGCCGGCATACCCGGTCCGCGCAGATCAGCCGGTCAACTCGTCCATTGAGCTCACCAAGGGTCTGGTCTCGATGTTCTCCTCTTTCGCCCGGGACGAGAGCCAGAAGAAGGCCTACGCGGCGGCCGGCCAGTGCCTGTCGATCTTGGTGTACAACGCGGGCTTCACCCAGGAGGCTCTGCGCTTCTTCGCCGGCGGCGCACCCCTCGGCGCCGGGTCGATCACCGAACACCTGCCGAACGACAAGGACAAGACGATCTGGCAGTCTCCGAGATTCGCCCAGGGGCTTGCTGACTGCACGACGAACGCGACGCCGAGTCCCACGCCCGGCTCCTGAGCGGGAGCCCATCAGACAGACGGAGGACCCGGTGGGGCATGTCGCACCGGGTCCTCTCTCTTCTTGCCGTCACGCGCTCACCAGGCACGCCCACCGGCGCGTGGGCGCCTTCCTGACGGAGCAAGGCAGCGGAGGTGAGGAGAGGGGAGTGCGCCGCGTAGTCGGCCCAGACGTGGCTGCCAAGAGCTGCCGGAAGACCTCGGCCTGATGCGACCCGACAAGGGTGCCGGACGCGATAGCAGGCGTGGCCGCACGGCGCCCGCTTGAGCCCGGAAACGGTCAGAACAGTGCTGGCTGTCTGCGCCCAGCATGCCCCGGAGCCCCGCCGGAAGGGCCAGGGTTCCGGGGCTGTGCAGCAATTCAGGCGGCGTCGCTGTCGCCCGTAGCGGCGTGGACCTGCTGGAGGAGGGCTGCGGCAGCGGCAGCCTTGGCTGCGGACTTCGCCGTTGCCGTGCCAGTAGCGGTCAGGGCATTGCCGTTGTGCGCAGCGTGAGCGGTACAGATGAAGGTCATCTGGTGGCCGGGGCCGGTCGCTGCGAAGTCGTACCGCAGGTCACGGACGGCCAGCATCTGGGCGTACTCGTTGAGCACCGCGACCGGCTGGCGTCCTTCGGCGGCCGCGGGCTGGACAGCCTTCTCCGGCGTCGTTCCATCGTGTGCACGCCTATGGTTTCCGGAGGGATCCGGCAGACCCGCGAGGCTGGCCAGGAGACTGAGCGCGGCCTGATGACGTGCCGCCTTCTTCGACAAGGCCGAACGCTCGGCGCCGACCACCGGGCCCGCTGCCTCCGCGAACTCGGCCCGGGAGGTGAACACGGACGAGTGCGCCTGCCCACTGCTGCGGTCGGTGAACGTCGGGTTCGGAGCCCTGTTGACCTGCGCGTGTACCGACAGCACGCTGACCGCGGTCTCGGGTGCTGCCGCGATGGTCTGCAGGCACTCGGTTCGGGCAGCCTCCCAGGCGTCGGTGCAGGCCACGAGCAGAATCATCTGCAGTTCGAGGGAGGTCAGTTGCTGCTGCTTGGCCCGACGAGCCGCCTCCCGGGCAAGGGAGGCGCTGGCGATGTTCTCCTTGCAGCCCTGCTTCAGGACGGCGTGGAAGTCCCGGCTGTCCAGATGGGAGTAGTCGGCCTCGGCCGCTGCCGCCTTGCGCGCGGCAGCGTGCGCGGAGGACCTCCGGACGTTGTGCTGGGCTTCACGGTCGGCGCGAGCGCCCTCGTTCAAAGCCTCAGCAACGGACAGCAGTTCGGTATCCGCGTACGGACCGGGAGCACCGTCCAGGTGGCTGAAGATGACACGCTGCACGACCAAGTCGGCATAACGACGTAGCGGCGAGGTGGCGTGCACGTAGCCGGGCAGGTTCAGGCCCCAGTGGCCGCTCATGAAGGGCGCGTACTCGGCGGCCCGCAGCACCAGCAGGGTCCGCCGCTGTAGCGACTCAAGGCGGGCACCGGTGCTGTCGGACAGGGCGAGATCGAGGTCGCCGAGGAGCGCCTCGCGCGGTGGAGCGACCTTGGCCGCGGAATGGTTGCGGAACAGGAGCAGCAAGTCGCGCTCGGCGGCCCACTCCGCCACAGCCGTGTTCGCGGCGATCATGCACTCCTGGACGATCTTGTAGGCGACGTTCCGTTCCGCGGCCGCTACCCGGACCAGGCGGCCGTCCTCGTCGGTGGCCCATCCCTTCAGCAGGTCGTACAGGGCCAGCGCACCTTGGTTGCGCCGCCGTGCGAGCAGGGTCTCGCTCAGTTCGGCTGCATCGCGCAGCTGGTGGTGCAACTGATCAGCGGGGTCGCTGACCGCAGCCGCGACCGCGTGGTGGTCCATCGCGAAGGCCCCGCGCATCTGGGCCCGTGCGAGGTTCACACCGACCGGTGTGCCAGCTACATCGAAGGTGACCCGCACGCGCAGGGAGGCGCATGCCCGACCCTCCGCGAGGGTGAGCCCGTCCTCTACGGGGCGGGGCAGCATCTTGGCCGTTCCCCGAAAGCCGCCGTACGTCGACTCCCTGCGCTGGTACGCCTTCCGATCGGCGGTGCTCCCGGGGGGCGACACCGGAGGCGACGTCGGCGATGTACACGGTGAGTTCCCAGCCGTCCGGCAGGCGGCGGACAACGATGGCGTCGTCCCGGTCGAGGCTTCCTGTGCGGTCGATCATGAGGGGAACGGGGTGGACGAGTGCGGACGGGGCGGGAGATGTGTGGGCGGGCAACGCTTCTTCCTTCCGTGTCACGGTGCGGCCGGACGGCGCACGGCCGACGCGAGTTTCATCATCTCTGAAGGTGGTGCCGGCCTGTGCGGTGTCGGCAGAATCACGGTTCGGGGAGGACGGGAGTGTCCGGAGCTCAGATGCGCTCCAGGGTGCTGCTGGCACGCGGACACAGCTTCGGATGTACTCGTAGCAGGTGGACACCGGGGTCCTCGGGTAGCCGGGCGACTCGTACAGTGGCGTGACACTGCCGTCGACCGTGATCAGGCGAGCCCGACAGCCCCGGTGCACGCGCCCAGCGTGCACGGTGTTGTTGCCTGCGATGAAGCAGACGGGGCGCGCCGGCTTCGTCGAATGGCCGGTCTGCGCGGCACATACAGGCCTCGGCCCGACAAGGTCGACGCTCGGTCCAGGTGAGCAATTGTCTGACGGCGAAGGCGAGTTCGGCCATCTCCTGCTTCCCGCGTTCCATGAGGGCACCGTTCGGTCCGTCTGGCATGTGCAGGATCGCCTCAGTGGCCTGGCTTTCGCCCAGCAGAAGGTGGATGCGGTTCACAGCAGCTGAACCCGCCCGCAGGAAGGAAATCGAGCAGGGCCACCTGTTGCGGTGATGCGCCGCCAGGGGGGCGACTGGGGGCGACTGCAACTCTACTGGCATTCCACAGGAAGCATAATGCGCGCCAATGACTTATCGAGTGGCATTGATAAGATGGCCTTGTAGATCAGTCGAATAAGGCAAGGAGAAACCGCACATGGCCGCCGCACAGGAGTCGGAGAAGACGGCGCAGCCCGTGCGCGGTACGAAGAAGAAGCCGCCGGGTGCGACGCGGAGCAGCAGTAATGACCGCCAGGGCATGTTCGTCCGGCTGAGCTCGGTCGACAAGCAGCGCGCGGAGTACTGGGCCGACAAGCGTGGGTTCTCCTCGGTGAACGAGTACGTGGCCGAGGCGGTCGCCGAGAAGATCCGGCGCGAGAACCTCGACTATGACCTGCCGACCCTGGAGATCGCGCGGCTCAATGAGCTTGTCGATCAGGTCGCGGCGCTGTCGAAGAACTCGGCGAACCTCGAACGAGTCGTCACCACGGGCTTCGATTCGCTGATCGGGCTCACCCGCGGCGACAACTACCTGCTCGATGAGGAGGACGGTGAGCTCGCATGAGCCGGGACTTCGCAGAGATGCTGGAAGCGGCCACACCCACCGACGAGGTGATGGATGTGGACACCTCCTTCCTCGACGCCTACCGGCGTGGCGGGAGCGAGGAGTTGAAGCGCGCCCAGGCTCGGGCTGCGCAGCCCGAGGTGGCAACGCCCGAACCGGCGGTGCCATTCGATAAGGCCGGCGGCATCGGTTCTCCACTCAAGGCTGAAGGCCCGCAGGCCGATCTCGACGTGGAAGCCGAAGCGGATCGCCCGACCCCGGAGCCGGATCACGAGCCCGACGCCGGCGACTCCGAGCGGGCCGGCGGATCCCATCAGCGCGGCGGCGGCGGGCAGAACGCCGCCGACGGGGTGCTCCCGGCCGGTGCATCAGCGGGTCCAGTGGCTGATGCTGTTCCGGCTCCCGGGGCACAGCCGGTCGTCGAGGACACCGCTACAGCCGAAGTCGCTGCTCATGCCGTCGTCGCCGTACCGAATGAAGCCGAGCATGCAACGTCCGGCTCGCTGCGGCTCACCGACCATCAGGGTGCCGTGCAGAGCGCGGCCTCGAAGGGCGCTTCAGGCAATGCAGCCGAGACCGCCACGCTTCCCCAGTCGGGCTTCCGGCTCGCCGGCGTGCAGAGCCAGCCGCATATCAAGGCGCTGCCCGAGAGCATCATGAACGCGCTGCGGGAGCAGCTGCGAGCAGCCGCAGTCCGTGAGCTGGGCGTGAACGACAGCGCTGCTCGGGAGTTCAGCCAGAGGCTGAGCCAGGGCACGCTGGTGACGGCGTTCCTGCTGGCGCAGCTCGACCTGCACCTTGATGCCGATCCTGCCACCGAGCGTGCCGTTGAGCTGTTCCGCTCTCGCGACCCGCTGCTGGGCAGCGTGGTGACACGGCTGATGAGCATCGAGGCTGTGGAACACGAGCGGGACGGGTTGTTGCGCAAGCTGCGCGACGAGCTGAGCGAGGTCCGCCAGACCAGTGCGGTGATCGAGCAGGCGCTGGCGTACTCCATCGCCGACCGCACGGAGAACTTCCTGCGGGGCTCGCACAACCTTCATGACGCGCCGATCACGCACAAGGAGGCGATCTATTTCCGGGACAAGGCCCGTGAGGCGACCAGGAAGCAGTTGAGGCTCGAACGCGAGCGGGAAGGACGGCCGATTCGATGACCGCGACGAGCAAGGGGAACTCCTTCCCCACCCAGGACGACGTCAAGCGGGCCATCGCCATCCGCAAGGGGACGCCAGTCCGCTCGATCCACATCGTCCTGCGAAACGTCTTCCTGGCCCTACTGCAGGAAGGCATGATCTTCCGCGATCCCACCCGCGGCTACGTCTTCGCCTGGATCATCAACACCGCGCCTTCCGTACCCTCGTCCTCAGCCACGCACGTCTGGACGAACTCACCTACCGCTGCGCCGTCGCTTGGCTCCGTGAACGTCACCGCCGCTGGCCGGTGACTACCAACCGGCACCTGCTGTTCAATCGATGGACCGAGGTAGACACCACTCACTTGCTCATCGGCACCACGTTCATCGCCATCTGTCGATCACTTCGCCTCGCTCGAGGTGAACAATGAACTGAGGAGCGATGCGCCAATGACCATCGAGCGACTGCCCTTGCACGCCAACGGGCATCTGATCTCTCGCAAGGCCGAGGTGGAGGTGCTTCGGCTCGACGGCCGGGAACCCTACGTTTCGGGCACCGCGTGCAGCTGCGCTGTCTGCGACCGCCAACCGGTTTTCCGGCTCACCGACAGTGCCGTCCACGTGCAGGAGCCCTGCCCCTATCCTGACAGCATCACCACCAAGATCACCATCGACGTGCCTTCCGGAAAACTCCTGGTCACAGACGATCTGCGTCCGGTCTTCAACTGGGACGACAACGTCATCGCCAGCTACAACTCAGCCCTTGGCCAGGCCCAGGCTGTCGAGGCCATGGCTGCGGTCGGCTGCGCCTACGGCCCGGTGGGCAACAGCTGCCCCGGCCTGTACTGCACCGCTCCGGACAGCTACGTCATCGCCAGTCCGCGCTACGACGATGACGATATGCCGTCGCTCCCGGAGAGCATCCACCTGGCGGCCATCTGCACCGACTTGTGGGCTTACTCCATCGCCGACCTTGATCACTGGAAGTCACAGGGCGGTGATCCTTCTGCTCTCGGCTGGAGCGGCACGGTCGTGGACGTGCCGGCCGGGGCGTACCGATTCATCCATCACTCCGGGGAGCGCGGTTTCGACCGCGATGGCGAAGAGACCGTGACTTTCGCTCACGTCGAGCGCATCGTCCGCTGACCGAAGGCGCTCTGTGAAGCTCGATCGGTGGCTGCCAGCCCGTACCTTCGTCTGGCAGCGCTGCAAGACATGCGGCAAGGGTCTGAGCCTCCGTGCCCAGGACCCGGTGTACCTCGACCTGCACTGCACTCCGCGGTGCGCGGGTATGGCCGCGCCTGCCTCGCTGTCCCAGGACGCGCGGCGCGGATGCCGGACGCAGTGCGACGGGACGTGGGCCTTCAAGCGCCGCTACCGGAGCGAGCGAGAGATCTCCGCGAAGCTCCGGGAAGACACGTCGACAAGCGGGTACTGGTGTGAAGAGAGCTGTGGTGCGATCCACGTTGGCCACACGTGCATGGGCGGGCGTGAGAAGTTCCGGATGTTCGAGGAGCTGACCGCGGACCTGCCGAATCTGCTGATCAAGCCCAGGGGGGCAGGCCACGCGCAAGCATGTCGCCGAGGGGGCCGGCGTGCGGCCCATCCGACTCAGGGAGCTGGAGGAAGGCCTGAAGTCTTCGGCGGGACTCAAGATACTCGGCAAGGTGCGGCGGGTGTACCCCGTCCGGCTCGGCGTGGTGTTGTCGTCTGGGCGGTGACGGCGCTCGACAGATGGCGATCCCGAGAAGCTGAGCCTCTCGGGATCTTCTCTTTCTTCGACGAGGGGTGCTTGCTCGAACAGCGCGCCGGCGCCGGCTTTTCTGTGCGCCCATCACATTATTCAAATCCCTTCCATGCGCCTATCGACTCCCATTCAACTGCCCTTTTCGAGTAGACTCGCACTCGCTTCCGAATCAATGGCGAGAAGGAGTGGATATGGTCGCGATTGTCGTCGCAGAGAAGCCGAGCGCCGCGAGGAACATGGCCAGCGCCCTCGGCGGGACGAAGGGGCGCTACAAGGACACGGTCTACGAGGTGGCGAGCCTGCGGGGTCACCTCTATGAGTTCGTCCAGCCACACGCGATGGTGGACTCCTCGCTCGCGGACACCTATCAGAAGTGGGACCTGGGCAATCTGCCGTGGAACCCGCAGGATCTTTCGTGGAAGCGCGAGCCGCAGAAGAAGGACGCGAACGTCATCAAGGCGCTGCGCAGTGCGCTCGGCCGTGGCGATGAAATCGTCATCGCCACGGACCTGGATCCGTCCGGCGAGGGCGATCTGCTTTTCTGGGAGGCGATCGACGAACTCGGCTTCCACGGTAAGCGGTTCAGCCGCATGGAGTTCACCGACGAGTCGAAGGCCTCGATCCGGAAGGCCTTCGAGCAGCGTCGGCCCGTGAGGGCCATGCAGGACGAGGGCGGCTACCGCAAGGCGATGTACCGCTCGCAGTGGGACTTCCTCTCGATGCAGTTCACCCGTATCGCCACAGCGATGGGCCGCCAGTCCGGCCAGGACCTCGTGTTGCGCCAGGGCCGGCTGAAGTCGGCGATGGTCTCTCTCGTCGGCGACCAGCAGAATGCCTACGACGCGTACGTCAAGAAGCCGTTCTTCCAGAACCGCTTCCGCGACGAGAACAACGTCCTGTACACGAACCCGGACGAGCCGCAGTGCGAGCAGAGAGGCCAGGTGCCGCAGCGGTACGGCCCTTCCGCTGTCGTCCTGGACAGCAAGACGGACAAGAGGACCGCGCCGCCGAAGCTACTCGACCTTGCCTCCCTGTCGTCGATGCTCGTCGGCAAGGACGTGAAGGCGAACCTGACACTTTCGACCTACCAGAAGATGTACGAGGACCAGGTTGTCTCCTATCCGCGCACGGAAGACAAGACGATCACGCCTGAGCAGTTCAAGGACCTCGCACCACTGGTCGACACGATCGCCGTCGTGGTCGGCGTCGACGCTGGACTCCTGACGCACCGCCAGCCTCGTTCCACGCACGTGAAGACCCGAGGCGCGCACGGCGCGAACCGTCCGGGACCAAAGGTGCCCTCGTCGCTGGGCGAGGTCGAGCGCAAGTACGGCAAGGCCGGACGGCTCATCTACGAGATGCTCGCGAAGAACTACCTGGCCATGCTGGCCGAGGACTATCTCTACGAGCAGCAGAAGGGTCACGTGGAGAAGTATCCGGACTTCGTCGGCATCGCCAGCGTGCCCAAGAGCCCCGGCTGGAGGACGGTGTTCGATCCGGACGCCGGCGATGACGCGGACGAGGGCGATGGGGACGAGTCCGGCAAGGGCCTGGGCCAGAACGCTGAGCCGTTCACCTTTGAGGGCGCGAACAAGCGCCCCGAGCACCCGACGATGAAGTGGCTCATGAAGCAGCTGGAGAAGTCCGACGTGGGTACAGGTGCGACCCGCACCTCGACGTACTCGGAGGTGACCAACGACAAGGCGAAGTACCCGCTGCTGATCGAGAAGGATCGGAAGCTCAGGCTGGCGCAGGCCGGCGAGATGAGTTGGAGGCTTCTGCCGGGCACGCACATCGGCGATCTCGGGCTCACCGAGAAGGTCTACGCCGACATGCGCGACATCGCCGCCGGAACGGCGACCGCCGAGGAGCGCCTGGCCGTCGTCGCCGACTGGGTGCGCGAGGACATCGTCACGATGACGAAGAACGCCGCGTCCATGCGCGCCGAGCTAGGCCTGAAGGAGCGGGTCGGCGCCGCCCGCGTCGAGGGAGTGTGGCAGGCCGCTCCGGGTGGCCCGAAGAAGGCCGCTTTCAAGAAGATCTGGTCGGGCCACGAGTTCAGCGATGACGAGGTGGCGAAGCTGCTCGCGGGCGAGACGATCTCGTTCGAGGTGAGGCCGAAGGCGGACAAGCCCTTCACGGTCACCGGTGCGCTCGGCGTCGGCGACTTCAAGGGTCGCAGGTTCGTCGGGTTCCAGCTGGAGGGGCTGGACAAGCCGACGAAGTGGTCTGGCCGGACGTTCACGCCGGCCGAGATCACGGTGCTCCTAGCGGGCCAGGCGCTGGAGATCGACAATTTCGTCAGCGCACGGACTGGCAAGACCTTCGGTTGCAAGGTCAGATGGGACGCGAAGGCGAAGAAGATCATCCCTGATTTCGGCTCCGGCGACGAACCGCCTCGGTCCTGGTGCCAGGTGACCTTCACCGATGCGCAGCGCAAGGACCTGGCGGCCGGCAAGACCATCGAGGGCACAGGCTTCGTCTCGGCCAAGGGCAAGACCTTCGACGCCCGCATCTCCTGGAAGGAAGAGGGCGGCACGAAGAAGATCGTCCCGTCGTTTGGTTGATACCGCACGGACACTGACACGCAGCAGCGGGTCCCGGGCTCTGGAGGCTTTGAACAAGCAGCTCGCCCCGCTGGGCGAGCGCCTGCACATCACGCTGGGCGGCCACGAAAACTACGACGTCACCGGCACGTTGTCGCGCAACGGCTCCGGAGCCCTCTGGTTGGGATCGCCTCTGGCACCCCCGCTCTGGTCTCGTGCGCGCCGGTATGTGCTGCTCGCCCACGAGGCGCTGTGGTCCCGGGGCTGGTTGATCCAGCGGGCTCGGCGACGGTCGCAGCTGACACCACGACGCTCTGGCTGGCGTATGCAGGCGGTGCAGCAGGTGCACGCCGCGCGGGCGCTCTCGGTGCGCGAGCCGACCATGGAGACGCTGTGCGTCGCCGGGCACCACCGCTTCCGGCACTCGGAGCTGGCAGTGTTCGAGGGGTTGGTCCGTCAGGAAATCCTCGACGGGACGGCTCAACTGATGCGCTGGCCGTGCTCGACCTGGGCGGCGACGTTCCGCGCTTCGAGGCGGCAGCAATGGGCTGAGCGCCACTGCCTCCGCGGCGCGACTGATCGGTCGGCCGCCCGGACGACACCCGATGACTCGGACCCGCCAGTCCGACTCGCCCGATGCCACCATTCAATAGCCTCTCGTCCTCGATTCGAATAATCTATCCGAGATAGGATGTCATTCACACACCTCACGCATGAGGCCCTTTCGATAGGCCGAGCAATGGCCATTGCGGTCGCAGAGGGAGATGAGAGTGGCGAAACTGTCCTACAAGGTGCCGAGTTCGCTGAACAGGAGCTTCCTCGACCACGAGATCACGCTGAGCAAGGGAGGTTGGGCGGCGAAGCCCTCCCCGATCAAGCAGCTGCTCTTCTTCGGCGGCGGCATCCTCGCCCTGCTGTGGTTCAGCACGTCGACATTCGTTGCGAGCTCGGGCCCGGTCGCCATCACGTTCTTCGTCCTCTGGGGACTGGCGGCGATCGCTTACTTCGGCGGGCTGATGAAGACGAAGGAACTGCGCATCATGCGGGTGCCGGCCTTCCTGGCGTATGTGCCCCGCAAGGCCCGCCACGTCCTCACCCGTCGTACCTCGAACCCCACGGACTTCTACTCGATCGTCGGCATCAACGGGATCGACGAAGACGGGCTGATCCACTTCTCCGACGGCGGCGAAGGCCGGGTCTACCTGGTCGTCGGCTCGGCGAGCTATCTGCTCTTCGACGAGGACCGGACCGGGATCCTCGACCGGGTCGACTCCTTCTGGCGCAAGGTCGAGACGACCTGCGAGCACCACTTCATCACGACGAAGGAGCCGCAGCGGATCTACCACCAGGTGGCGAACCTGGAGCAGCGCAACCAGGCGCTGCAGGCCCGTGACCCTGATCTGATCGAGCTGCAGAACGAGCAGTACGACATACTCACGCAGCACGTGGGCGGGAAGTTCCCCTCAATTCACCAGTACCTGCTGCTCAAGGGCAAGAACGCCGACGCACTGCGCAAGGGGCACCAGGTCCTCCAGGCCGAGGTCGGCGGCTCCACTCTCATGATCAAGGAAGCCACGATGCTCGACCGCGAGGAGGCCGAGCCGATGCTGCGGGTCTTCTACCAGGGCATCGACGACGAACTATCCAGTCCCAAGGCATCGCTGAACTGATCAGCGCCAGGCCGGCCGGCACGACGAGGAACGAAAGACACCATGGCGCTGATGACGAAAGTCCGGGCACAGCTCGGCATCCCGGGAAAGAAGCCTGACGAGACGCATGAAAGCGCGGAGTTTGTGGTCGATGTTCTGCCCGCGGACGACGCTGCTCAGGCTGAGGGTGTGCAGAACACTGCGGCAGCGCATGGCGTGGCCGATGAGGCCGCCGGGCCGAAGAAGCCCTGGTGGAGGCGCCGCCAGGAGGTGAAGCACCTCCAGGGCACGTTCGACGCCTATCCGCATCTGCTCGCGCTGAAGCCGAAGGAGAAGTATTTCTTCCGCTCCGACTACTTCGAGGTCGACGGCTCGGTCGCCTGCATCCTGGCGTACTTCCACGACGACGCAGCGCACGACAACTTCGCCGCCTTCTGGGGCATCGACCGGATTCCGGACGGCCTGGACGAGCGGGTCACCGCGGTCGTGCTTGAGCAGGTCAAGCGGATGGACGACAAGTGGATCGACTCGTATACGAAGCAGTCGGAGAAGCTGGAACGGCTCGATGCCAACGAGCAGGAGGAAACGGGCACGACCTCCTCCCAACGCAAGGCCGCGAAGATCTCCGGTGACCTCGGGGTCACGATCGCAGAGCTCCAGGACGGCGCGGGCTACCTGTCGGTGCACAACCGGCTCTTTCTCAAGGCCCCCGACCTGGCGACCCTGGACGACACGATCGACCGGGTCACGCGCCTGTACATCGACCGCTTCGGCACGCTGAAGGCTGCGCCCTATGCCGGCGAGCAGCGCCAGGAGCTCTCGGGTCTGTGGAAGAACAACGAGAAGAAGAAGGGCAAGGGCTTCCACTTCACCTCGACCGAGCTGGCCGGTTCGTACTCGCTGGTGACCAACGGCCTCAACGACAAGAGCGGCGAGTACGTCGGCTATATGGTCGGCGACGTCAACAACAGCGCCGTGCTCATGGACGTCAATGCCTACGACGACCACGTGATCGTCGCCGACGCCACCCTCAGCGAGTACCTCGACCGCCAACGGGTGGCCAACATGTGGTGCTCGAAAATCTCGCAGGCGACGCTGCTGAACAACGGCCAGGTCGTCCACCTCGTCCTTGACGGAGCGAACCTCGACAAGCTCGGCCCGAAGTTCGAACGGCTCACCTCACGCGTGGACCTGAACCAGGGCGACGTGAACATGTTCGAAATGTTCGGCGAGGAGGAGGACGAACTGACGGTCTTCTCCGCCCAGATGGAGAAGCTCAAGCTGATGTTCGAGCAGCTCTATGAGACCACCGATGGTGCCGTCGGCTCGATCATCCGCAGTGCCCTCGAAGACACCGCCACGGACTTCTACATCGAGCAGGGCATGTGGCGGCACAATGCCAAGGAGCAGCGGCACCGCCTGCGTGTGGTGAACATCCCGCACACCCAGGTGCCGCGTCTGCAGATGTTCGTCTCCTACCTGGCGACCGCCCACAAGACGCTGCTGAGCTCCAGCAAGACCGACGCAGACCAGCTACGGGCGTACAACGTGCTCAAGGGCATCGCCAGCGCGATGCTGAGCACGAACGGTGACCTCTTCAACAACCACACAGCCTCGGCTGTGGACGGGGTTCGGGACTCCCCACGCGTGGTCTACGACTTCTCACGGCTTATTCGCCGCGGCAAGGGCGTGGCGATGGCGCAGCTGGTGAACATCGTCGGCTTCGCGGTCGGCAAGCTGGAGCTCGGCGACACGGTGATCATCCACGGCACCGAGCACATCGACGACCGGGTGAAGAAGTACATCAAGGAACAGTTCGATCACCTGCACGAGCGTGGCGGCCGGGTGGTCTACAGCTACAACGACGTCGACAAGATGCTGGCCGACAGCGACTTCAACAAGTTCGACGCTGCCGACTACACGCTCTTCGGCCCGATGCGCGACGGCACGGTGGCGGAGTACCAGAAGCAGCTGCACCAGCGGATCCCGCCGGATCTCGCCCAGCTCATCACGACCAAGGGCGAGAACCTCACGTACCTGCGCCGGGGTGTCTCCAACGTGGTCTTCCACCTGGATCTGGCACTGGGGATCAACCCCTACCGCGAGGCCCAGCGCAGGCAGGTCCGCCTAGAGGCGGCCAGGGCCGAAGAGACGGCGCGGATGGACGCGATCATGCACGCCAAGCCGGCACCGGGTGCGAACCTCACCAGCATCCGGAAGCACAGCCAGGGCGGCGACGGCGAGACTGAAGCGGGCCACAGCGACGCGAGCAAGCGCCGCAACGGCACGAAAAGCCTGCAGCAGCCCGAGAACGGCGCAAGGCGACCAGAGGAAAGGCCCAGCCCGAAGAAGCTGGTCAAGACATGAACGAGGTCAGCACTGACACGAGGGCGAGGAGTAGAGGAAAGGCGATGAACGGGACGATCACGGCGATGGCGCGGCTGCGCGCCCGGGCCCGCCACGGCAGTGGTGCAGCCCGCCCGGGTGGGCTCGCACGCGGACTCGCCCTCGTCCTCCTGGCCGCGCTGCTCGTGCCGGTCTTCATGATGGCCACTTCTTCGCCGGCGTCCGCGGACGACAAGAAGGAGCGTGACAACTACAGCCTCTACCAACTGGCCTCGAATGCGAGCTCGTACTTCAGCGAGAAGAACTCGCCGGAGAACGACGAAGGCATGCACGAGAACTGGAAGCCGGTCACCTCCAGCCCGGCCTCGGGCGGTTCCATGCTCGGCTACGCCGACCCGGAGTTCAGCCTGGGCAACATCGTGGGCTGGTTCTTCGCCGAGGTGTCGGGGTCCTCGCAGACCGTTACCTATAAGACCCTCGCGGCCAAGGATGACGAGGACAACGCGAAGTATTCGGGCATGCTCGACTACGCGCACTTCGGGGCGGCCAACAACGACCTTGGCCTGGACACGATGTCCTCGGGCATCGGCGGCCAGATCGTGAGCGTGATCGGAGGGTCGATCCTCTGGACCCTCTACGCTCTGGCGCTGGCTGTCGGCACACTGTTCTACGTCATCATCCAGTTCCTGAAGCTCATCAACCCCTTCATGTGGTTCTACAGCGCGGTCGCAGCGGTCAATCCGGCTCTTGCCGAGGGCATGACGGGAGGTGATACCGGAGGCGGCGCGCTCTCGGGTCTGCAGCACTGGATCAGCAGCTGGTACGGCCTGCTCGTCGATATCTCGTGGCAGGCGCTCGTGCCGATCTTCATCAGTTTCCTGCTCATCGGCCTGGTCATGTTCAAGAAGATGGACCGGGGCTCGGCGATCAAGAAGCTCATCGTGCGCGTCGTCTTCATCGGCGTCGGCCTGCCGCTCGTCGGGTCGATGTATTCCAGCGTGCTCGGAAAGTTCGACGACTCCGTTCTTGGTCAACACGCCGGCCCAACGCGCGTCGTGCTGAGCACCTACGTCGACTTCGAGGCGTGGATGATGAACGACCGTCTGGGGATCCCGGGCCAGGCCGCTGTTTCCTGGAACGGTGACCAGGCGAGCCCGGACGCGATGATGTCGGTGCGCACGAGTGCGCTGGCGATCAACAAGCAGTCCCACGGGGCGACGTTCAACGGCATCAGTATCGGAACAAAAGCCGCCGACGCCGAATCGGCGTGGAAGGCCGGCACCGTCTCCGTCACCAGGAACAGCGCCTCGGACGACTTCAAGGCGGTGTTTTCGACCTTCGGAATCATCGGCAAGTACATCGCGAGCCACGAGATCGCAGCCTCCGACTTCGAGTCGGGGATCAAGAGCTCGATCACGCAGCTGGACGAGAGTTCGGATGTCAAGAAGAGCTGGTTTGTCGACAAGAACAGCTACGGCGACGTGGAGGAGTTCGGTGAGGAAAAGGGGCCGAAGCCGGACGATCACCCGGTGATCTCGACCGACGACACGGGTCTGACCTCCTCTCGTCCCGGCAAGGACTCGACAGCCTTCACGACGACGGGGACCAAGGCCGGCTGCGGCTTCACGGTGGACAAGACGCCAGCCTCATGCAACCTGTCTCCCCTGGCGGCATACAACTACCTCAACACCGGATTCAGCCCCAGTTCGCTGACCATGTACTCGTCGAACAACGCCACCAGCGGGTTCACCCGCGAGAACCACATGGCCGTCAGCCAGGTGGGCACGGGGCCGGCGAAGTTCATGTACTGGAGCAACGCGGTCACGGTCCTGGGCTCCATCGTCCTGCTCGGCTTCTGGTACGCCATCGGCATGCTGGCCGGAGCGATCAAGCGGACCTTCGGCCTGGTGGCCGCCGTGCCGTTCGCGGCGCTGGGCGCGCTGCAGGCGATCGCCAAAGTGATCATCTACTCCATGGCGCTGATCCTGGAGGTCCTCGTCACGCTGTTCGTCTACCAGTTCGTCTCGGAGTTCTTGATCTCGGTCCCGGACATCATGGCCGGACCGATGTCGAGCTTTATGAGCCCAGGCGGCCTGTGGAGCAGCGCTGCACTCGGCGGAATCATCGTGGTGATCCTGACCCTGATCTCCTCACTGGTGATCATGGGTATTACCTTCGCCCTGCTACGGGTGCGAAAGACTGTGCTGCAGGCGATGGACGAAGTGGTCACCAAGCTCGTGGACAAGTTCCTCGAGACGAACACCGCGCCGAAGCCGGACAAGGGCGGGCTGATGCCTGCTCTGGCCGCGGGTCTGGGGGCTGGCGCGGGTATGGCTATGGGCAACAAGCTCGCCAACGGGTTCAACAGCAAGACCGGCGGTCCGGCGTCCCCGAACACGGGCAAGCCCGCAGGCAAGACGGCGTCGACGAACGCGGGCGGTACGAACGGTGACGCCATGGCGCTGACCGCCGGTCAGCAGCAACTGGCCCTCGGGGGCGGTGGTCAGGACGGCCCGGACAGCCCCGTGCTGGCTGGTGGTCCTGGCGGTGGTGGCTCCGGCGACGGCAGTGACGGCGTCAAGGTTCTGCCGGGCGGCAGTGGTCCCGCTGGTGCTCAGGGCGCACCCGGTCAGGGCGACGGCCTCGACGACAGGGGTGGCCCGCTGCAGCTGACGAGCGGTGGAGCGGGCAGCTCGCACTCTGACAAGCAGACAGCGCAGGGTCTGAGCGACCAGGGCGGCCTGTCGAATTTCGGTTATACCTCGGGCGGCAACAAGGTCATCCCTGGCGAAGTCCTGACCTCGATCACGGAGCCGTCGAGCTCTCGCGGTGGCGCTCGGAGTCAGAACGGCGCCGGCGGCGCTGGTTCCGTCCCGACCAGTAGAGAGGCTGTCGCCGGTCAGACGGTCCAGACGCAGTTCGGCACGGGTGCCCCGAGTCAGCAGGGCTCCTCGGGCGGGAATCAGCAGGCTGCACCACAGCGCTTCAGCGGTGGCGCTACTCCTGCTCTTGTTCCCGTTCCTGTTTCTGGACAGCAGGCCGCGCCGAGCACGCGGCCCACGCGCTCCGGTCAGGGCGTCTCGGCCCCGAGGCGACCGGGAACCGGCGCGGCGGCCAGCCACCCCCCGGTTACTCCGGAACAGGCTCCGCCTGCGCCTGGTGCACAGGCTCCGGTTCGTACGCAGGCACCGCGCCAGCCGGGTTCGATACAGGCACCTCCGCCGACACCGACGCCGCGCCAGACGCCTACCCCACGGGCTCAGGCTCCGCGGCCGCGCCGGGTTGCCGATCCGACCCCTCAGCGCGTGGAGACCCCGGAGCCGCAGCAGCGGCCGGCCGGTGACCTCCGTCGTCGACGGCACGAGGAGGATTGATCGTCCGGGTCGAAAACAAGCGTGGAGGACTGACGCACTCGGTGAGAAAGATCGATCTCGCCGAGTGCGTCGCCCTTTGAGCAGTGTGGGGAGAAGGAAGGGAGCATGAGGCCCGGATCGAGGCTTCGCGGCGAGTTCTCGCGTGGCTGGTAGCGCTCGACGCGATGGTGGATCACCGGGATTAGTGAGCTGGCACTGAGCGCTGTGGCGACCGTGGTGTTCGTCAGCGAGATGGTGCGCGCCGTGCGGCATCGCAACGAGCCGCGGGCTCTCGCACGCCTGGCCGGCACGTTCGAGGGGTACGTATGGAGTCTTCTGGACAATGGCGCAGGCTTGGGCGTGTTGGGCATCATGGCGACCGAAGGTGATCTGCCTGTGGTGCTGCTGACTGGGTGGTGTGTCTGTCCAACATCGGCGTCAGCGCCGTGGTGTTCGTCACGGGTGCCCCAGCCGAGGACTCGGAGGTAGGCAGCGTGGGCCGAGCCCGATTTCGTCGAGCGGCATGCCCCGAAGTACGGTCGGCCGCCGGAGACGATCGAGGGGTACCGGGCGCAGCAGCTTCAGGAGTTGGCGTCAGAGGCTTGATCAGCTGAAAAGACAGAACCCCTGGACGCGATGTCCACCGGTTCTGAGCTGCTGGGCTGGCCGGGAGAGACGTCGATGCTACTTCCCGCACTTGGTCTTGAAGGCGTCCAGCAGAGCCTTGCCGACATCGGAGTTGTCACGTACGTACGCGCTACCGCTAATGCTGACCGAGGTGCCGCTGGTTGAGACGGGCTCGCTGCCGGTCCGCTTGTTGCGGCTGTCCTCTCCGGCTACCGTCCAGATGATCTGAGACTGATCCTTGTTGAACTCGCCAGTGCTGGTCACGTCCGGCTTCTCGTAGACACCATCGCAGGTGTACTCATGATGCGAGACGGTATTGCCCCTGACGACCAACTGGCCGAGGTCGGAAGTGCCGTTGACGTCCTTAACGTAGTAGGTACCGTCGAGGTCGCCGCCGCTGTCGCTGCTTCCGCTGCAAGCGGTGAGCATGAGTGAGGCCGCGGCCAGGGCCGCGATGAACACGGAGATCTTGGTCTGCGTCGCACATGCGGTCCTGGTGGTGTTCATGACGTTCCCCCTTCGTTTGTCCTGGATAATCGGTTTGGGCCAGTTCTGCGAGGGCTGGACCGACGGCATGCCCGGCATCGACGAGACTGGCGCTCGGGAGCGAGCTGAACGGCCTGAAACTCCGACGTCGTTGGCTTGCGGCGATGCGTCTGCTGGGGCTCAAAAAAGAAGGGCTCCGCGACCCGGAGGGCGGCCCGCTACTCGGCCGTGAGAACAGACGGAGCCTGCCGCCGCGGTGGCACAGCCCAATGCCGATACGTTTCCCTGTGTCTGCAGCTGATCCTCGGTCATGATCGTCTCCGCCTGCTCCCGTTCAGTCCTACGTGTCCAGGTGGCACCCTCTTCACAGAGGTCAGCGTCTCCGCTCCGCATTTCCACACGGCGTCCCCGAGAGCCGGATCCCGACCACACCCGGGAGCGGAAGCTGGCCCCCTTGGCCCCCTTGGGGTCAGCCTGACCGGCTGCCGAGCCATCTTCTCGTACATCAGCGCTTGCGTACGCATTCACAAGCATCCTGCCAGTATCGCAGCTTGATGTACCGGACGTACCACCTAAAGGTAGAAGGCCAGCCCAAGACACCTCTGAGTGAGCGACTTTGCCTAGTCAGGGCTCGCCTGTCAGGTGCCTTCTCGAAGGCCGTCAAGCCGATGCTCAGTCAGCGCCAGGGCAACTTCCGCCTGGTTGAGAGCGTATTCGCCGTCCTGAATACGCCACTGCAGACGTCGCACGAGCGCGGCGTCTGCTTCCCGGACCGCCAGGTCGCCGAGGTCGCTCAGCTCTGCGTACGCGCCCTGTAGCTGCTCCTCGTGGTGTGCCGACCTGACCCTGAGGCGGCCGGCCCGCTCTTTCCACCAGCTCACCCGAGACGCGTGGTCGAGCGTGGTCCTCCCCTCGATCCAGGCACGGAGCTCGGCCTGGTCGACGTCGCTTGGAAGACCTGTGGCAAGGGGCCCCTCGGATCCCGGCATGTCCATGGGGACGTGCGACAGCAGCGCCGCGGGGGTCGTGTCGAGCGCATAGGCGATCGCGACGAGATCGTCGACGGTCACGGGGCGAGCACAACGCTCCATCTCCGCGAGGGCTTCGGCCGAGATCGGGTGATCGAGCATCAAGAGCACGTAGGCCAGCTCGCTGATGGTCAGCTCGCGCAGCTGTCGGTAGTGGGTGATGGCGTCGGACACAGCAAAAGACGTGGGAAGGGGCGACGGCATGCATCGATCATAGGTGCGCTCGGCGCGACCTCCGGATGGTTTGTCGCATAGCTCCTGGGCGTCGTCACATAGATCTGGAATGGGTTCTGAGAGAGGTATGCTCCGCGCCCTTGCGTACCTGGTGACCTGTGGGGTTGCACTCAGAGCGACGCGACTGGGGGCTACCTACCGACGGCAGCCTGCCGCCTCGGGCAGCGTCCGCTGCAGGCGCGGCAAGACCGATGCCGTCGATGCGGAGGCTGCCGGCCGGGAGCGCGCGTTGGCCTGGTCTACTGCTCCGGGTAGGTGGCGAGGTACTGCAGCGCAGCGGAGAACACGGTCACCATGTCGTTCAAGTCCACCGTGCTCCGGAGCACCGCGGAGCTTCCCTGCCCGCCGCCTTTGTATCCGTAGTACCGCGGGTGGCCTTTCCCTCTCGACTTCTTCGTCTTGAATCCGTCGTCTTCCGGTGCCACCACCATCGTCTGGACGGTCGAGCCTGCGTACTGCACGAAGCTACGGCGGGCGAGCCAGCCTCGGTGCTGGTCCGCGAGTTCTCCGTCGGCCTCGGGCGTCGCTCCTTGGGCCCCAACCATGATGCGGATCTCGAAAGGAGTGCCCGTGCCACCTCTCGGACTCCTCGGGTTTTGGCGCTGGATCTCGGCGACAACGTATCCGTCCGCCGTCTTTCGCCAGGCGCAGATGTTCGCAGCTCCGGCCTCAGAGCGCTGCTTCGGCGCGAAGATCGTGCCGGGTGGGGCGGTAGCCTGCGTCATGCTCGCCAGTCGCCGCAGACGCAGTGCGTCGCTCAGTGCGATGGAGGTATGGTTCGCCGGGCCTGTTGCCTCGTCCTCCAACTGCGTGAACTGCTGGAGCGCCCGGACGGACAGGAGCTGGGCGAGGTCATCCGTCGATCGGTTCCAGCCAGCAAGCAGACCGGGGACGGTGAGCCGACGCGTCCAATGGGTCGGCTCGTTGGGGATGGGGTCAGTGTTCGGCCCCACCAGGAAGCGGGCTGATACCGGTATGCCCTTCGCGTCGGCCCAGGCTTCGTACGCCGCGAACTGATTACCGTGAGCACCAGCACCGAGCTTCATCTCCATCACCGCGCGCTCGATGTCGTCCAGCAGGACGATGAAGTCGGCTCGGCCTGCGGGGGCTCCTCTGCCTGCCTTCACCGCGGCCTCCCGCCAGACGGTGATCCTGCCTGGTCCCAGGAGCAAGGCGGACCGGAGCGGCTCAGGGTCCAGCTCGGCGAGGAAGCATAGCAAGTCCGACCAGTCGTGCTCGGTACGCAGCAGGCGCGTCAGTCCGTAAGTCACGCCCGGACGCTACAGGCCGCCCATGACAGCCGATGCCGGGACTGGGGGCGTTGTCAGAGTCGGCTGCCACGATGCTGCCGTGGACAGCACCATGAGTGCGCTGACGCCCGACCAGCGTCTCGCTGTGGCACGTACTGTCCGTTGACGCCGGACAACTGCTCACCTTCGACGAGCGGGAGTATCGCTCGATGCGGTGGTTGACCCTCGACGAGGTTCTCGACCAGCGTATTGAGATCATGGCCCCTCACATGCACCGCTTCATGCACAACCTGCTGGCGGCCTTGTACGCGCAGGCCCGGTCCCGGCCGCGACCTCACTCCTGCCAGGCCCCACTGTCGTCAGCTCACGCCGACTGAAGCCTCGCGGTTGCCGCGTCGATTCGCTCCAATGCCCGCTCCCGGCTCAGTACCTGCACCGACTCAGACAGCGGCAGCCCCGCCGTCCGGCCCGTCTACCGTGCCCCGGACCGGCGCTTGTTCCCGTGCGCTGGTCCTGTTTCATGCGATCTTCCCCGCGGCCCCGTCGTCCCACACCTCATCCTGCGGGGCTCTGGCGCGTGCGGGGCCGTCAGCGCAGAGCGGCCTTGAAACATTTGGTGATCCAGTGAGACAGAGGTGTCGCAGGCGCGTCGCTGACGATGAGGTACGACAGCCCTCAAGCCGGGCCCGAGTGGCGACCGACCACTGGGTAAGAAGCGACACGCATCGGGCAGCAATAGACCTGATTGACTAGTCGAGAAACGAGTCGATAGGCTTTTCGAGTGACTACCAATAGATGGCCTAGGGAGACGTCACTCGCAAGGAATAGACATGCGCCGGCAACCGACTCGACCCATCGCTGCGGCAGGCGGCAGATCGTCAGCAGCACCACACCAAGGCCATCAGGCCACCGCACACGAGACGCAGGATCTCCGGATACCCAAACCGACGATCATGCAGATCATGGATACGCCACTGCTGCGTTCGGCCGGCATCCACGACCTGGCAGGCACACACGCTCCTAGCTAGACCCGCTGAAAGCGGCCCCGATATGATCCGGAGTGTCCAACTGTGCAAAAAATCACCGACGAAGCAATCATCGAAGCCGCAAGGAAGGCCCTTGAACAGGGCGAGATAATGCTGGTTCCAAAGAGCGCCGCCAAAGTCATAGGCTGCGGCGAACGTTGGCTCCGTGACGGGGCCAACCATAACGGCTTCCCTCACCACCGCTTGGGCAAGTTCCTGAAGTTCAGTATCCAGGACTGCCGCGAAATCCTGGAGATGAACCGCGCGAGGGCCAGGCCGTCGGAGTTGACCAAGGCCCGGCGTCGAAAGGCCACCGCGCGCAAACCCCCTGAGGGCGGCCCGGCCAACCTGGCCGCCAAGCCGCTCAAGCCTGCTTCTTAAGGGCAAGTGGTATGAGTGACTGGGCGAGGCCACGAAGTTGAGCGCGGGCACGGACTGGCAAATCGTCCGCGAGGCGTCGAAGTTCGGGATGCGAGAACGGGACCTCTGGTGGAGCGGGAGACCGAGCAAGATCTTCCGGTTGTGAGAGAGGCCCCGTTGCCCTGCCGGCCACCACCACGAGGATAATCAACCGCGACACCACCGTCGCGGACGGTGCTTTCCCTCTCGGGCATCTCGGTGAGCTGACCCAGCACCTGTCTTTCGCCGCGCGAGGCTGTGGTCGAGCTACCGGTGCAGGCCACGGGCGGAGGAGCAGTTCAACGCTACCGAGCCAGGTCGGTTGTGCAGCGGCGCCGGTTCGACGAGCCCGACCGGTACCCGTATGCCGCCCGGAAGCATACCCTGCACCGCGTCACCTGCCCGGAGGTCGAGCAGTCGGTCGGCCGCGCCGCAGGGGACGACTCGATGTGGATGCACGGAGCGCTCACCAGATTCGCCCACGAGGGCACCATCAGCACCGAGTGGGTGACACACATGCACGTGTTGGGGCCCGATGAGGCAGTGACCTGGGCCACCGAGCGCATTGGTCGGCGCGGGGGCATCCGCTACCGGCTGTGCCGGATCTGCACTCCGACGCTGCCTGCGACTGGCTGAAGCGGGGTACCCTCAGGACCGGACCGTGGCTGGCCGAAGCGCTAGAAGAAGAAGCAGTGACCGGGGCCGGGCCGAAGATCCCCGGATCCTTCCTGTTCCTGGGCGGCGGCGCGTGGTGGGCGCCGAAGAAGGCACACCTGTCGCCTCGCCTCGTCACCAGGCCGAACAGGCCTAGGGCCTGTCCGGTGGATCTTGCCGGACAGGCCTAGTCTCGAGGAGGGCTCAGCGCTTGAGCGTGAAGGTGAAGTCGCCGGAGAGCTTGCCGCTCAGCCGGACTGCCGAAACGAGTTTGCCTGCCGTGATCAGTCTCTCGACCTCGGCCCGCGAAAGACCGCACCCTTCAGCGATCAGTCGCACCGGCCGGACAGGGATCCGCGCCGCGAAGCGGACCGAGACGTCGATTACCTCGCGGTCCAGGTGATCCGATCCGCCGGTGTCGAGGCGCCAGGCGTTATCCCAGTCGAGGGCGATGCGATTACGGCGACGCACTACCGGATCCTGGAGCAACTCAGCCGCCAGGCCAGGGTCGTTGTCATGCATCCGATCCAGCAGCTCAGGTCGTACGGAGCGCACGTTCATCCGCTCCAGGACCGTGAGCTTTGCCGTGTCCCCGCAAGCGGTGCAGAGCACGAGGAGCCAGGCGTCGAGGAGCTTGTGGTTTGCGTTGACGCGAAATTTACCGTTCGCCCGGAAGCGGTCGGACGCGCACGCGGGGCAACGGCGGAGAACGGTCGGCAGGCAGGTGGGCATGACCACCCAGTCATTGAGCACAGAAGTACACCGGTTTCAGTGAGAAGTCCGCAGCAAAAAGCAGCGCGGCGCACAGGCGCGACGCGCGGCAGATCAGCACTCGGGAGGTCTCACAGGGTGTACAACGGCACGTCCTTGCCTAGACGACTTGACTCAGCAGCACGGTAATGGCGCACAGCGGCGCTGCTCCACTGGATTTCGAGCGCCTCACTGCCAGGTTCTGCCCGGCGGATCATGGGCGGAGCCAGAGCCAGAGCCGGATCGCGGCGACGGTGACGGTGCCGTGGAAAACGTAGGCCCTCTTGTCGAACCTCGTGGCCACGGCCCGGAAGTTCTTGAGCGCGTTGATCGTTCGCTCGACTTCGTTTCTGCGCTTGTACGAGGCCCGGTCGAAGGCGGGTGGGCGGCCGCCTGCCGAGCCTCGGGCGAGGCGGTGGCGGATCTGGTCCGTCTTCTCCAGGATGCTGTGCGGGATCTGGCGTCGTCGCAGGTAGGAGCGGATACGGCGGCAGCTGTATGCCTTGTCCGCGCTGAGGGCATCGGGGCGGGTGCGGGGGTGTCCGCCGCCCTGGCGGGGAACCCGGATCTCCTCGACGACGGCTTCGAAGACGGTGCCGTCGTGGGTCTGTCCCGGGGTGACGAGCAGGCCGAGCGGGCGCCGTTCGCCTTCGCTGGCGAGGTGGATTTTGGTGGTCAGCCCGCCGCGCGAGCGGCCAAGTCCCTCATCGCTGGAGTGCCGCGCGGGTGGGGCCCCTTTTTTGCCCCGTTCGTCGGGGCGGTCTTGCGGGCGCCAGATGCATGCTGATGGGCCCGGCAGATGGTGGAGTCGACGCTGATCTGACTCCAGTCCACGCGGTCTTCGGCATCCGCGTCAGCCTGAACAGCGGTCAGTATCTTCTCCCAGGTACCGTCCGCCGACCATCGCCGGTGACGCTCGTATATGGTCTTCCATTTTCCGAAACGTGCAGGTAGATCGCGCCAGGGCACCCCTGCCCGCTCCCGGAAGTAGATCCCGTTGATCACCTTGCAGTGATCCTTCCACCGGCCGCCCCGACACCCATAAGCCGGCAGATGCGGCTCTAGCCGGGCCCACTCGTCCTTGCTCAGATCACCACGCCCCATGCCCGGCTTGACGATCAAGGAACCGTCATCGTTCCAAGATCCACCGGACAGGCCCTAGTTGTGACGGTGAGGCGGATGGCGTAGAGGGAGCGCTCCGGTCCTGGGGGCAAAAGAGCTGCTGCTGATTCTGCGGGCCAGCTCCAGCCCTGAGGGCTCGTTCCTCGGCCTCTCGCCGGACGGCGGCGACCGAGGAGGCTAAGTGTCGCGCTCGTCGGCGGGTCGTGCGGTGAGGTACTGGCTGTCTGCGGCGCGTACGCGGCGCTGTTCCCGGTCGCGGCGCAGGTACTGGATCGTTGCGTGCGCGCAGCCGAGGCCAATGCCGATGAAGGCCACGACCATTGCGACCTCCAAGGCTGAATCCACTTCCGGCCAGCTGCCGTCCGCAGCGGGGTGCGTCGTGGTGCGCATCGCGGCGGACACCATCCACGCCGTCGCCATGACAACACTTGGCCCGCTCCACCACAGCGCGACCGTCAGCGGGCGGCGCATCCGCCTCTCGGTGGCCAGCCCCATCTCCTCGCGCATGGCCCGCACCTGGGACTCACTACGGCGAGCGGCGACCAACTTGGCCACCGCTGAGGCGCCGGCCGCCACCGTAAGCACGAGAGCCAGGACAGCGAGAGCAAGGGGCGCAACAGGCAGCTGCAGCAGGAGGGTTGAGATTACGGCGAATGCCGTCACGCCTAGGACCGCGGACAGCGCCTCCCATCTCGGGGCCCACAGCTGGTCGGCTCCACGACGCCAGACGCGCAAACAGCGCAACCCGGCCCCGGCGACCACGAGCCAGCTGGCCGCGCATACGACGAATACCCCCACCAGGTCCTCCTCAGCACCGGCCTGATTCAACGACGTTCTGCCGCAGGTCCGCCCGGCGCGCCTCTTGGCTGCCCTCGTCCCAACGGGCAGCGGTGACGCGGAGGCTAGCCCATGATGAGTCTTCCGATCACCTAACCGAGGAGAAATTCTGTGGCGGACGCATGGAGTGCGCTTGCTGGCCTGTGCGCGGTGGTCGGGTCCATGCATCTTGCCCTCCCGGCATCATCCGCTGGAGCTCCTCCCCTGTCACGGGGCCTTCCTCGGTGCCGGATCCGTCGGGCACACACTGACTACCGCCGAGCGGCGGTCTGGTCCCAGAACCGATTGAGCCACTCCTCACGGCTGGGAGTGCACTCCCCGACGAACGCGGTGGCCCATTCGGGGTTTTGCTCCGCTCAGTGGGCCTGGATTCGAAGAGCTTCCTCGCTAAGCCGCAGTGGGACAGTTGGGCCCCAGCCTTCTTCCCGTGTCTGGCGTTCGGCCGACGCGTTTTGGTTTCCACTCGCCCCCCTGACCCACGGGCCGCTGGGGGCCGATGCTCTGGACCTGCCTGCCCGACCCTGGACTAGTGTCGGCCTGTTGCTCGCTGTAGCGGCGTGCGCCTTCGGCCGCAACGAACCGGTCGGCGGCGGGAGGTGAGACAAAGGACTGGCCGTCGCGCACCTCAAGCGCGACACAGAGAGCCTCGCTCACCCCGCGCGGCGTAGCCTCATAGCGGCAACATCCGTGTACGGACCAGCCTCTTCGATGCCACGGTCGAGCGCAAAGATCTCCGCGGCGAGGCTGCAGGCTTCCGTAAAAGGGCCCTGCTCCCGGGATCTGCCGTGGGCGGACAGACGCAACATCGTATCCTGTGACGAGTCTCTGCGGGCTGCCGTTGCAAACGGCACGGCCGACTGGTGTGGCGGGACCACTGCGGCCTCCGGCCCCGCAGAGGGCATGAAGTCGCCGACCGTCAATCGGTGGACCGGCAGTTCTGTAGCGGCGCTGAGGATGTTGCTGCCCGGGTGGCGCGCGATGACGAGGTGCCCGTTGGGCGTCTTGGGTTGCGGCGCGCAGCGGCTCCCACACAGCCGTGTCACGTAGGCACATCGCCGTGGATGGCCAGGACACAGTCTGGGGCGAAGCCCGTCGGCCAGTGCACAGTCTGCACGGACGAGAGGAAGGTGTGGTCGACGAGGCCGAGTTACGCGAGGAGGTCTGCCGTGTCGTCTCGCAGCGGCTCGGCCTCGACGACTGTCAGGGCCTTGCCGGTGGCGACTGCGATTTTCACACTCGCCGCAATGAGCGTCTCGAGCCCTCCCAGGCCAGAGTCGTAGACAACCAGCCCTCCTCGACTCTCCACGAGCACATCGACACTGTCGCTGCTCCTGGGGTGCTCCAGCAGGGTGGCATCCAGCATCTGCATCTTCGATCCGAACTGCTGTCGTGCCTGTGAGCCAAGGCCTGGTGTGCGCAGGCTAGGCATCCGGGGACGCCGAATCCGCAGGGGAACCGCTGCCTTCCCCGTGGCGGGAATGGAACACGTGCGCCGATCCCCCAGCTCGTCCCGCTGTACTGGGATGCGCCCTGCCCCGTTGCCCACACCCCTCAACTCCTCTGATTCCTAAGGCTTTAGAGGGCTGCACCACTGGAGTGGCGGCTCGTTGCCGGTGGCTGGCTCCTATCGAGGCGCCTCCGCGGGCCTGCTTCGCCGTTGGCCAGTGGGCCGCCCGAGCCGTTATCGGCTTGGGCGGATCAGGTCCGCCGCCTTCTCCGCGATCATGACCGTCGCGGCATGTGTATTGACCGAGACGATCGTCGGCATCACCGAGGCGTCCGCCACCCGCAGGCCCTGCAGGCCGCGCACGGTCAGATCCGGCGCCACCACCGCGTCGGCGCCGGTTCCCATCGCGCACGTGCCCACGGCGTGGAAGTACGGTCCGGTGGCGGCCGCCAGGTACCCGCGCAGCTCCGCCTCGCCGGTGACCTCGCCCCCGGGCAGCACCTCGCGCGAGCGCCACCGGTTGAACGGACCTGCCGACGCGACCTCCCGTGCCATCGCGATGCCCTGCAGCATGCGCCGGACGTCCGACTCCTGTCCGAGGTAGGCCGGGTCGATCAGCGGCATGGTGTGCGGATTGGCGTCGGCCAGGCGCACCGAGCCCCGGCTGTCCGGCACGGTGGCCACCGCGATGGTGAATCCGTTGGGCGGTGCCGGCATCGTCGGCGGGTGGTAGGGCACGTGGATGAACAGTAGTTGCATGTCCGGGCCTTGTGCGCGGGGGTCGCTGCGCCACAGCAGGGACGTCTCGGCGAGGCTGGTGTGCCCTGGGGGCAGGGGGCGGCTCGCCTCGTAGACGACGGGGCACAGCGGGTGGTCGTGCAGATTGCGGCCGACGCCCGGCAGGTCGTGGCGCACCGGGATGCCCGCCTGGCGCAGTTCGTCCGCGGGACCGATGCCGGAGAGCAGGAGCAGCCGGGGGGAGTCGATGGCCCCGCAGCTGACGATGACGTCGGCTGCGGCGTGGGCGGTGTGCCGCTGGCCGTGCTGCCAAAACTCCAGGCCGGTGCACCGGCTGCCGTCGAGGAGCAGGCGCAGCGCGCGGGACCGGGTCGAGACGGTGAGGTGGGGCCGGTGGGCCCGGACCGGATGCAGGTAGGCGGCCGCCGTGCTCTGCCGCCTGCCCTCGACGATGTTCAGGTCGTGCCAGCCGGCGCCCTCCTGGTCGCGGCCGTTGAAGTCGGCTGTGAGCGGGTGTCCGGCCGCTGCCGCGGCGTCGACGAAGACATGGGAGAGCGGATGGCTGTTTTCCTGCGCGGGCGCCGGGCGCAGCGGCCCGCTGTCGCCGCGGAACTTCGGGTCCTTGCCGTGCACGGTCTCCATCCGCTGGAAGTAGGGTATGACCTCCTCGAACCCCCATCCCGTGCATCCCTTCGCCGCCCACCGGTCGAAGTCGGCACGGTGTCCCCGGAGATGGATGAGGCCGTTGATGGCGCCCGATCCGCCCAGGGTCCGGCCCCGCGGGAACGGCCGCCTCTGGTGGCTGCCGCCCGCCTGGGGGACCGTGGTGTAGCCGTAGTCGACCTCCGTACCCTGCAGCAGGGGCCAGGCCGTGGGCGTTGCGAGCTCCGCCTTCATGTCCTCGCCTCCCCCTTCGATCAGCAGCACACTCTGCCCGCTCTCGGAGAGCCTGGCCGCCAGCACGCACCCAGCTGATCCGCCGCCCACCACGATGTAGTCGAACTCACCCGACATCTTTGCCTCTTTCTCGGAGCTGTCCACGGACGGCTCACAGGAGCCACAGGAGCGCTGCATAACCTCAACGCCACTGTGCAGTGTGGCAGTTGACATCCTCCGGCCGGTGGCTGGGGAGCTGTCCACCGGGGTGGCTGCTGGGAGAAGGCTTCTCAGGTGACGGTTGGGTGCTGGCCGGAGATCTGGCGGAGCAGGGTGGCCAGCGTGTCTGGAGTGAGCCCGTGATCTGTGCGGGCGGCGGCCGGGCCCAGGCGGTCCCCGGCCACGGCGATGATCAAACGCCGTAGCGCCGCGAGGTGGTCCGAGGCCAGCTGCAGCGCGATCGCCCCCTTTATCTTCTTCGCGGTCCTGCAAGAGGGCCGACTGGCGCAGCCTTGCGCTGTTAAGTAGCGATCGACGTACGAGAGAACCTGGAGACGCTGGAGTAGGCCCGCACCAAGCCGCACGTCCTTGCCGACGCCGGCGTGGCGCGGATTAAGCGGGTCTACATCGAGCAGACCGGCGACCTGCCCATATTCCAATAGGCGGCCAAGTGGGGCGAGTTCAGCAACCTCAGCCCGTCGCGGCGCGTGAAGCTGACGATCTTGAACGAGCAGCCGGCCGAGCTATCGCTTTCATCGGCAGCTGCGACATCCCGGGGCGCAGAAGCAGTAGTCACATTCGCTAGCTCCACAGCCCCTTCCCTCTTCACTCACGTGAGAGACGGTGTCACCGTCGCAGAATTCGAGATCGAGGACGCCAACGAGGAAGCCATCAAGGGTGAAGAGCCGGAGTCCCTAGTGGCCGCTATGAAGGACGTAGGTCTTCTGCTCCCCCCAGGGCGGCTCGGCCGAGCTCGAGGGCACCGGGCATCGCACTCTGGAACTCGCGGAGAAAGTGTTCGGGTTCCACATCCCTCGCGTCGGCCCTGCGCACTCCCTGCCGACTGCGAGCCCTAATCCCACAGCCAGGGATGAGGGCCGGTACGGATTCGCTAAAGTGACATGGGCTTGAGCGGCAGCCTCGGCCCACGGCACAAGGGAGGAAGGAGATGGGAAGCCTTGACGAAGACTGTGTGTGCCGAATTTGCGGCTTCGTCGACGGTCCCTTCCGGATGCGCGGTCTCGCCCTCAACAGCGTCTGCGGTTGCTGTGGTTCGGAGTCCGGAATCGAGGACACGATGCTGGAAGGCGTACGAAGTGTTCGCGGATACTGGGTGTGCCGCAGTTCTGAGTGTTCAGGCCGAGCGACAAGCCGCAGGACTGGGATCTGCTGACGCAGCTTGAGAACGTCCCTCCGGAGTGGCGCTGACGCCTGATGCCCTGACCTCGATCCTTTACTGGAGCGAGGGCTGCGATGGACCGGCGGTTCAGGTACGCGGTGCGCACGTCGTTGGTCCTGTCGGCCGGGATGGCGGGTCGGCGCCCGCCCTTGTTGCCCTTGGCCTCGACGGCCCGCAGCCCGTACATCAGTTCCCGCTGCACATCCCGCTGGAGTTCGCCGGCGGCGAGGGCCTGCACCATGAACGGTGAACAGCAGCTCGCTGGTCCGTGGGGCGGGCGGTGAGGTCCATCAAGGAGAGCGGGGGACCTCGGGAGCTGGAAGGCCGCGGCGAGGCGTACTGGGCCACTGGAATTTCTCGGCGCTGTGGCACCGGGGCCGACTCGCTCAGGCCGGCGGGAGCTTGCGCCCCGGCCGCCAAGCAGCACCTGCTCGACGAGCACATCGTCACGATCATGCAGCACCGCCAGTTGCTCTGTCACGTCGCTCAGAACTGTCCAGCAGCACTCGGGGCGGCGCGATCACCCAGCACGGTAGCGAGGCCGGGTAGTCGGAGGCCATTGCTGACCTCCGACCCCTGTGACGCCTCGGTCACGTTTCCTGCCTCCAGCTCGATCAGGCTGGAAACTGGGAAACCAATGGGAAAACGATCATGCAAATCCCTGCACCGTACTACACGACGATGCAGCGAACAGCTCGAACACGCGCGCTGCGTTGCAGGTCAGAAGATCGGCACCGCTCTGACCTGCCGTACCCAGCTAGAGGGCCTTGTTCTGTGGCATCAATCCCGGGCTGATGTCGGCCGCCTCCGGTCACCACTTCGCCCGGCCCGGCAACCGCTTCTGGCCCGTCCTGCACGCGTCGGGGTTCACCCCGCGGATCCTTCGGCCCGCCGAGCAGGACGAGCTGCTCGCGTACGGCCTCGGCATCACCAACGTCGTCGAGCGGGCCAGTGCCAGGGCCGACGAGCTGAGCGCCGAGGAGTTCCGCGAGGGCGGGCGGCGGCTGGTCGAGAAGGTGACACGGCTGCGGCCGAAGTGGCTCGCCGTGGCGGGGGTGACGGCCTATCGGGTGGCTTTCGACGACAAGCACGCGCGGGTCGGGCCGCAGGACCGCACGATCGGCGACACCCGGATCTGGGCGCTGCCCAATCCCAGCGGTCTCAACGCGCACTGGCCGCCGGCCGCCCTGGCGGAGGAGTACGGGCGGCTGCGCGCGGCGGCTTTCGCCGAGGGAGCCGAGGAAGCTGCCCCGCGGGACGTGTGAGTCGCGCGTTACGGGTAAGGCGTGCGTTGTGTGTAGGGCACACGGGGTGGTGGGGCCGTGCGGAGCGGTTGGGCCGTTCGGAAGCGTTGCGCCGTATGGATACGGCCAGTGAGCCGAAATGCCGCCAAGCGTTCCGTTGGCCCCATTCGTGTCGCTCCTATGCTGGTTATGCCGATTTCGACCTTTGCGTTGATACTCGGAGTTACCTATATGCCGCTCAGCCCCTAGCGACAGGACGAGATGACTACCGGTCAGCCTCAGCCGCCGCGCGTCCGGCGGAACAAGCGGTCGGACGGAGGAAGAAACTCCGACACCGACCGGCTGCTGCGCACATTGCTGCGCCGACGCAAAAACCAGCTCAGTGTCGAGGAAGTCACCGTCACTCCCGGACCGCAGGTACGCCGTGCGGTCACGGCGGCCGCCCTCGGCAACATGATGGAGTGGTTCGACTTCGGGGTCTACGCCTATCTGGCGGCCACGATGGGCAAGGTCTTCTTCCCGTCCAGCTCCCCCGGCGCCCAGCTCGTCTCCACCTTCGCCACCTTCGCCGCGGCCTTTCTCGTGCGGCCGCTCGGCGGTCTGGTCTTCGGACCGCTCGGCGACCGCATCGGACGGCAGCGGGTGCTGGCCGCCACCATGATCATGATGGCGATCAGCACCTTCGCGGTCGGCTTCCTGCCCGGCTACGACTCCATCGGCTTCGCGGCACCTCTGCTGCTGCTCGCGTGCCGGCTGGTGCAGGGCTTCTCGACCGGTGGCGAGTACGCCGGCGCCACGACCTACATCGCCGAGTACGCCCCGGACAAGCGCCGCGGCTTCCTCGGCAGCTGGCTCGACTTCGGCACCTTCGTCGGCTACGCCCTCGGCTCGGGCCTGGTGACCGTGCTCACCGCCGTACTGGGCACGGACGGCCTGGAGAGCTGGGGATGGCGCATCCCCTTCATGGTCGCCGGACCGCTCGGCCTCATCGGCCTCTACATGCGGATGAAGCTGGAGGAGACCCCGGCCTTCAAGCAGGAGGCGGAAGCCGCGCGGCAGGAGGCCGAGAACGCGAGCTCCGGCGACACGCCCATCGAAGAGGCCCGGCAGTCGGGCAAGGGCCGGCTGAAGGAGATCTTCACCGGGCACTGGGAAGCCGTGCTGATCTGCATGGGGCTGGTGCTGCTGTACAACGTCACCAACTACATGGTGACGTCCTACCTCCCCACGTTCATGACCGAGACGCTCGGCGAGGACGCCACCACCGCGCAGCTGATGGTCCTGGGCACCATGGTCGTCGTCGCGCTGACGATCACGACCGTGGGCCGTACCTCGGACCGGTGGGGCCGCCGGCCGGTGTTCATGGCGTCCAGCATCGCGCTCGTGGCGCTCGCCTATCCGGCGTTCCTGCTGATCCGTCAGGGCGGAATCCTCTTCCCGGCCTTCGGATGCCTCGTGCTGGGCCTGCTGCTGGTGTGTTTCGCGGGCACCTCCGCCTCGACGCTGCCGGCGCTCTTCCCCACGCACCTGCGCTACGGGGCGCTGTCGATCGCGTTCAACATCTCCGTGTCGCTGTTCGGCGGTACGACTCCGCTGGTCGCGTCCGCGCTGGTGGAGTCCACCGGCAGCCATATGATTCCCGCGTACTACCTGATGGTGGCGGGCGTCATCGGCTTCATCGCCGCCTTCTTCCTGCACGAGACGGCGGGCAAGCCGCTGCGCGGCTCCGGGCCGATGGTCGAGACCCCGGAACAGGCCCGCGAGCTGGTGGCCCACAGCCGGACCGAGGCGGGCCGCCAGGCCCGGGACATCTGGATCCGCCTGCGCCACCCGTGGGCGCACTCCCGCGACCGGCAGGGCGACCAGGACAAGTAGAGCGAGCAGTCCGAGCAGGACCGGCACACCGCACCCGGAGGCGGGTCCGCGCACGGACACAGGGACGGCCGCGCCGGTACGGTCCGCGCGCGGCCCCCGCACCCCACGGGCCCGGGACGGGTGGCGTCGGCGGTGCAGCCGGTCCCCACCGGGCCGACGGCACCGGCGCCGCCACCCGTTTTGCTTGGTCAGCGCGCCGTGTCCACCCGGCCGACCGCCGCCAGCAGCTGGAACACCGGCATCTCGGGCCCGCCCTCCCCCAGGCCGACCGCGATCCAGCGCCCCTCGGCACGCCAGGCGTGCACGCACGGCACCCGGCCGCACAGGACGTCGAGCGGCGGCCGGACCGGCATCCCCATGGCCACCCGCTCCAGGTGGTCCGCCAGGTCGAGCACCTCCGGCTCGCCCCAGCGTAAGCAGAGAGCCGATATGAGTCCCTCCAGCTCGGCCCGGTACTCCTGCGCGGTCTCCTTGATGTCCGCGGGGTCGGCGTCCCAGAGCTGCTCGTCGCCGCGCAGCTGGGCGACGTGGAACCCGGGGCCGCTCTCGACCATGGCGGAGCGGACCGGCTGGTCGGGGAAGTCGCGGCCGCGGAGGAGGTCGATGGCGGTCAGATGCTGCGCCGTGCTCACGTTCGTCATGCCGTCAGTAAACAGCCGGGGTCTGACAATTGGCCTCGCGTCAGGCCGCCGGCGGCCGTACCCGGGCCCGTGCGTACGGTGGGAGCGGCGCCCGCCCGCGGTCCCCGTACGGCTTCCCGGCCGTCCCCCGAACACCGCCCGGGACTCGCCGCACACCAGTTGACCGGCTACGATCCGCCACAAACGCAATGCGAGGGAGACGGACGTTGGGGCGGCTAACCGGCGGGGACCCCTCCCTGCTGCGACGGATCAACTCCGCGGTGGTGCTGCACGCGCTGCGCGCCGCCGACTCCCCGACGCTGACCCACCTCGTGGAGGTGACCGGCCTGTCCCGGCCCACGGTCGAGGGCGTGGTCGAGGGCCTGATCGAGACCGGCCTGGTGGTGGAGGTCCCCGCCGACGAGGGCATGGCCCGGCGCCAGGGCCGGCCCGCCCGCCGCTTCCGTTTCCGTACGGAGGCCGGGCACCTGCTGGGCATCGAGATCGGTCCGCACCGGGTGGCGGCGCTGCTTTCGGACCTCGGCGGGCGGGTGCTCGGCTCCGCGCAGCGCGCGGTCGAGGAGTCGGCGGCCGCGGACGAACGGCTGGAGAAGGTGCGGGCCGCGGTGGCCGAGCTGCTGCGGCGGGCGGGCGTGGCCCGCAGTTCGCTGCGGGCGGTCGGGGTGGGCAGCCCCGGCATCGTGGAGGCGGACGGCACCGTACGGCTGGGCACGGCGCTCCCGGGCTGGACCGGGCTGCCGCTCGGCGACCGGCTGCGTCGCTCGTTCCGGTGTCCCGTCCTGGTCGAGAACGACGCGAACACCGCCGCCGTGGCCGAGCACTGGAAGGGCGCGGCCGCCGCCTCGGACGACATCGTCTTCGTCCTCGCGGGCCTGAGCCCGGGGGCCGGCGCGCTCATCGGGGGGCGGCTGCACCGCGGCTTCGGCGGGGCCGCCGGGGAGATCGGCGCGCTGCACCTGCTGGGGCGCGAGGCCACACCGGAGAAGCTGCTGTCCACGACCGGGCAGCCGCTGCACCCGTTGGACGAGGCCCAGGTGGCGCGGGTTTTCGCCCTCGCGCGCGACGGTGACACGCGGGCCCGGGACGCGATGGACCGTTTCATCCGGCGGCTGGTGCACGACGTCGCGGCCCTGGTGCTCGCCCTCGACCCGGAACTGGTGATCGTCGGCGGCTGGGCCGCGGGCCTGGACGACGTACTGGAGCCGCTCCGCACCGAGCTGGCCCGCTACTGTCTGCGCCCGCCCCAGGTGGCGCTGTCCGTGCTCGGCGAAGCGGCGGTGGCCACGGGCGCCCTGCGGCTCGCGCTGGACCACGTCGAGGGCGAACTGTTCGCCGTGGAGGGAACGGTCACAGCACGGCGCTGAGAGGCGGACCTCGTACGGCCCGGCACCATCGGCCCGAAACCGTCGCCCCCGGCCGGCCCGGCCCGGTGTGGGCCTGGACGCACGGGTGGGTGGGGCCAGACCCACTCCGGCGCCGATCCGGGCGGTGCGGGGCTCCGTACGGTGCAGAGTTGGACCACCGGGCCGTACCGGCCGGTCCCGCCGGCCCGGCCGTACCGGTCCACCGCGGGAACCGCGGACGCCGCGGACGGGGCGACGAAGCAGAAGGAAGGATCGTGCGACCGATGATGTCGTGGGTGACCAGTGCCTGCGTAGGGTTCGCGAGGGCGTGTGCGGTGGTGGTCGTCGTCATGCTGGTGCCGGCGGTGTGGGCCGCCGCCGTGGCACTGGGGATCTGGTGGGGAGCGGCAAACCCCTGGTCGTGGGTGGCGCCGTTGGTCCTGGTGTGTGTGGGCACGCTCGCCCTGTCGCGTCCGGTCTGCCGGATGGTGCGCTTCCTCGTCGCGAAGTGGACGGCCACCGAGATTCCCGCCGGGTACCGGCAGGCGCCACCCGTGGTGCGCATGTCCACCGGGTACTGGTGGAACGGCTTCTCCTACGAGCGCACCCGCCGGGACGCCCTCCTGGACCAGCGCCGGCGGACCCGGTGGAGCGACCCGGCCAACTGGCGGGACCTGCGTTTCACCGCGATCGCACCGGTCACCGCGGGCCTGGCCTCGGCCGTCCCGCCGGCCGCGGTCACGGCGGCGGTCCTCGGATTCGGCCGGCCGGAACTCCACATGCGCCTGGCCGGGGTGCTCGGCGCCGTCGTGGCGATCGCCACCGCCCCGTATGCCTGGCGGTCCGTCCGACCGGTGGCGGTCCGGTTCCTGCGCCCGTCGACCGCGATGGCACTCGCGGACCGGGTGGACGAGCTGACGGCCCAGCGCGCCGACACGACGGTCGCGCAGGCCGCCGAGATCCGCCGGATCGAACGCGATCTGCACGACGGTGCGCAGGCCCGCCTGGTCGGCCTCGGGCTGTCGCTGGCGACCGCGGAGAAGCTGATGGCGACCGACCCCGAGCAGGCCAGGGCGCTGATGCGGGAGGCGCGGCTGGGCGCCACCGCGTCGCTGGCCGAGCTCCGCGAACTGGTCAGGGGCATCAACCCGCCGGTGCTGAACGAGCGGGGGCTCGTCGACGCCGTCCGGGCCTTCGCCCTGGACAGCCCGCTCGAAGTGACAGTCGACGCCGACGTACGGCTGCGCCTCGACCCGCCGATCGAGTCCGCCGTGTACTTCGGTGTCGCCGAACTCGTGACCAACGCGGTCAAGCACGCCCGTGCGACGCGGGGCCGGATCTCCCTCACCCGGGACGCGGCGGCGCTCGTCGTCGACGTCGAGGACGACGGCCGGGGCGGGGCCTTCGCGCAGGACGGCGGTGGACTCGCGGGGCTGCGCCGCCGCCTCGCGGTCTTCGACGGCACCCTGGAGATCACCAGCCCGGACGGCGGTCCGACGCGGGTGAGGATGATGGTGCCATGCGAATCGTTGTAGCCGAAGACCTCTACCTGCTGCGGGACGGCATGGTCCGCCTCATCGAGGCGTGCGGGCACCAGGTGGTGGCGACGGCGGCCACCGGGCCCGAAACGCTCGAAGCGCTGCTGGCGTGGCGGCCGGACGTCGCCGTCGTGGACGTCCGGATGCCGCCGGCCCAGTCGGACGAGGGCCTGCGTGCGGCGCTGGCCGCCCGCCGCGAAGTGCCCGGACTGCCGGTCCTGGTCCTGTCCCAGCACGTCGAGCAGCTGTACGCCCGCGAGCTTCTGTCCGACGGCGGCGGTGGCGTCGGCTACTTCCTCAAGGAGAGCGTGTTCGACGCCGACCAGTTCATCGAGGCGCTGGAACGCGTCGCCGGCGGCGGGACCGCCATGGACCCGGCCGTGATCGCCAAGTTGCTGTCCAGCGGGTCGTCCAACCGGCTGCTCTCCGGGCTCACCGAGCGTGAGCACTCGGTGCTGGGCCTGATGGCCGAAGGGCTGTCCAACCAGGCCATCGGCCGACGGCTCTTCCTCAGTGAGAGCGCCATCAGCAAATACACCACCTCCATGTTCGGGAAGCTCGGCATCACCGATGACGACGACACCAACCGTCGCGTCCTCGCCGTCCTCGCCTATCTGAACAACCCCTGACGCGGCGTCGGTCGCGCGGGCGTTGTCAGACCCCCCGGCTAGTGTTCTGACCAGTTGCCCCGGAGCCTGGCCGAGCAGGCGTTCGGGGACGGTCAGTTGCCGTGCCGAACCGGGGAGAGCGCGATGAACGAGCAACAGGAAAGCCCCACGGATCCCCCTGCCGGGACTCCCACCGAGTCCCCCGCAGAACCCCTCGCCGAGACCTTCACGTATCCGTCATCCGCGGGATACGCGCGGGTCAACGGTCTGGATCTGTACTACGAGATCCACGGCACGGGACAGCCCCTGGTCCTGCTGCACGGCGGGCTGCACACCATCGACCTGTCCTTCGGCGGCATACTGCCCGCGCTCGCCACGACGCGCCAGATCGTGGCCGTCGAGCTGCAAGGGCACGGCCACACCGGCGACATCGACCGGGCCCCGACGCTCTCCCACCTGGCCGACGACGTGGTGGCCCTGCTGGACCACCTCGGGATCGACCGGGCGGACTTCTTCGGGATCAGCCTCGGCGGCCTGACCGCCCTCCAACTGGCGCTCACCCGGCCCGCGCGGGTGAACCGGCTGGTGCTCGCCTCCACCCACTACCGCCCCGACGGCTATCACGCGGAGATCCTCGCCCCCGACGCCCGGCCGGGCTCCGCGCGGATGCCCACCGAAGGCGACTTCCAGGAGATGTACGAGGCGTATGTGAAAGTCGCCCCCGATCCAAGTCGCTTCGAGACGTTCGCCGAGAAGCTGCAGCCGACGGTGCACTCCTTCGAGGGCTGGCCCGCCGAGTCCCTGGCCGGGCTGGAAGCCCCGGTCCTCCTGCTGGTCGGGGACACCGACTTCGTCCGGCTGGAACACGCCGTCGAGATGCACGAGCTGATTCCCGGCTCACGGCTCGGCGTACTCCCGGCGACGACCCACAGCAACCTGCCGAGACGCGCCGACCTCGTCGTACCGATGGTGCGGGCGTTCCTGACGACACCGGCGGAGGCCGGGTGAAAGGAGGGCCGGTGATCAGCCCCGACCGGTGTCGATGACACAGAAGCGGTTGCCCTCGGGGTCGGCCAGTACGACGAAGTCGGCGTCGTCCGGGTAGAGGTCCCACTCGACCCGGCGGGCGCCCAGGGCCACCAGCCGCTCGACCTCGGCGGCCTGGTCGACCGCGTCCTCGGCGTACAGGTCCAGGTGGACCCGCGGTCGCTCCTGGACGGGCGTCGCGCTCCGGCCGATGGACACCTGCGCCCCGGTGCCCTCCGCGGGCCGCAGCACCACCCAGTCGTCTTCCATCTCCTCGCGCGGTACGTATCCCAGGGCGTGCATCCAGAAGGCAGCCGCACGCGGCACGTCCGAAGCACCCAGCACAATCGATCCGACCCTCACCATGGGCCGATTCTCGCTCGGCGGCGCTCCGGCCGCCACGACGGGGTGCCCTGCGACGCGCCCCGCATCACGGCCGGTGCCGCGGTCGGTGCCGCAGTCGGCGTCGCGGCCGGTGCCGGTGGGAGCGGGTCTGTGCCGAGGGCATGCCGTCAGCACAAGGCGCCGGCCGCTCGCACTTCGGTGAGTGTCCGCCGCGCGAGTTCGGCGAAGTCGTCGCGGTCGGCGGCGTCCCGCCAGCGCTCGTAGGCGATTCTCAGGCGAGCGCGCCCAATTCGGCGGCTACGCGTGAGGTCAGGTCGGGAACACCGCGGCGCTTGAGCGCGTCGGCCATCGACGCGATGAGGCCGAGTTCCTTCAGTGCCTCACGTTCGCGCAGTTCAGGGTTGGCGGCGATCACTGCCGACCGCCGGGCGCTGAATTCCCGTCGATCGGAGGTGAAGGCTTTCCTGCCGATCGCGTCCAGGGCATGTGCCACCGCTTCGAGGGGGCCGGCCCCGGCCGTTGCCGTGTCGAACGCGTCGACGAGCAATTCGGACATCGCGCCCCCGCCGAAGAGCACCTCTCGCTTGTCCGGGAAGTGCCGGAAGAAGGTGCTCTTGGTCAGTCCCGCGCGCTCTGTGATCTCGACGACCGTCGTGTTGTCGTAGCCCCGCTCCTCGAACAGTTCAAGGGCGGCGATGAGCAGTCGCTCGGGTGCGTGCGGTTGCCAACGGGCCATGCGGACATCTTGCGGGACCTGGTGCCGTCACTCCGGAACCCCATGCAGGGCCGGGCGAGGTCCGGGTCCGTGTCACGGCCGCCGGTCTGAATCCCATGGACTGGGGCATCGCCTCGCAGCCCGAGGCCGCCGCCCGGTTCGGCACCGACGTGCCGGCCGGCTTCGGGTTCGACTTCGCCGGGATCGTGGACGAAGTCGGCGCCCGCGCCACGGGGTTCGCTGTGGGTGACCGTGTCCACGGCGGCGCGCTGGGCAGGGCCGCCACCGATTTCGTGGTGGTCAAGACCCCCACCGGCACGACCGAGCCGCTCTGGCACACGCCGGAGGGCATCAGCGACGAGGTGGCGGCCACGCTGCCCGTAGCCGGAATGACCGCCGCCGCCGCATTGGCCGCGATCGACGTGCGTTCCGGCGACACCGTCCTGGTCGGCGGCGCCGCGGGCGGCGTTAGCGTCTTCGCCGTACAGCTGGCGGAGCTCGCCGGTGCCAGAGTGATCGGGACCGCCGCCCAGGGCACGTTCGAGTACCTGCGCCAGCTCGGCGCCGAGCCTGTGACCTACGGCCCCGGACTGGCGGACCGGGTACGAGCCCTGGCTCCGGAGGGCGTGAGCGCGGCGACCGACCTGTTCGGCATCGAAACGGCCGAGACCGCGCTCGCGCTCGGTGTGCCGCCCGAGCGGATCTCCACGATCGCCGCAGGACCCCAACCTCCCGGCGGCGTCCACGCGACCGGCGGATTCGACGCGAGCCCGGACGCCAGGGAGCGGATCGGCGACGCGGTCCTCGCAGGCGCGATCACGGTACCGATCGCCGCCACCTTCCCGATCGAGCAGATCCGCGAAGCCGTGACACTGCAAGCCGGGCGTCACGTCCACGGCAAAGTCGTGATCACGCTGCGGCCAGGTCACTGACGCCGCGCCACGCATGACCTGCGTGGCGCGAGTGCCAGAAAGCCGTCATCACAGGAGGCAGCAGCGGCTTGGGCCTCGCCACCGCCCGGTCACTCGCGGACGAAGGCGCGCGCGTCCTGATCACCGGGCGCGACCAGGGCAAGCTGAATGCCGCCCGTGAGCAACTCGGCGAGAACGCGATCGCCGTCCGCAGTGACACGGCATCACTGCCGCAGATCCATGCGCTGGCGGACCGGGTGAAGACCGAGTTCGGCACGGTCGGCGCCCTGTTCGCCAATGCCGGTGCCACCGGCTCCGCACCGTTCGAGGCGACGCGTGAGGAGTTGTACGACCAGCTGCTGACCACCAACGCCAAGGGGCCGTACTTCACCGTGCAGAAGCTCGCCCCGGGGCGGCGGAGTGGTGCTCGCGACCTCGGCCGTCAACGTACTGGGCCTGCGGATGCTCAGCCCTGGCCGCGGGCCCCACCGCCTAGCTTGCGAGGACCGTGACGCCCGCGTCGGCCTCGTTGTCGCCGAAGGTGAGCCGGCAGGTGTCGGCGCGGTACGTGGACAGTGCCACGGCCGCGGTACGGCCGCCCGCGAAGTAGCGGGTGGTGACGACCAGGACCGGGGCGCCGGGCAGCCGGTCCAGTTCCCTGGCGTCGTCGGCGCGGGCCGAGCCGAGCTCGACCGCGCGGTCCTGGCCTTCCAGTTCGAGCTGCTGAAGCTCGCCGAGCACGCTGCGGGCGCGGGCCGGCGCGTCCACCGCTGCGCCGGCGGCGGCGTCCGGTACGCACCGCGCGGGCACGTACAGCTGCTCGGCGGCGACCGGCTGGCCGTGCGTGACCCGGCTGCGGTGCACGACGTGCACCTGCTCGCCGGGCACCAGCTCCAGCAGGCGTGCCACGGCCGCGGGCACGTCCTGGGACTCGACGGCGTCGACGGGCCGCCAGTCGTCGCCGGGCGCGCCCGGCCACGTGTGGCGCGCCGGGTCGACGGCCACGCCCACGCGGGGCGGCGCGACGGTCGTGCCCACACCGCGGCGGCGCTGCAGGCGGCCTTCCAGTTCCAGCTGCTCCAGTGCCTGCCGCAGCGTGGCACGGGCGACACCGAACCGGGCCGCCAGCTCCCGTTCGTTGGGCAGGATCTCCCCGACCGAGAACTCCGAGTCGAGCGCCTCGCTGAGCACGGTCTTGAGGTGCCAGTACTTCGGCTCCGGCGCCGTTTCGAGCTGCGTGGTCCCCACCCTGTCCTCCGCCATGGCCGTCTCCCCGGAGGGGGTGGTCCCCACCGGGATACGGGCCCGTCAGGGGGCCCGCACGTGCGCCCGGATATGAGCGCTTCTTTATTAAAGGTTGTTGCAGTATCCCTGTGACGATATGGCCGCCCCCACCCTTGGTCAAGACCAATCACCCGATCCGTTCCCGGCCCGCGGCCAGGGCCTGTGGGGAGTATCGATCGCGAAGGCGTCGCGCAGGGGCCGTACAGGTGGCGGCTCGTAGGATTACCGCGGCATTCGGTCATGATCACTAAGGGGGGCTCCTCGTGCTGAGCGGAGTCGGAAAAGGACAGGGACAGGACGGCGAAGGACAGGGCGGAACCGGCGGAGGGCGGGGGCGCCGGCAGGGGGCGTACGGCATCGATGCCCCGTACGCGCTGTTCGGCCTCGGCTGCGGAGCCGTGGGGTCTGCGGTGGCCGGGATCGCCACGCTTTCGGGGCCGGGGCCGGGAGTGGCCTGGTTGCCGTTTCTGTGCGCGTTGGTGATGGGTGTCGCCTTCGTGCTGTATGCGCACTCCACGCGGCGCGGCAAGTTCGCCGTGTGGGAAGAGTTGCTGGACGAGCTGGAGCTGCGGGGCGACGAGCGGCTCCTGGACCTCGGGTGCGGGCGGGGCGCCGTGCTGCTGGCCGGCGCCCGGCGGGTGCCGGAGGGGCGGGCCGTGGGCGTGGACCTGTGGAGGAGCGCCGACCAGACGGGCAACGCCCGGAGCACCACGTCGCGCAACGCGCAGGCCGAGGGTGTCCAGGACCGGGTGGAACTGCACACCGGTGACCTTCGGGAGCTGCCCTTCGGCGACGGCGGGTTCGATGTCGTGCTCTCCAGCCTGGCCGTGCACAACATCAAGGACGAAGAAGGACGGCGCCGGGCCGTGGCCGAGGCGGTGCGCGTACTGCGTCCCGGAGGACGGCTGGTGATCGCCGACATCGGCCGTTCCGTGTCTCTTTACGGAGGCGTCCTCGGAGCGTCGCCGGTCAGCGGGGTCGGTGTCCGCGAGCTGGGCTGGCGCATGTGGTGGGGCGGGCCGTGGATGCGGACCCGCATGGTCACCGCGACCCGGGCGGCCGACTGACCGGCTCGACCGGCCGGCCGCGCCCTGCGGGCCGGTCCGAGGGGCCGTCGAGCCCCTCGGATCGTCAGCCCACGGCCCTCGCCCCGGTTCTTCAGCCCCTCCCGCCCCTCAGCCCCCGACAGAGAGCGACGCCAGCTTGTCCGGATTGCGGATGACGTAGACGGTCTGGATGCGGCCGTCCACGACGTCGAGCTGGAAGACCGAATCCGGCTTGCCCGCGGACAGCAGCACCACCGCGACACCGCCGTTGAGCTCCAGGAAGACGAACTCCGGCATCGGGACACCACTCCGGGTCGCGCCGATCACGAAGCGGCCGACCTTGTCGGCGGTCTCGATGATCCGCAGCGGCGCCTTGGCCTTGCCGCCGCTGTCGCCGACCAGGCGTACGTCCTCGGCCAGCAGATTCAGCAGACCTTGCAGATCCTCGCCCGCGGCCGCCGCGAGGAAGCGCTCGGTCAGGTCGCGCTGCTGGGCCGGGTCGACCTCGAAGCGCGGGCGGCGCTCCTCGACGTGGCGGCGGGCGCGGCCCGCGAGTTGGCGCACCGCGGCCTCGCCGCGCTCCAGGACCGTGGCGATCTCCGCGTACGGGTACCCGAACGCCTCGCGCAGCACGAACACCGCGCGCTCCAGCGGCGACAGGGACTCCATGACGACCAGGACGGCGAGGGTGACGGACTCGGCGAGGACGGCGCGCTCGGCGGTGTCGGCGGCGGCGCCGGTGGTGGCGCCCAAGGTGGCGCCGAATTCGGTGGCCAGCGGCTCGGGCAGCCATGGGCCCACGTACGCCTCCCGGCGCGCCTGGACCTGCCGCAGCCGGTCGATGGCCAGCCGGGTCGTGACGCGCACCAGGTAGGCGCGCGGCTCGCGGACCTGCTCCCGGTCGGCGGACGACCAGCGCAGCCACGCCTCCTGCACCACGTCCTCGGCGTCGGCCACCCGGCCGAGCATCCGGTAGGCGACGCCGAGCAGCACGGGGCGGTGTTCCTGGAAAACATCGGTTGCCGAGTCGGTCTGCACGCCTTCGTCCACCCCTTCGTCCACGCCTTCATCCCAGCGGGCCGACCGGGCGTTGTCCAGCGGAAACGGGCGGAAAGTGCCGCACGGAGGCGTGGTGTGCGGCACAGCGGGCAGACCGGGGCGCGCCACCGGGCACCGGTCGGGGCGCGGACAGGGCCACTCCGTCCAAGCTCCGCGAACCGCTGCCTACCCCTCGGTAGCCATCGCTGACATGGTGTTCCTGCGCGCCGCCCCGCGTACCCGCACTCCCCCGCCACCGTCTCCGCCACCTCCACCGACCGGACACCCAGCAGGACATCCGCCACGTTACGGAGCCCTCATGACCGCATCGCTCTCCTTCGCCCACGTCACACCGCCCGGCGGGCCCGAATGCACCGTCGCCTACCAGCGCAAGGGCTCGGGCCCGCCGATCGTCCTCCTGCACGGCATCGGGCACCACCTCCAGGCCTGGGAACCGGTCTGCGACATCCTCGCCGCCTCCCACGAGGTGATCGCCCTCGACCTGCCCGGCTTCGGCGCCTCCCCGGCGCTGCCGCCCGGGATGGCCTACGACCTCGGCTCGGTCTCCTCGCTGCTGGCCGTCACGTTCACCGCCCTGGGCCTCGACCGGCCGCACATCGCCGGGAACTCCCTCGGCGGGCTGCTGGCCCTGGAGTTGGGCCGCGTCAAGCGCGTCCGGTCGGTGACCGCCCTGTCCCCCGGCGGTTTCTGGACGCAGGCGGAGCGGCGGTACGCCTTCGGGGTCCTGCGCGGTATGCGGGCCGGCGCGAAGCTGCTGCCGCGGCCCGCGGTGGGGCTGCTGGCGCGTTCGGCGGCCGGGCGGGCCTCCCTGACGAGCACCATTTACGCGCATCCCGGGCGCCGTTCGGCGGCGGCGGTGGTGGCCGAGACCGAGGCGTTGCGCGCCGCGGCCGGTTTCGCACCCAGCCTGGCGGCGGGCCGCGCCGTACTGTTCACCGATGACGTACCGGACATTCCCGTGACCGTCGCCTGGGGCGACCGGGACCGGCTGCTGCTGCGCCGGCAGGGCGTACGCGCCAAGTACGCGATACCCGGCGCCCGCCTCGTCCGGCTGCCGGGCTGCGGGCATGTGCCGATGAACGACGATCCGGCGCTGGTCGCCCGGGTCGTCCTCGACACGGCCCGTTAGGCGGCGTCCGGGCCGGGAACCGGCCCGGACCGGGCCACCCCGCCCCGGCCCGCCCCCTGGAGTTCACTCCGCGTTCGGCGGCGGGGCACCGGGCGACGGTACGAACGGGAGCGTCACCAAGATCGGTCGTAACACGGGAGGTTTCACATGGCGCAGGCATCCGGCAGAGGCGTCGACCGGCGGTCGGTGCTGCACGGCGCGGCGCTCGGCACCGCGGCGCTCGCCCTGCCCGGCGTCGCGCACGCCGCGGGAGCGCACGCCGCGGGAGCGAGCGCCCCGGGAGCGGGCACCGCGGCAGCGAACGCCACGGGCACGGCGCCCGCCCAGGCCCGCGCCGGACGGCCGAACGCCCTGTGGGGCGTGCAGACCGGTGACGTGACGACCTCGTCCGGGCTGGTGTGGGCGCGCTCCGACCGGCCGGCCCGGATGCTCGTGCAGACCGCCGCGACCGAGTCGTTCCGCAACGCCCGCACCTGGCACGGCCCGGTCCTCGGCCCCGGTACGGACTTCACCGGCACCACCGCGCTGCACGGCCTGCCGTCCGCCGAGCAGATCCACTACCGGGTGCTGCTCGCCGACCCCCACGACTACCGGCGTACGGGCGAGCCGGTGACCGGCACGTTCCGTACGGCCTCGGACCGGCGCCGGGACGGCGTGCGCTTCACGTGGTCGGGCGACCTCGCCGGGCAGGGCTGGGGCATCAATCCGGAGCTCGGCGGCTACCGGATCTACGAGGAGATGCGCCGCCGCGACCCGGACTTCTTCCTGTGCAGCGGCGACAACATCTACGCCGACAGTCCGATCGAGGCCAGTGTGCGACTGCCCGACGGCCGGATCTGGCGCAATGTGACCACCGAGGAGAAGTCGAAGGTCGCCGAGACACTGGCGGAGTACCGCGGCGCCTTCCGCTACAACCTGCTGGACGCGAACCTGCGCCGCTTCAACGCGCAGGTCCCCACGGTCATCCAGTGGGACGACCACGAGGTGCGCAACAACTGGTACCCGGGCCAGATCCTGGACGACGACCGGTACACCGAGAAGGACGTGGACGTGCTCGCGGCGCGTTCCTTCCGGGCCTTCCGGGAGTACTTCCCGATCCGTACGCTCCGGCCTGGCGGCAGCGGGCGGGTCTACCGGGTGATCAACCACGGGCCGCTGCTGGACGTGTTCGTGCTGGACATGCGCACGTACCGCAACGCCAACTCCCCGAACCGGCAGACCGACGAGCGCCAGGGCATCCTCGGCGCCGAGCAGCTGGCCTGGCTGAAGCGGGCGCTGTCGCGATCCCGCGCGGTGTGGAAGGTGATCGCCTCCGATCTGCCGCTCGGGCTCGTGGTCGCGGACGGCACGGCGAACTTCGAGGCGGTGGCACAGGGCGATCCGGGCGCACCGCTGGGCCGGGAGCTCCAGATCGCGGAGCTGCTGCGGCACATCAAGCACCGGCGCGTCACGGGCACGGTGTGGCTGACCACCGACGTGCACTACACCTCCGCCCAGCACTACGACCCGTCGCGCGCCGCCTTCAAGGACTTCGCGCCGTTCTGGGAGTTCGTCTCGGGCCCGCTGAACGCGGGCGGCTTCCCGGCCGTGCCGCTGGACGGTACGTTCGGGCCCGCGCAGCCCTTCGTGAAGGCGCCGCGGCGGGCGAACGTCTCCCCCGCCGAGAGTCCGCAGTACTTCGGCGAGGTGGACATCGACGGGGACAGCGGCGAACTGACGGTACGGCTGCGGCAGGACAGCGGGCAGGTGCTGTTCAGCCAGTCGTTGCAGCCGGGGCGGGTGGGCCAGCCGGGGCGGTAGGGCTGAAGCGAACCGGATGGGGCCGGTGGGGTGGCTGAAGCCTCCGGAACCACCGCACCCACCGGGCCGACCGGTTCCGCCGCGCCCGCCGGGCCGACCGGGCCCGTCGGTTCGTCTGCACCCGCTGGCCAACCGACACAACCGCCGCCTTTTGCCTCGATTGTGTCCTTTACCCATCGGTCACAGAGCGTTCGCGATCAGGCAACACCCGTCGACGACGCTGGTCTGCATGACTGACGCGACATCTGCCAAGAGTTCCCGCCGCCACCACTGGCGGCGGGACCTGGTCGAGCTGGCGGCCCTGTTCACCGCCGTGTCCGTGGCGGACGCCATCGCCAACACCATCGCCCACGGCCCGTCGGGACCGGTGCTGCTGTGCTGCGCCGCGGTCGCGCTGATCGCCACGGCCGCGTTCCACACCTGGTGGTCACGCCGCCACGAACACGCGCCGCCGCCGACCGATACGGGCGCCGCAGCGCCCGCGGCTCCGGCCGGCCCCGAAGGGGAGCCGCAGGAGACGGCGCTGTGGCGGATGCGTACGACCGTGCGGGACGAGCCGGGCAGCCTCGCCGCGCTGTGTGCCGCGCTGGCCGGGCACCGGGTGGACATCCTGAGCCTCCAGACCCACCCGCTGTCGGACGGGACGGTGGACGAGTTCCTGCTGCGCGCCCCCGCCCCGCTGCCCGCGAAGGAACTGACCCGGGCGGTGGCCTCGGCCGGCGGCGCCCACACCTGGCTGGAGCGCGCGGACGCCCACGACCTGGTGGACGCCCCCACCCGGATGCTGGGACTGGCCACCCGTACGGCCCTGGACTCGGCCGAACTTCCGCTCGCACTACGCCAGTTGCTGGGGCGCTGCACCATCCGTTCGGTGCCCGCGGGGACCCGGAACGGACGCCCGGAGGCCGAGCCGGTGCCGGACGAGGGCATCCTCGAAGAGCACACCATGACGTTCCGCGACCCGTCCGGGGGCTCGGTCACCATCGAACGCCCGCACCTTCCCTTCACGCCCACCGAGTTCGCGCGGGTACGGGCGCTCGTCGAGCTGGACGCCCGGCTCGGCCACCGGGTGCCGCCGCGCCGCGACGTGCTGACCCTGCCCGAGGGCAACCCGATCACGGTGCGCCGCGCCGATCCCGCCGATCTGACGGCGGCCCGCGAGATGCACGACCGCTGCTCGTCCCGGACGCTGGCGATGCGCTACCACGGCCCGGTCGCCGACGCCGAGCGCTACGTGGAACATCTGCTCTCGCCCCGCTTCGGCCGCACGCTCGCGGTCGAGACCGCGTCCGGGCGGCTGGTGGCGCTCGGCCACCTGCTGTGGGACGGCGAGGAGACCGAGGTGGCGCTGCTGGTCGAGGACGCGTGGCAGCGGCGCGGCATCGGCTCGGAGCTGCTGCGCCGGCTGGTCGCGATGGCCGCCGAGGCGGGCTGCGGAAGCGTCTACGCGATCACCCACGCGTCGAACACCGGCATGGTGGCGGCGATGCGCGGCCTGGGGCTGCCGCTGGACTACCAGATCGAGGAGGGCACTTTGGTGATCAGTGCCCGCCCGTCCGGCGTGCCCGCGCGCCGGACGGATTCCGTACGGACCGGGACGGTACGGCAGGGCCCCGGGCGGACCGCGGACGCCGCCCCGGACACCGGCACCCGGACCACGTGACGGCCCGACAGCACGATGTCGCGGCGCCACAGCACCGCGACAACGCAACGCAAAAGGGGGCCGGCCAGTACGCGAGCGCTCGTACCAGCCGGCCCCGGGCGGTACGGGGACCGGTGCGGATCGGTTCCGTACCTCAGTGGTCCTCAGCTGTTCCCGCGGCCCTCAGGGGCATTCGGGGCCGCGGGACCCGGACTCGGAACGACGGATCAGACCTGCTCCCACAGCGACGGCGCGTTCGCGGGCTCCCAGCCCTCCTGCGCCTGGTGGCCCTGGAGGCAGCGGTACGTCGTGCCGCCGTACGTGACCTCGGCGCCCGCCTCGTAGACCGTGCCGGCGGCCCAGGTACCGCTCGGCTCGCTGGGGCCGGGGTCCTCGGAGCCGCTGGTGTTGGTCTTCAGCGTGAGGCCGTACCCCTGGAGCAGCGGGTTGATGGGCTGGTAGAAGGTCGTACCGCCGGAGCGGCAGTTGCCGGAGCCGCCGGAGGTGACGCCCTGCGCCTGGCTGCCGGAGATGAAGGAGCCACCGGAGTCGCCCGGCTCGGCGCACACCGAGGTCCTGGTCACACCGCTGACGGTGCCCTGGGGGTAGGTGACGCTGGTGTTGTGCTGCTGGATCGTGCCGCAGTGCCAGCCGGTGGTGGAGCCGGAGCGGCAGATCGAGGCGCCGACGGCCGCCTGGGTGGACCCGGCGACCCGTACGTTCTGGCCGCCCTGGCCCTTGACGTACGGCGTCGAGGTCCAGCTGCTGTTGGCGGCGACCCAGGCCGTGTCCCGGCCCGGGAAAGTGGAGGCCTGGAAGCTGCCCTGGGCGGCCTGGTTGTAACCGGTGGTGGAGGTTCCGGCGCGGCCGCAGTGGCCGGCGGTGGCGAAGCCCTGCTGGCTGCCGCGGGTGATCGCGAAGCCGACGGAGCAGCGTCCGCCGCCCATGTAGTAGGCGTCGCCGCCGCGGATGTCGTAGAGCGGGCGCGGGCGTTCGGCGGTCGCGCCGACGCTGACGAGGCCGCGGTCGGCGCCGCTGGCGGCCACGAACGACCGGGCGGCGGCCGGGTCGGCGGCGCGCAGCCGCACGGTGTTCGTCCGGACGTCGACGGCCCACGAGGACGCCTCGGGAGCGGCCCGGCGCGCGGACGCGCGGTCCAGCTTGTCCTTGGCGGCGTCGAGTTGGGCGAGCGTGTGCGGTACGTGGACGGCGCGCGCACCCGCCGCCCGTACGGCCGCGAGGCGCGCGGAGTCGGTGGTGGCCACGGTGAGCGTGGCGGAGGTGGTGCCGCTGACCCAGGCTCCGGCGAAGGAAGCGCCCAGCTTGTTGTGCAGGCGTCCGGCGACGGCGCCCGCCTCCGCCTCGTTGGCGAGCCGGCGCTCCGCCTGCGTCCGGTTCAGGCCGAGGTCACGCTGCATCGCCTGGTAGACGGCGTCGGACGTGGCACCGACGGAAAGGGTCTCGGCGGCCGACCGGTGGGGGGGCTGCGGAGTCGTCGAGTCCGCCCTTACGGACTCGGCCGCCGCGGAACCGGGCAGCGCGGTCAGGACAAGCGCGCCGACGGCGGCGATGACGGCACACGCGCTGGTTCGGGCGTGTCTGTGGCGCATGGGGGTGGTCTCCTCGGTCTCGGGGGGGGGGGTGGAGAGAGGTGCCGAAAACTTAGGTGCGGTGTGCCGGGCGGCAGTAGATGTCAGTTGTCCTTCTGCCAGGTGTTATGGATGCCGGGCGGGGACGGTGGGTAAGTGGTGTCTTCCGGTGGCGCCGCGGGGGTGAACCTCGGCGGGCCGGGGTCGGCCGTGGCGCGGTGGTCGGCCAGCCACTGCGTGTAGCTCTCGCTGCGCGCGGCGGCGTCGGCGTGGGCGGCGCGCGCCTGGGCGACGACCTCGGCCGCCGAGTCCGCGGCGGCCGAGCCCGGGTGCCAGCCCACCAGGTGGCGCCAGGTCAGCGGCGTACCGGCGAGCGGCCTGGTCACCATGCCGGGGGTGGGCGGCAGGGTCGCGCGGCACAGTCCCGCGGCGCGGCCGACCTGGACGAGGTGGATACAGGAGGCGGTGTCCGTCTCGTAGACCCGGGTGGGGGTGAAGCCGGCGCGGGCGCAGGCGAGGGTGAAGCAGTCCGCGAAGCAGCCGTCGCCGGGTACGTCGGCCCAGGCCTCCGCGGCGAGTTCGGCCAGGCCGATCTCACGGCGTCCGGCCAGTGGATGGCGGTCGGCGAGCATGACGAAGACCGGGTCGATGGCGACCTCCCGCCAGCTGAGCCGTTCCGGTTCGGGCGCCGGGCTCTCGCCGCAGGCGCCGATCAGCGCGAAGTCCAGCCGTCCCGCGACGACGGACGCGGCGATCTCGCGTTCGGACCAGGTGGTGAACGTGGTCACCGGCACTCCCGGACGGACGGTCGCGAGCCGGTCCACCAGCCCGCCCAGCAGCGGACCGTGGGTGCCGCCGAGCCGGAAGCCCGCCGCCGTGCCGCCGGCGCTGCCGAACCGTACGGCTTCCTGTTGGAGGTCGGTGATCGCGGGCAGCACCACGCGCGCGCGGTCGAGTACGAACTCCCCCAGCGCGGTGGGCCGTACGCCGAAGCGACCGCGCTCGAAGAGTCGGCCGCCCAGGGTGCGTTCTATGCGTTTGAGCTGGGCGCTCAGGGCGGGCTGGGCCAGACCGAGCCGGGCGGCGGCCTTGGTGAGGCTGCCCGCGTCGGCAATAGTCCGGATCGTCTTCAAATGCCGTAATTCCAGGTCCATTCTGTGAGCTTGCTGCTCCGCTCGGGGCGGGAGCAATAGTCCGGTCCGGACCTTTGGCGGTCCGTCGCGGCGGGCCGGGCGGCCGTGCCGCGCTCCGCCCCGTTCGCCCTGCGCGGACGCGGCACCCACGGCGGCAACGTACGGCGCGCTGATGATGACGTACCGGGGGCTCCCGTACGAGGATGGTGCGCATGTCCCACACCACTGCTTCCGACAACGCTCCGCTCCCCCGCCAGGTCGCCGACACCTACGTGGACGCGCTGATCGGCCTGGACCCCATCACCGGCACCTTCCTCGGCGTCCCGGAGAGTTCGAGCCGACTGCCCGACTTCTCGCCCACGGGGCAGGAGGCGCTGGCCCAGCTGGCCCGTACGACGCTGGACCGGCTCGCCGAGGCCGAGCGGCGGCCGGGCGCGGACAGCGAGGGCGAGCGGCGCTGCGCCCGGCTGCTGCGCGAGCGGCTGACCGCGGAGCTGGCGGTGCACGAGGCGGGCGAAGGGCTGCGCGCGGTCAACAATCTGCACTCGCCGCTGCACTCGGTACGCGAGGTTCTGACGATCACGCCGGTCGAGACGGACGACGACTGGGCGGCGCTCGCCCAGCGGCTGCGGGCCGTGCCGGCGGCCCTGGAGGGCTACCGCGCGTCGCTGGAGGCGGGGCTGAAGCAGAATCTGCCGGCCGGGCCGCGGCAGGTCGCCACGGTCGTCGGCCAGTTGGACACCTGGATCGGTACGGACCGCAGCTGGTTCGCCGAGCTGACCGAGCCCGGCCCGGAGGCGCTGCGCGCCGAGCTGGACGCGGCGGGGGCGGTGGCGACCGGCGCGCTGGTGGAGCTGCGCGACTGGTTCCGCGACCGTTACGCGCCGGCGGTCGCGGGCACGCCGGACGTGGTGGGCCGCGAGCGCTACGCCCGCCTCGCCCGCTACTTCAACGGCACCGATCTGGACCTGGACGAGGCGTACACGTACGGCTGGTCGGAGTTCCACCGGCTGCACGCCGAGATGGTCGAGGAGGCCGAGCGGGTCCTGCCCGGCGCGAAGACGCCGTGGGAGGCGCTGGCCTGGCTGGACGGGAACGGCGAGGCCGTGGTGGGCGTCGAGGAGACCCGCCAGTGGCTGCAGGCGCTGATGGACCAGGCCATCGAGGCGCTGGACGGCACCCACTTCGACCTGGCGGAGCGGGTCAAGCACGTGGAGTCGCGGATCGCGCCGCCCGGTGGCGCCGCCGCCCCGTACTACACGAGTCCCTCGCTGGACTTCTCGCGGCCCGGCCGCACCTGGCTGCCGACGATGGGCCAGACCCGTTTCCCCGCCTACGACCTGGTCTCGACCTGGTACCACGAGGGTGTGCCGGGCCACCACCTCCAGCTGGCGCAGTGGGCGCACGTCGCCGACGACCTGTCGCGCTACCAGACGACGGTGGGCATGGTCAGCGCCAACGCCGAGGGCTGGGCGCTGTACGCCGAGCGGCTGATGGACGAGCTGGGCTTCTTGACCAGCGCCGAGCGCCGCCTCGGTTACCTGGACGCGCAGATGATGCGGGCGATCCGCGTGATCGTCGACATCGGCATGCATCTGGAACTGGCCATTCCGGCGGATGCGCCGTTCCACCCGGGCGAGCGCTGGACGCCGGAGCTGGCGCAGGAGTTCCTGGGCCGCCACTGCAGCCGGCCCGCGGACTTCGTCGAGAGCGAGATCATCCGCTACCAGGGGATGCCGGGCCAGGCCATCGGCTACAAGCTGGGCGAGCGCACCTGGCTCAACGGCCGCGAGGCGGCCCGGCAGCGGCACGGCGCGGACTTCGATCTCAAGGCCTGGCACATGGCGGCGCTGTCGCAGGGCTCGCTGGGCCTGGACGACCTGCTGGCGGAACTGTCGCGGATCTGAGGCCGGGGCCGCGTGTTCGTCTTCTCCGGTGATCCGGTGCGGACCGGCCGCATCGATCCGGAGTTCGCCGAGGAGGCCGGTGCGGCGCGGGCCGCGGGCGCGCGCTGTGCGGTGCTCGGCCGTGCGGCGCTGCTCGCCGGGGACGTGCCGGGGGCGGTGGCGGGCGTGCCGTACGGGGCCGGGGCGGCGTGGTACCGCGGCCGGGCGCTGCCGCCCGAGCGGTACGGCACGCTCGCCGCGGCCCTGGGCGAGCGCGGCTGTCCCCTGCTGACCACGCCGGACAGCTACCGCGCGGCCCGCGACTCCGCGGGACCGTACGAGACGTTCGCCGGCCTCGCGCCGGACAGCCGCCGCCCCGCCCGCACGCCGGGACAGCCGCCGGGCACGGCGCGGGCGCGGGTGTGGTGGGTGGACGGCGAGCCGGTGCTCGTCGGCGCCCACCCGGACACGCCGGGCCGGTGTCCGCGCCCGGATCTGTCGGCGGTCGCCCCTGTCGTCCGGGCGGCGCTGCGCAGGCTGGGCTGCCGCTTCGTCACCACGGACCTGGCGCTGCGCCCTGCTGGTGGGTGGCGGGTGACCGGGGTGGACGACGGGCAGGTCGGCGAGCTGCCCGGGGGCGCGGACAGCGGCACGCTCATCGAGACGCTCGCCACGGTGGGCGCGGGCTTCCCGGTCGCCCTGGCGGCGGGCCGGGTCGTGCTGCGGCCGGTGCTGCCGACGGCCGCGGCGCGGCTCGCGGACCAAAGCGCGCTGCCCGGTGGGACGGTGTGGGCGGGCGGCGAACCGCCCGAACCCACCGTCTCCTGTGCCGAGGCCCTCGTGCGCGCCGCCGCGGCCGGGCTGTACCGCCCCGGCTGGGGCCTGTTCACGATCGTCCGGGCCGACGACGGTACGGCCGTGGGTTCCATCTGCCTCCACGGCCCGCCGGACGAGGACGGCACGGTGGAGATCGGATACGCCCTCTGCCCCGCGGCGCGCGGCGCGGGCTGGGCCACCGAGGCCACGCGCCTGCTGGCCGACTGGGCGGCCGGGCGGCCGGAGGTCCGTACGGTGCTGGCACTGACCGAGGCGGCGAACGAGCCGTCCCGGCGGGTGCTGGAGCGGGCCGGGTTCGTACCGTCGGACGACCGGTACGGACTGCGGGCGCACATCTTCGCGGGGACCGGGCGCTTTCCCTGAGACACCGCGGGCGCTGTGCGTCCTACTTCTCGGCGGTATGGATCTCGTAACGCCAAAACGCGCGATGGCGCCAGAATTCCACGGCCGACATGGTGTTCACGAAATGCCGGTGCAGACCCGCCGCCCGGAATCCCGCGTACGGCAGCGCCCCGATGACGGCGAAACACCGGAGCATCGGCCACATACTGCGGGAGATGTCCTCGACCCGGCGCACGGAAAAGCCGGTTTCGGCGGTCAGGCGTTCCAGTGTGCCGTAGGTGAAACGCTGGAACGACGGCATCGCGGCCCAGTCGTTCAGCTGCCGGAAGACCTCGGCCACCGATGCGGGCATACGGGCGGGGAACTCCCTGGCGTACTCGAACATGACGAGCCGGCCGCCCGGTTTGAGCACGCGGTGGAACTGCCGCAGGACGGCCTCGGCCTCGGCGGCGTGCACCAGGGTCTCCATGGTGTAGACGGCGTCGAAGCTCTCGTCGGGGAAGTCGAGGGCCGCGTAGTCGCTCTGCGAGAAGGTGAGCAGGTGATCGAGACCGCGGCGGCAGGTCCGGCGCCGGGCCTGTGCGACGTGGGTGTCGAGCAGGTCCACCCCGTGGACGCGCAGCCCGAAGCGGCCGGCCAGGTGACCGGCCACGTCGCCCACGCCGCACCCGGCGTCCAGTACGCGCGCGCCGGACGGCTGCGCGAGCGTCTTCCCCATTTTGTCCTCCATGCGGCGCATGGCCGCCGACCAGAGCCACGGGGAGTCCTTTTCGCGGTAGAAACCGAAATGCTTGGTGCCGTGCAGGAAAAGGCGGTACCCGATGCGCGATCCGGGCTGCCGGTAATATCGGATGACCTCGCGTACGTTGCTCACGGGCGAAACCATGCCAGCCGTACGGTCCGGACACACCGCGATCGGCACCGGAACCCCTCTTCCGGGCTGCCGGCTTCACCCCGGGACGCGTTTCAGCAGCCGCAGTCCTCGGCGCCGACCGGTGCGGTCAGCGGATCGGCCGGGTCCAGGAGTTGCGCGGCGCGCTGCGGGAGGACCGGGGAGACGGCGGGCAGCGAACCGGTGCGGACCTGGGAGGGGTGTGACCGAGGTACGTGAGCTTGGGCGAACGCGCACCGGGTTCTCGGTACTGGGGACACGGATTCGAGGCTGTCAGCCGACGGCCGGCCGGGATGCGTCGAGAGGGGAGCGGTGCCGGTCCACGATCCCCTCGACGATTCTCATCAGGCGGTCCCCCGCCTGATCGATGCTTCCGTTCTGCGTGCTGACCTGCGCGCCTTCGAGTACGAAGGTGATCTCGGCCGCGGCCTGCTCGGGGTCGGGCAGCCCGGCCTCGGCACACATGCCCACCAGCCTGCGGGTCTGGTCGGCCTTGTGCCTCTCGATCACTTCCCGTGCGGGATGGGAGCGGTCGGGCAGTTCGGCCAGGGAGTTGATGAACGGGCAGCCCCGGTGCGAGATGGCCGGCAACCCCTCGGCGATGAAGCGGGCCAAGCCCATGATCTGCTCCCTGGGCCGGCCGGGGTGTTCGGTCCGGACCCGGTCGAAGGCCGCCTGGTAGTCGGCGGCGACGATCCGCATCCACTCCGCCACCAGCGCGTCCTTGGTCTCGAAGTGCCGGTAGATCGCCATTTTGGTGGTCGCGGCCTTCTCGGCGATCGCCTGGACGCTCACCCGCCGGATTCCCTCGCTCTGGAAGAGCTCTTCCGCTGCGTCGAGGATGCGCTCGCGGGGCGGCAGTTTCGCCACCCTGCTCGGCCTGCCGGCGGTCGATGCCATAGCTGCTCCGTGACGTCCGCTCGGGTGCGGGGCCTCTTGTCTCATTGCTCCTACGGTACCACCTCGCCCCATGCGATACCGTTGGGTATCGTCAGGGACTCAGCAGTATTGTTCTTTCCGCTAGGAGTAAAAGTGAGAGTTGCCGAGTACGTGAACTATGACGCGGTCGGACTCGCGGAGCTGGTGGCCGAAGGGGAGGTGACCGCCGCCGAACTGCAAGCAGCCGCGCTTGAAGCCACCCAGGCGGTCAATCCGCAGATCAACGCCGTCGTGGAGACCTGGCCGGCCGACGACGAGCCCGAGCCCGGCAGCACACCGCTGGCCGGGGTCCCTTTCCTGATCAAGGACATCGGAGCCGCCATGGCCGGGCGGCGCATGGAGCTGGGCAGCCGCCTTGCGGCCGGCAACGTCGCACGCGCCGACTCCTTCCTGATGCTGCGCGTGCGCCGGGCCGGACTGGTGACGTTCGGACGTACCGCGACATCGGAGATGGCCTACAGCATCACGACAGAACCGGTGCTGTACGGCGCGACCCGTAACCCGTGGAACCTGGAGCGGAGCGCGGGCGGATCCAGCGGGGGCGCGGGCGCGGCCGTAGCCGCCGGGGTCGTACCCCTTGCCCACGGCACCGACGCGGCCGGCTCGCTCCGTGTCCCCGCCGCCTACAACGGCCTCTTCGGGCTGAAGCCCACCCGCGGCCGGGTCTCCATGGGCCCCGACCTCGACGAGCTCTTCAGCGGCCTGGCCGTGCCCGGCAGCGTCAGCCGCACGGTACGCGACAGTGCGGCCCTGCTCGACCAGATCAGCGGCCCGGAACCGGGTGACCCCTACTTCGCCCAGCAGCCGTCCCGGCCGTACACGGAGGAAGTCACCCGCCACCCGGGCCGGCTGCGGATCGGCGTCCTCACCCAGGCATGGGGCGGACGCCGCACCACCGCACCGGTGGCCGACGCCCTCTCCCGTACCGCGGGTCTGCTCGAATCCCTCGGCCACCAGGTGGAGGAGGCCGAGGTCGACCTCGGGGCCGACTGGGAGGAGTACGTCCTGGCCAACGCCCATCTGTTCACGGCGAACCTCGCGGCCACGGTCGACGAGCTGGCCGCCGCCTTCGGCCGGCCCATCGACTCCTCCACCCTCGAACCGGCGACCCTCGCCGGCTACCACTACGGTCAGCGGGTCAGCGCGCCCCAGTTCATCGCCGCTCTCACGATCCGCAACCGTGTCGCCCGCAGCCTGGCACGGTACTTCGCCACCTACGACATCCTGCTCACCCCGACCGTGCCGGAGCTTCCCGCCCCCCTGGGCGCCTATGCCGAGAGCGCGCAGACGCTGGACGGCCTCGGCTGGATCGACACCGTCTTCGACCGCTCGCCGTTCACCATGCCGTTCAACATGGCGGGCACGCCCGCCATGACCGTGCCGTTGACGGCCGACGCGGAAACGGGGCTTCCGATCGGTATGCAGTTCGCCGCCGGATACGGCCTCGAAAGCCGCCTCTTCCGCCTCGCCGGCCAGTTGGAACAGGCAAGCCCGTGGTCGGGCCGAATCCCCACCGTGTGGGCAGGGAATCGCACGGGCCACTGAGAAGCGCCCTGCAGCCGGGAGCCAACGAGCCATGCGCTGAGCGAGTGGGACAAGCACCTCGCGCATGCCGTCCTGGTACGGCAGGACCCCGCACACGGTCACGGTGCGGGGTCCTGCACCACCCTCGATTGTCGGCCCCACCTGCCGACGTTCCACGAAGGAGTCCCGCTCATGTCCGCAGTTTCCAACTCCAGCACACGCCGCGACATCGAATTCGACGCGGACGGCACCACATTGCGCGGCTGGTTCTATCCGGCCCCTGACAGTGCCCCGACAGCCGCCGTCGTCATGGCGCACGGGTTCTCCCTGGTCAAGGAGGCGTACCTGGACCGCTACGCCGAGCGGTTCGTCGCCGCCGGGCTGGCGGTGCTGGTCTACGATCACCGCAACTTCGGTGCGAGCGACGGCAGTCCTCGCCAGGAGATCGATCCGTGGCGTCAGATCGAGGACTACCGGCACGCCATCACCTACGCCGGCACACTGCCGGAGGTCGACCCCGACCTGATCGGGGTGTGGGGGACCAGTTACAGCGGCGGGCACGCCATCGTCGTGGCGGCCGGCGACCTGCGGGTCAAGGCCGTGGTCTGCCAGACCCCCGCGGTCAGCGGCGTGCAGACCGGATGGCGGCGTACTCCCATGGCGCAACTGGCGGCAGCCGGTGAGCAGTTCGCGGCTGAGCGGATCGCCCGTATGCAGACCGGCGAGGTCGCGACACGCCCGGTGATCGGCGGCGCTGCCGACGGCCCCGTCTACGCCTCCGACGACGCGTTCGACTACTTCACCGCGGTCGCAGAGATCGCCCCGTCGTGGCGGAACGAGGTCACCGTCCGCACTGGCGAGTGGAGCCGTGTCTACAACGCCGGCGACCACATCGAGAGGGTAAGTCCAAGGCCGCTGCTGATGATCGTCGCGGACGACGACACCACGTCGGGCACCGACTTGCAGTTGTCCGCCTTCAACCGAGCGCTGGAGCCCAAATGGCTGCAGATCATACCCGGCGGCCACTACGGCCCCTATGTCGAACAGTTCGAGGCCACCTCCTCGGCCGCCGCCGAGTTCTTCGCGACCCACCTGCACACGAGCCGCCGCTGACCATGCGAACGGCTACCTTCGATCGTTCATGAACGGTCTGTCACGGCAGGTGCAGGACGTGCTCTGTAGCGTTTCGCCGCGGCGGGATGCTGTGCCCGTGGGCCATGTCCGTGCCGGCGAAGGCCTACGCCGGGACGGGGCTCCCGCTTGGTAGGCAGTTCGGTTACGGGCTCGAAGGCAGTCTCTACCGTCTCGCTGGACAACTCGAACCCTCCTGCACAGCGACCTGCCCCGCTGTCGCGGTAAATGCCGGATTTACTGCGGCAGCATCGGGAGGGCGGAGCGGGTATGACGACCGAACCGGTGACCGAACTTGGGAGCGGGAGCGCGTTGCGATTGCCGCGCGCCCCGCGCCGTGCTCATGTCCGCCCCTCCCGCGTCGTACACCGCGGCGGTTGAGCGCTACCTCACCGGCGCGGGCGGACGAGATGGACGCCGACACGGTCAACCGAGAGCTGTCCATAAGACGCAGTGGAAGATGCTCTACGAGCCCGCCGCGCGGGCCGATGAGGTGCTGTGCCTGAACGAGGACCTGGACGGCTGGACGCTTCACCGGCTCCGCCACAGTGCCCTCACGCACGACGCGGAGGACGGCACCTCCACTCCGATGCTGCTCGCCCGCTCCCGCCACGCCTCCGTCCGCTCTCCGGAGCGATACGCGCGGCCCGGCGTCGACGCGGTCGCCCGACACGTCGCCGAACGCGACCCCGCTGCACGTCGCCACACGTAGATCCGAGCGGATCAAGGCTTCAAGATCACCCCATTGCCCCTTCGGCGCGTATCTCGGTCACACCACTGGGAGTCCGGGGAGACGTGGGAGACCTGGGATGTCATACCGGTGAATCTACGGATTCCGCCCCCCGGCCAGGAAGTAATGATCAGCGGCAAAACCCTTGATCCGCCGGGGATTCCACTGCTAAACACCTCTCATGACCGGCTGTTCCCCCGACGCCACCGACTGGCGCATCCTCGACGTCCTCCAGCGCAACGGCCGCGCGGGCTACGCCGAACTGGCCCGTGCCGTGAACATGTCCGCGAGCGCGGTGACCGAGCGGGTACGGCGTCTGGAGGAGGCCGGGGTGATATCCGGGTACGCCGCGGTGGTCGAGCCGGCCGGCATCGGCCTGTCCGTGCTGGCCTTCGTCCGGCTGCGCTATCCGAACGGCAACGACAAGCCGTTCCACGACCTGCTGGACACCACGCCCGAGATCCTGGAGGCGCACCACGTCACGGGCGACGACTGCTTCGTCCTGAAGGTCGCCGCCCGCTCGATGAAGCACCTGGAGGAGGTGTCGGGCCGGGTGCAGGCGCTGGGCCCGGTGACGACCAGCGTCGTGTACTCCTCACCGCTCCCCCGGCGCCCGATCAGCCCCTGAGCGGCGCCGCCCGCGCGGTCCCCGGTGCCGCTCCGGCCGCGTGCGGGGCCGGTCCGGCAGCTCCGGCGGTGTACGAAATTCAGTCCGGCACGTGGTGGCGTACGGACGAGCCCGCGCGGTCCTTGACGACCTCCAGCCGGGCCGGGATGCGCCGGCGCAGGTCCGCGACGTGGCTGACGATGCCTACGCTGCGGTCGCGTTCCCGCAGCGAGTCCAGGACGTCCAGCACCTCGTCCAGGGTCTGTTCGTCCAGGCTGCCGAAGCCCTCGTCGATGAAGAGGGTGTCCAGGCGGGTGCCGCCCGCCTCGTCGCTGACGACGTCGGCGAGCCCGAGCGCCAGCGCGAGCGACGCGAAGAACGTCTCGCCGCCGGAGAGGCTGGCGGTGTCCCGCTCGTGGCCGGTCCAGGCGTCGATGACGTGCAGGCCCAGGCCGGAGCGGCGCGCGCCCCCGGCCCGTTCGTCGGAATGCACGAGTGTGTAGCGGCCGGAGGACATCCGGTGCAGGCGCGCGCTGGCGGCCGCCGCGACCTGTTCGAGCCGGGCGGCGAGGACGTAGGACTCCAGGCGCATCCGCCGTTCGTTCTCCGCCGATGTGCCGGCGGCGAGCGCGGCCAGGCGGGCGATGCGTTCGTACTCGGTGCGCAGCGGGGCCAGTTGGCGGGCGTCGGAGTGAGCCCGCACGCCGAGCCGGTCCAGTTCGGTGCAGCGTTCCCCGGCGGCGGCGTGTGTGGCGGCGGCGGTGCGCAGCGTACGGCCGGCGTGTTCCAGTTCGGTGTACGCCCGGTCCGGGTCGGCGGGCGGCAGGGCCGCTGCGGCGACCGCTTCGGGGTCGGCCAGTTCGGCTTCGACGGCTGCCGATTCCGCCTGGTAGCGGTCCAGGCGCTGTTGCAGCGCGCGCCAGTCGGTGTCGCTCAGCAGTGCGGCCGACGCGTCCTGCGGAGTGTCGAATCCGGCGCGGTAGGCGGCGTCGGAGAGGTGGGCGTCGGCTTCTTTGAGCCGTTCGGCGCACGCTTCGGCGGTACGGGCCGCGGTGGCGGCCTCGGCCAGCAGCGCGACCTGCCGCTCCAGGCGCCGGGCGCGCTCGGTGACGCTGGCGAACCCGCCGCGCGCCGTAACCAACTCCTCTTCCAGAGAGGCGAGTTCGCGGTCGAGGGCTTCGCGGTGGGAGGTGCGCGCGGCGGCGCGGCGCTCGGCCTCCTGCTGTTCGGCGCGGCGCCGCTCATGCTCCCGCTCGGCGCGGGACAGTGCCTCCCGGGCGGCGTGCAGACCGGCGCCCGCGGCCCGCTCACGGGCATAACTGTCACTCAACTCGTCTGCCGTACGTGCGAGTTCGGCGACGGAGGTGTTGCCCGCCGTGGCGGAGGCGCCGGCCAGGTCTTCCTTCAGCGACTGCTGGGCGCGCTCCGCGGCCTGGCGTCCGGACTCGGCCTGCCGATAGGCGTCCAGCGCCGCTTCCTCGGCCGTACGGTCCACGTGCTCCTTGCCGGTACGGGCCGGGGCGGGGTGCTCGGTGGCGCCGCACACCGCACACGCCGCGCCGTCCTCCAGACCGGCGGCGAGCTCGGCGGCGATGCCGCGCAGGCGGCGGTCCTTGAGGTCGAGCCAGTGTTCGTGGGCCGCCGCGGAGCGCTCCCGGGCGCGCAGCGCGTCCTCGTCCGCGGCCCGCACCCCGTCCGCTAGCCGGTCGCGCCGCCGTGCGGCCTCCAGCCGCTGCCGGGCCGGGTCGAGCTGCGCGTGGAGCTGTTCGGCGCGGGCGGCGGCTTCCTGGGCGGCTTCGATGCGCCGCTGGTGTTCCTGGTGCGCGGGCTCCCAGTCCGCGAGCCACGCGGCGGCGTCCAGCAGCGTCTGCTCGTCGGCGCGGGCCTCCCGTTCGATTCCGGCGCGTTCCTGGGCGATGGCGGCGGCGCGGCTCTCGGCGCGGCGGGCCGCCGCCAGGGAACCGAGGTCCTGGCGCAGTTCGCGTTCCAGGGCGGCGAGCCGTTCGCCGTCGGCCCCGGCGAGGTCGGGCGGCAGCTGGGAGCGGCCGCGCCGCTCGGCGGACTGCGCCGTCTCGTGCTCACGCCAGGCCGCGTCGCGCAGCGCCAGCGCCGGGGCGACCTCGGAGGCCGCGCGGGCCCGCGTCAGCCGGTGCCGGGCCCGGTCCCGCTCGCCGGACTGCGCCGCCAGCTCCGCGGCGCGCCGCCGCGCTTCGGCGTGCCGCCGCTGGAGGCGGCTTCGCTCACGTTCCTCGTCCGCCCGTGCGCGGGCCGCGGCCTCCGCCGCCTCGGCGGAGCGGACGGTGAGGCGGGCGATCTCGTACCGCTCGCGCGCGTTGGCCCGCGCCACGGCCGCGCGCACCAGTACGGCTTCGGCGAAGCCCGGCTCGCCGGGGCCCGGCGCCTCTGCGGCCTCGGTGGCGGGCGCCGTGCCGGTGTCCCGTCCGTACTGCCCTGGTACGAGGGCGGTGGCGGTCGCCGTGCCACGCGTCGCGCCGGCACCGGAGCGCTGTGCCGCCCGGCCCGCGCCACCGCGGCGACCGGACCCGGCAGCCGTGGACGCGGCTTCGGGTGCGCGGCCCGGCGCGGGGACGGAGGGGTCGACGAGGTCGGCCGGCTCCCCCGCCGCCTGATCCATCCGGTGGGCGAGCGCCAGCAGCCGGTCGTCCCCGGCGGCGACCCGGTCGGCCGCGGTCTTGCGGCGGGTGGCGAGCTGTTCTTCGAGGGCGGCGAAGCGGCGGGTGTCGAAGAGCCTCCCCAGCAGTCGGGCGCGGGCCTCGGCGTCGGCGCGCAGGAAGCGCGCGAAGTCCCCCTGAGGCAACAGGGCGACCTGGCAGAACTGCTCCTTGCTCATGCCGAGCAGCTGGCCGATCTCCTCGCCGATCTCCTGGTGGGACCGGCTCAGCGCCTTCCAGCGTCCGCGCCCGCTGTCACCGCCGCCGTCGCCGCCGTCCGACTCGTCGTCGCCGGTCACGTACTCGCGCAGCCGGCTCTGCGCCTTCTCGCGGGTGGTGCCGGTGCCGCGCTTCTTCGGCCGGGGCTGCTCCGGCAGCCGCGTGACCTCCAACCGCCGCCCGCCCACGGTCAGTTCGAGGACCACCTCGGTGGGGGTCAGCGGATCGGCGAGGTCGCTGCGCAGCGCCTGGCCGCTCTGCCGCGTCCCCGGCACGGACCCGTACAGGGCGAAGCACACGGCGTCCAGGACGGAGGTCTTGCCCGCACCGGTCGGCCCGTGCAGCAGGAAGAGACCGGCCTGCGACAGCCGGTCGAAGTCGACGGTCTGGGTCCGGCCGAAGGGCCCGAACGCCGTGACCGACAGCCGGTGCAGCCTCATCCCGCCACCTCCCGCAGCGCGTCGTCGGTCCGCACCTCGTCGAGCGCGGAGCGCAGCACGGCCCGCTCCTCGTCGTCCACGGAGCGGCCGGCCCGTACGTGTGCGACGAAGTCCTCGGCGATCTCCTGGTCGCTGCGGCCGCGCAGCCGCTGCGCGTACGAGGCGAGGGTGCGGGCGGCGCTCTCCTCCGGCTCGAAGGCGAGGCCGAGGATGTGCGGGAAGCGTCCGGCGAGCCGGGCCATCGGCTCGGGCGGGCGGGCGGTGTCGGTCAGGGTCGCCTCCACCCACGCCTCCTCGTGCGCGCTGAGCGCCGGGTCCGCGAGCAGGTCGTCCAGCTTGCCGCGGATGCGGGCCAGCGGCCGGGGCACCGGGCAGTCCAGGCGCTCGGCGGTCACCGTGCCCGCGGCGTCCAGGTCGACGAGCCACATGGACTTGCGGTGCCGCTCCTCGGAGAAGGAGTAGGCGAGCGGCGAGCCGGAGTAGCGGACCCGGTCGGTGATCGCCTGGCAGCCGTGCAGGTGACCGAGGGCCGCGTAGTCGACTCCGTCGAAGACGGCGGCCGGCACGGACTCCACGCCGCCGACCGTGATGTCCCGCTCGCTGTCGCTGGGCGCGCCGCCGGTGACGAAGGCGTGCGCGAGGACCACCGACCGGGTACCGGCGGGCCGGCCGGCCAGGTCGTCGCGCACCCGGTCCATGGCGGCGCCCAGTACGTGCGCGTGGTCCGCCCGCTCGGCGCCGAACTCCTCCTTGACCAGGGCCGGTTCCAGGTACGGGAGGCCGTACAGGGCGACTTCGCCGTGCTCGTCGCGCAGCACGACCGGGGTGGCGCAGGCCGCGGGGTCGGTCCGCAGGTGGATGCCGGCCTGCCGCATCAGGCCGGAGCCGACGCCGAGCCGGCGGGCGGAGTCGTGGTTGCCGGAGATCATGACGGTGGGCACGCCGAGGTCCGCGAGGCGGTGCAGGGCGTCGTCGAAGAGCTCGACGGCGGCCAGCGGCGGCACGGCACGGTCGTAGACGTCGCCCGCGACGAGGACCGCGTCGACCTGCCGCGCACGGACCGTCTCGACGAGGTGGTCGAGGAAGGCGCGCTGGGCGGTGAGCAGGTTCACCCGGTGGAACGAGCGGCCGAGGTGCCAGTCGGAGGTGTGCAGAAATCTCAAGAGACCGCCTCGACCTGCACTGCCACCACTCCTCGACTCCCGCCGCCGCACCGGGCCCGTACGGCCGCCGCTCCGGGCGCCGGCCACGCCGGCACCATCCGGCACCGCGCCCCTCACCTGCCTCAGTCTGCCACCTGAGCCCGGACGGCCCGGAACCTGTCCTGGACGAGCCGGGCGTTGTGACACGGCTCACGCCGCGGGCGAGGCGCCGGGGCGTGAAGGGAGAGCGGTTCCGGACACGCCGAAGGCGCCGGTCCGCGGACCGGCGCCTTCGGGAACGACCGCGACGCGGGTCAGGACGTCGTCGTCCGCTGCCCCTGTTGTGCGGCCTTGTCCGTGATGTCGACCGTGTCCTTGGCCGGAGGCGCGGTCACGTTCGCCTCCGTGCCGAAGTCGCCGAACTTCAGGGTCGTGCTGACGGCCGTCCGCGCGCCGCTGCTGCCCTGCTTGCCCCTCTTGGGCCTGACCTCGACCTTCTCCTGGCGTATCCGGCCCTGCCCGTCCAGCCAGATGTCGAGCGGCAGTCGGTCGCCGAGCTGCGCCCTGAGCTGCTTCGCCTGCTGCGCGTTGCCCTCGGCCAGCTTGGCCACGTCGACGGACACCTTGTAGTGCGTGGTGGCCGTGCCGTCGACGGTCTCGGTGCCGACCTTGGTGACGTCCTTGTCGCCGATGCCCTTCGTGTAGGCGAAGGAGGCCGTCGGGTCGTCGTACTGCGTGTGGTTGCCGGAGCGCTCCATGAGCTTCTTCAGGTCGACCTTCAGCCACGACTTGCCCTGCGGCAGCTGCTGCCGCTGCGCCGCGGGCGGCTGCTGGTAGAGGATGCCGTCCACCAAACGCTGGTGGAGCTGCTGGTTTCCGGTCCGGAGGGTCAGGTCGCTGCTGCCCTTGCCCAGGTCCACCACGCCCGACCCGCGGACCTCGGTGTCCGATCCCGCGGCTTGGGCCCGGGTGAGGAGCGTCATCCTGGCGGTCTTGGCGGCGGTGGTCCTCTGGTGCGCGGCCCGGACCGCCTGCGGGCCGTCCGCCGCGCCGCCCTGCGAGGCCGGGGCGCCGCTCTGCTGGTCGGGGGCCTTGCCCGAGGACGTGCCGCCCCCACTGCCGCAGCCGGCGACGAGAGCCAGGGACAGCGTCCCGGCTGCGGCCGTGGCTAAGAGACGTGTACGTGTTCCCACTGTCGTCACTGTGACCTCCTGGTCGAAAACCCGTCCGGAGCGGCGGCACCGTATGCGCCACCGCCGGCTTCGGTACGCGTACACCGGTGCGGCCGGTGACGGAGCGGAGGGCGCCGGCGAGGCCGTCACGGGACGCCCCCTCGCGCGTCACGGGGTTGCGAGTGCCCCGGGGTACGGGGATGAATCACGGGGATTTCGTCGGTACGGCGCACGCGTACTGGGCGGCCTGGATCTCGTAGAGGGAGCGGTAGTGGCCGCCGTGGAGGGCCATCAGCTGGGCGTGGCTGCCCTGCTCGATGAGGCGGCCCTCGTCCAGGACGTAGATGAGGTCGGCGGTCGCGGTGGCGGCGAGCCGGTGGGTGATCAGCAGGACGGTGGTGCCCTCGCCGGTGAGGGCGCGCAGCGCCTGGAACGCCTCGACCTCCGCCTTAGGGTCGAGCGCGGACGTCGGCTCGTCCACGACCAGCAGCGAGGCGTCGCGGTAGCGGGCGCGGGCGGCGCCGAGGCGCTGCCACTCGCCGCCGGAGAGCTGGGTGCCGCGCTCGAAGCCCTTGACAACCAGGCTGTCCCAGCTGTGCGGCAGCGCGGTGATGACGTCCGTGGCGTCCGCGCCGTCGGCGGCCCGCTCCACGCGCCACTGGTCGAGCCGCTGGTCGCTGCGCCCGATGTGGATGTTGGCGCGGGCGGTCATCGGCCAGTGCGGGAAGTCCTGGGCCAGCAGCGCCACTTGCCCGAAGACGGCCGCGCGGTCGGCGTCGCGGGTGTCGGTGCCGTTCCACAGCAGCCGCCCGTCGTCGGGCAGGTACAGGCCCGCGACGAGTTTGGCGAGGGTGGACTTGCCCGAGCCGTTCGTCCCGACCAGCGCCACGACCGTGCCTTTGGGCACGGTGAGGTCCACCTTGTCCAGGGCGGGCGAGGCGGCGCCGGGGTAGGTGAAGGACACGTTCTCCAGACGGATCTCCTCCAGCGGTCCGGCCAGTGGCTCGCCCCCGGCGGGAATGGCGTGCCGCTGGGCGGTGGCGCAGGCGTCCTCCCAGTCCTTGAGGTACATGGCCTCCTCGTAGAGGCGGTTGAACTGCATCACCAGGGACAGCAGGCCGGCGCTGGAGGACCGTACGGCGATCACGGCGGTACCGGCCACGGCCAGCGGCATACCGCCGCTGGTCAGCAGCAGCCACAGCACGCCGTAGGCGCCCAGCGACGCCAGGCCCGAGCCCGCCGAGGCGACGGTCCGGGTGACGGCCTCCGCGCGGGCCAGCCGCTGCTGTTCGCGCTCCATCGTCCGGGACATGTCCGCGTAGGCGTCCACCAGCAGGCGTCCGGCGCCGTGCACGCGGATCTCGGCGGCGCACGCCTGGTCGGTGAGCTTCTGGGTGATGACGGAGCTGGCGCGGCGGTGCTCGATCCAGGTGTGCCGGGACTCGTACTGGCGGCGGGCACAGAGCACGGCGCCCCACCCGTTGGGGGCGGCGACGAGGAACAGCATCAGGACGAGCAGCGGGTGCAGCGTGAGCAGCACCGCGGCTGCCGCGAGCAGGCCGATCAGCGCGTTGAGGACCAGGATGGAGGAGCTGAGCATCATCCGGATGGAGTCGGTGCCGAACCGACCGGCGTCCAGGGTGCGGTGGACCTGCTGGTCCTCCAAGGCGGCGAGTTCGACGCGGATCACCCCGTGGTAAAAGCGGGCCGTGCAGACGCGTTCGACCTTGGGTTCCAGTTGTCCGGACGCCGCCGTGGACACGGCCGACAGCAGGGCCGAGAGCACCGCGACGGCGGCCACGGCCACCAGGGCGGGCGCCGCCTGGCGCAGCCGCGCGGGCGTGGGCCCGGCCGTGAACAGGGCCACGAGGACCTTGTTGGTGGCCACCAGGGTGCAGGCCCGCATGACGCCCTGGCCGATCTCGGCGCCGAGCAGCGCCGTCAGCGCGCGACGGTCCTCGCGCCAGGCCGCCCTGGCGACGGCGCCCATCATGGCGGGGAACTGGCGGGCCATCGCCCACAGCCCCATCCGCAGGATCGGCATCTCGTGCCGGGTGTACGACATGTCGTAGCGCAGGGCGCCGCCGAACAGCACCCGCTCGCTCTCGGAGACCGGCAGCTCGGCCCGGGACCTGACGCGGCGGCTCCTCATCGGGTCCCCGGCCGGGCTGCGTGCGCGGTTCGGCTGCGGGGAGTGCGGGCGGTACGGGTACGCGGCCGGGTCCGGGCGGCGCGGGTACGGGGACGGGCCGGTGCGGAGTGCGTACGCGGGCGGGCCTGCGCGGTACGGAAACGCGGGAACGCGGGGCAGGCCGGGGCTACGGCCGGGCCGGTCGGCACCGTCGCGGTGTCCCTCATGGTTCGTCCTCCTCTTGTGACGTCGTGCCTCGTGCTTGCCCCGTCCTGCCCGCCACGGCACGCCCGGCGCCCGATCCGGTGGACGCCCGCGGCCGCCCCGGACGCACCGGCCACCGCCACCGGCCCGCCCCTTCGCGGGTCATACGATGTGCGCTCCCGCGCTTTCCAGCCACGGCTGCTCTTCATCGACGTCCAACGGGGGTTGTCTTCACGTGTTCGGAATCGTCCGGCCCTGCACCCATCGCCTGTCCCAGGGGCTCAAGGCGGAGTGGATGGCCCATCTGTGCGGGCTGTGTCTCGCCCTGCGCGGTGACCACGGGCAGTTCGCCCGGGTGGTGACCAATTACGACGGCTTGATCGTGTCCGTCCTGACGGACGCCCAGTCCGGCCGGGCGGCGCAGCGCCGTACCGCCGGGCCGTGTCCGCTGCGCGGGATGCGGACCGCCTCGGTGGCGCGGGGCGAGGGCGCGCGGCTGGCCGCCTCGGTCTCGCTGGTGCTCGCCTCGGCGAAGATCCGCGACCATGTCGCCGACCGCAACGGGCTGCTGCGCCGCCGCCCCGTGGCCGCCGCCGCGCGCAAGGTCGCCGCCGGCTGGGACCGGGCCGGTGCGCGTACCGGCGCCACGCTCGGCTTCGACACGTCCGTACTCGTCGACGCGGTCGACCGGCAGGTGGGCATCGAGGAACTGGCGGGCCCCGGCACACCCTTGACGGTCGTCACCGAACCGACCGAGACGGCGACGGCGGCGGCCTTCGCGCACACCGCCGTCCTCGCGGGCCGCCCCGGCAACGCCACGCCGCTCGCCGAGGCAGGCCGGCTCTTCGGGCGGCTGGCCCACCTGCTCGACGCCGTGGAGGACCGCGCCGCGGACGCCGCCGAGGGCGCCTGGAACCCGCTGGCCGCCACCGGCGCCTCCCTCGCGCAGGCCCGTCGGCTGTGCGACGACGCGCTGCACGGCATCCGTCTCGCGCTGCGCGACGTGGAGTTCACGGACTCCGCGCTGGTGCACGCCCTGCTCGTACACGAACTGCGGCGATCGGTCGACCGCGCCTTCGGTACGGCCTCCTGCGCGCACCAGGGGCATGGTGCGGGGCCGTACGACGGCGGGGCCGGCAACCCGTACGGGCAGGGCAACGGGTACGGGCAGCCGCAGCCGTACCCCCCGGCCCCTCCGTACGGCCAGGCACCGGCCGGCGGCCCGTACGCGCACGGTCCGCAGCATCTCAACGGGCCGCGGAATCCCTACGCGGGCGGGCCGGTACCGCCGGGCGGCGGCTCGGGCGGTTCCGGGGGCTCGGGCGGTTCCGGCGGCTGGGGCGGCTCGGGCGGCGGTTCCGGGGACTGGGGTCCCGGGAACGGCGGCTCCGGTCACGGCGGGCTGCCGAACCTCGCCCCCAAGCCGCCGAAGAAGCCCCGCGGCCTCCTGGCCGGCTGCGCGGTCGCCATCGGGCTCTGCTGCACGTGCCGGCTCTGCTGCGCCGCGGAGTACGAGGGCCCCTGGTCGCGCAAGAAGCACGAGGGCTGCTGCCGGGACTGCGACTGCTGTGACAGTTGCGACTGCTGCCCGGACTCCTGCTGCTGCGACGGGTGCTGCTGCGACTGCTGATCCCGAACGGCCGCGTGCCCCCGAACGGCCGCGCCGCTCCGGCACACCACCGGCGCGACGCGGCCCGGGATCACCGGTCCTGCCGCGCCACGTGCCCCGCGATCTGGCCGACTTGTGCTCGACACACCGCCCACTCCGGTTCTTTTCTTGCGCTGACGGCTCCCCCACCCCGTAGCTGGAGGCTGCTTCCGTGACGCGCGCCAGGCGATCCGACCTCGACGGCCAGGCCTCGCCCGGCCCCCGGGCCGACCACGAATTCCTGCGCCGATTGGGCTACACCCCGGTACTGCAACGGCGGATGGGCCCCTTCGCGAACTTCGCCGTCTCCTTCTCCGTGATCTCCGTCCTGTCCGGCTGTCTGACGCTGTACGGATTCGGGCTGGCCACGGGCGGGCCCGCGGTCATGATGTGGGGCTGGATCGTCGTCGGCATCATGGTCATGTTCGTGGGCGCCGGGCTGGCCGAGGTCACCAGCGCCTACCCGACCTCGGGCGCGCTGTACTTCATGGCCGACCGGCTCGGCGGCAGGCGGTGGGGCTGGTACACCGGGTGGCTGAACCTCCTCGGCCTGCTCGGCGCGATCGCCGGCATCGACTACGGCTGCGCGCTGTTCGCGGGCGCGTTCGCGGGCCTCCAGTGGGGCTTCGAGCCCACCCCCGGCTCGCTCATGGTCGTCTACGTCTGCGTCCTGGCCCTGCACGCGACGCTGAACCTCTTCGGCGTGCGCCTGGTCGGCATCCTCAACTCCGTCTCCGTGTGGTGGCACCTGGCCGGCGTCGCGCTGATCGTGGGCGTGCTGTGGCTGGTCCCGTCCCACCACCGGCCGGTCTCCTTCGTGTTCACCACCTTCGTCAACGAGACCGGCTGGGAGAGCCCGCTGTACGTGGCGCTGGTCGGCCTGCTGCTGGCCCAGTACACCTTCAGCGGCTACGACGCGTCGGCGCACCTGAGCGAGGAGACCACCGACGCGCAGGTGAACGCGGCCCGCGGCATCGTACGGGCCATCCGCTGGTCCTGGGTCGCCGGCTTCTTCCTGCTGGCCGGGCTCACCTTCGCCATCCAGGACTACGCCGGCGTGCAAAACACCCCGACCGGAGTGCCGCCCGCGCAGATCTTCCTCGACGCGGTCGGCGTCAGCGGGGCGAAGGCGCTGCTGCTGGTCGTGATCGTCGCGCAGCTGTTCTGCGGCAACGCCGAGGTGGCGGCCACCTCGCGGATGGTGTTCGCCTTCTCCCGGGACGGCGCGCTGCCCGGCTCCGCCCGGTGGCGGCACGTCTCCCCGCGCACCGGGACCCCGAGCCGCGCCGTTCTACTCTCCGTCGCCGTCGCCGCGGTCCTCGCCCTCCCCTCCCTCTACTCCTCCGCCGCGTACGCGGCCGTGACCTCCATCAACATCATCGGCATCACCCCGGCCTACGCCATCCCCATTTACCTGCGCCTGCGGCACCGCCGCACCTTCCGGCCCGGCCCCTGGAACCTGGGCCACTGGGGCGTCCCCGTGGGCTGGGTCGCCGTACTGTGGGTGGCTTTCGTCACCGTCCTGTTCTGCCTTCCCCAGACCCGTCCCGTCTCCCTGGCCGGCTTCAACTACGCGCCCGTGGCCCTGGTCCTCGTCCTGGCCCTGGCCACCGCCTGGTGGGCCGTCTCGGGCCGCCGCTCCTACCGGCTCCCGGACCCGGAACGGGCGGCCCCGGAGCCGGAGCGGGGGCCGGAGACGAGGCCGTCCGGTGACCGGCCGGGCCCGCCGGGCCCCTGGTAGGTGTCCTCGGCGAGGGGTAGTGAGGGGGGCATGGCCAACGCATACGAGACGAGCCGGATGACGACGCCCCTGCCACCGCTGCGGCGGGTGCCGCTCGACGGGAGGGGCCCGGAGGATGTGGTGGTGGACGCCGCCGGGCGGGTGCTGACCGGAGTCGAGGACGGCCGGATACTCCGGCTGGACCCTCTTCCGAAGGGCGCGGCAGGTGCCGAGGCCGCGGGAGACGGCGCGTCCGGTGCCGCCGGCTCATCCAGCGGGTCCGGCGCGTCCGCCGCGCCGCGCGCCGAGGTCGTCGCCCGTACCGGCGGGCGGCCGCTGGGCCTGGAGCCACTGCCCGACGGCGGCGTCCTGGTGTGCGACGCGCGCCGGGGACTGCTGCGCGTCAACCCGTCCGACGGGACGGTACGGACCCTCGCCGACACGGTCGGCGGCTCACCGCTGCGCTTCTGCAGCAACGCCGCGGCCACCGCCGACGGCACCGTCTACTTCAGTGTCTCCAGCCGCCGCTACCCGCTGGAGGACTGGCTGGGCGACATCCTGGAGCACTCCGGTACGGGACAACTGGTCCGGCTGCGCCCCGGCGGTACCCCCGAAGTCGTACTGGACGGACTCCAATTCGCCAACGGCGTCGCGCTGGCTCCGGACGAATCCTTCGTCACCGTGGCGGAGACCGGCTCCCGCCGGCTGACCAGACTCTGGCTGACCGGCCCGCAGGCGGGCCAGCGCGATGTGCTCGCCGACGACCTGCCGGGCTACCCCGACAACATGTCGCGCGGGTCCGGCGGCCTGTTCTGGGTGGCGCTGGCCGGCCCGCGCTCCACGGGCCTGGAACGCCTGCACCGCGCCAAACCGGCCCTGCGCCACGCCGCGTGGAGCGTGGCCCGGCGCGTCCGGCCGCGGCCGGGGCCCCTCTCCGGCGTCCTGGCCGTCGACGCCGACGGCCGTATCGTCCACGACCTGCGGCGCCGCAGCCCCGACTACCGCATGGTGACCAGCGTCTGCGAACACGACGGCCACCTGGTGCTGGGCAGCCTCCACGAACGCGCGCTGGCCCTGTGCGAACTGCCCTCCACCTCACGCGGTTGAATCCCGTCCACCCGGGAACCCGGAACATCCGGGTTCCCACGTGCGGTCTCAGACAACAGGAGGCCACACCAGCCGGCCCCACGAGCCCGCCGCTCCCGGCGCCGGGCCGGCCGGCGTGTCGCCTCCCCACGCGCCCACTGCCCGGCGCGCGACGCCGTGGGTCCTGTGAATACCGGTAACGATCTCCTGGCGATCTCGGCGAGGGAAGGCAGACATGGAGTGGTGGGAACGAGCAGCGTGCCTGGAGGAGGACCCGGAGCTCTTCTTTCCCGTAGGAGTCACGGGCCCCGCCGCACAACAGCAGGCGGACGCCAAGGCGGTGTGCCGGCAGTGTCCGGTGAGCGGGGAGTGCCTGGAATGGGCTCTGGAAACCGGGCAGAACTATGGCATATGGGGTGGTACGGACGAGGAGGAGCGCCGCAGGCTGTCCAGCCCGCACAAGCGCCGGGCAGCTTGATCGGCAAGGACCCCGTGGTAATTCTCCGAACCTGTACGCACCGCCCGAGACCGGCCTCGGGGGCAGGAACCATGTTCTTGCGGCGGAGAGCGCAGGCGGTCCGGGACCTTGCCCATCGGCGACGCTGTAGTGGGCGACTGTCAGCGTGTCGGGCCAGTGACGTCTTGGGTACCGAGGACGGCGAGCAGGTCGAGGAGGCCGGCGCTGTCGGTGCCGACTGCGGGGGTGAACCACAGGAGGCGCTGTCGGCCGTCCTCGCTGAACAGGTTGAGGCAGTTGACCTCGATCAGGCCGAGGGTGGGGTGGTTGAGGCGTTTGCGGTCGTCGCGCCGGAATGCGACGTCGTGGTCGGCCCACAGGGCGGTGAATTCCGGGGAGGTGTCGAGCAGCGCGCTGATCATTGAGCCGGCTTCGGTGTCTTTGGCATCGCGCCGGGCGGCGGCTGCCCGCAGGTCGGCGACGAAGGCCCGGGACTGGCCCGCATGGTCGGCTTCCGGATACAGCTGCCGAGCGTCGGGGTCGGTGAACCACCGGTGGATGAAGCTGGCCCGGGCACCCCGCAGCCCGGAGTGGTCCCCGAGCAGCGCCACCGCCGGCGGGTTCTGTACGAGGGTGACGTGCAGGTCGGTGATGACCTGCGCGGGTGTCGAGGTCAGGCGGGTGAGCAGGTCGAACATGCCGGGGTGGACGTGCGAGGCGGGTCCGCCGGGCGCGGACACCGGGCGGTCGGCCAGGTGGTAGAGGTAGTCGCGCTCGTCGGCGGTCAGGCGCAGGGCCCGCGCCAGCGCGGCGATCATCTGCTCGGAGGGCTGGGATCCGGCGCCGCGTTCGAGTTCGTTGTAGTAGTCCACCGATGCGCCGGCGAGCTGGGCGACCTCATCGCGGCGCAGCCCGGGCACCCGGCGCCGGGGCCCGTGCGGAAGTCCCACGTCGGCCGGGCGGATGCGTGCACGCCGCGAGCGCAGGAAAGCTCCCAGCTCGGTGTATCTCACAGAACCCATGCCCGCCATTCTGCGTCCGGCCGGGTCGCCGACACAGGGGATGACGTCCCCTGGTTCCGCCGGCCGGCGCCGCGCATCGTGGAGGCATGACTACGAACCACCCCGCTCCCCCTCTCCCACCCCCTCCCTCTCCGGCGCCCGGGCGGGTCGCCGTCGTCACCGGCGGATCACGCGGTATCGGCCGGGCGGTTTCCAGCAGGCTCGCCCAGGACGGCCTGACCGTCGTGGTGAACTACGCCCGCGACGCGGCTGCCGCCGAGGAGACGGTGGCGGCGATCACCTCCGCCGGCGGACGGGCCGGCTGCGTGCAGGCGGACGTGGCGGACGAGCACGCGGTCGCCGCCTTGTTCGACCGGGCGGAGCAGGAGTTCGGCGGCGTGGACGTCGTGGTGAACTGCGCCGGCCGACTCGCTCTGTCACCGATCGCCGACCTCGACCTGACGGTGCTCGACGCCGTGCACCGTACCAACATCCGTGGCACCTTCGTCGTCGCCCAGCAGGCCGCCCGGCGACTGCGCGCGGGCGGCTCGTTCGTGGGCTTCTCCACCTCCGTGGTGGGCACCCGGTTCCCTGCTTACGGCGCGTACGCAGCAAGCAAGGCGGCCGTCGAGTCGCTCACCTCGATCCTCGCCCACGAGCTGCGCGGGCGGGACATCACCGCCAACACCGTCGCCCCCGGCCCCACGGCCACGGACCTCTTCCTCGAAGGCAAGACACCCGAACAGATCGAGCAGCTCGCGAAGACCCCGCCACTGGAGCGGCTGGGCACCCCGGAGGACATCGCCCAGGTGGTCGCCTTCCTCACCAGCCCTGCGGGGCACTGGGTGAACGGCCAGGTCCTGCGGGTCAACGGCGGCCTGGTGTGAAGCCGCAGCAGAACGTCGTGGTGGTCACCGGCGCCTCCAGCGGCTTCGGGAACCTCACCGCACGAGCCCTGGCGGAGGCCGGCCATATCGTGTACGCCGGAATGCGCGCCACCACGGACCGCAACGCATCCGCCGTCGCCGCGCTCGCCCAGCTCCAGCAGGACCGTGGCGTACGGATAGCCGCTGTGGAGATGGACGTCCAGGAACAGGAATCGGTCGACACCGCCATCGATCGCGTGCTGAGGGAGCAGGGGCGCATCGACGTGGTGGTGCACAACGCCGGCCACATGGTGCTCGGGCCTGCCGAGGCGTTCACCGTCGCTCAGCTCGCCGACGTCTACGACATCAACGTGCTGTCCACGCAGCGGGTGAACCGCGCCGTGCTGCCGGCCATGCGCCACCGGCGACAAGGCCTGCTCGTATGGGTCGGCTCCTCCTCGACCCGCGGTGGACACCCGCCCTTCCTGGCGCCCTACTTCGCCGCCAAGGCCGCGATGGACGCCCTGGCCGAGAGCTACGCCGCCGAGCTGGTCAAGTTCGGCATCGAAACCACCCTCGTCGTCCCCGGCGCCTACCCGAGCGGCACCAACCACTTCGCCCACGCCGGAGTACCCGCCGACGCCCCGCGGGCCGCGGCGTACGACGCGCCGTACGGCCGGCTCAGGGACACCATGACCACGGCCCTGAGCGGCATCTTCCCGCCCGGGCACGAAGCCGCGGAGGTGGCCGAGGACATCGTGCGGGTCATCGGTCTGCCCCACGGCGAACGCCCCTTCCGCACCCACGTCGACCCCAGCCGCGACGGCAGCGAGGTGGTGTCGGTCGTGTACGACCGGGTCCGCGCGGAGTTCTTCCACCGCATCGGCATCGGCGAACTGCTGACTCCGCACGCCAGCCTCTGACCACGCGGTCACCAGCCGGGAAAACATCCACGGCCAACCGCATCCGTATCTGCCTTCCGTGCTACGGAAGCAACCACATCAAGGAGCAACACTCATGCCTTTCGCCCACTTCAAGGTTCCCGCGGGCACCGTCACCGCCGAGGACAAGAAGAAGATCGTCGAGCGCACCACCGACCTGTACGCGGAGATCTATGGCGAGCGGGCCCGCCCCACCACCGTCGTCCTGGTCGACGAGGTCGCCGACGGCGGCTGGGGCGTCGCCGGCAACGTCCTGACCGCCGCCATGCTCAACGGAGACGCCTGACCTCTCCCGGATGGGGCCCGGCGCCAGGGTGCCGGGCCCCATGCGTTCACTGATCGGCCGACGGCGCGGCGCAGTTCGGCGAAACGGCCGGGGACGCTCATCAGGCCGGCGGCCGGGCAGGGCAAGGCGGGTGAGGCCCGAGTCCACGGAGTGGGGGTCGTGGTGAATTCTGGCCTCATGTCGTCCCGTCGGCGCCGGGTGCTCGTTCAGGACTCGGGGGCCGCCTCGGTCGAGGCGGAGTGAAGGATCTGCTCGATGCCGAACCGGAAGCGCGCCTCGAAGTCGACCGACATGAAGTCGTCCAGCGTCGAGTCCAGCCCGGGCAGGTGGTGTCCGGCCACGTGGGCGCGCAGGCGGTCACGGTGGTCGGCGGGTGTTGCCTGTTCCTCCTGGACGAGGCCCAGGGTGAAGTAGAAGAGGTTCCATGCCGTCCAGGCGGCCGTCTTGCGGGTGGGGCAGCCGCGCTGAAGGGCGGTCAGCAGGCGGTCGGTGAAGGCGAGGGTCTGCGGTTCCGCGGGGAAGGTGCCCGCGACGAGCAGGGCGCCGTCCCGGTGCCGGAGCATCGCGAGGCGCAGCCGCCCCAGTAGTTCGGCCGCCTGATCGTGCCAGTTCTCGGGCAGGTCCGCCAGGTCCACTTCCCCGAACACGGCCTCGGCCATGGTGTCCATGAGCCGGTCCTTGGTGCGGATGTGCCACATGACGGTGTTCATGCTGACCCCGAGTTCGGCCGCGATGGCCCGGGTGGAGAGCTTGGCGACACCGCCCCGGTCGAGTACGTCGAACGCCGCGCCGACCACCTGGCCGAGGGTGATCCCGACCTTGGTGCGGGCGGCGGTTTGTTTCTTGGTCACTGATCGAGTATATCTGACGGCGGCAATTCTCTTGGTCAGTGATAGAGAGGTATGGCATGAGTGAAAGCGTCGTCATCGTCGGCGGTGGACCGACGGGCATGTGGCTGGCCTGCGAACTGCGGCTGGCCGGGGTCCGCACGGTGGTCCTGGAGCAGGCTCCGCAGATCGACCCGCATTCCCGGGCACTGACGGTTCACGCCCGCACGATCGAGACCTTCGCGCTGCGCGGCGCGCATCAGGACCTGCTGGCGGAGGGCGGCCGGATACCCAGCGGACATTTCGCGGTCCTCGACGACCGCCTCGACTTCCGGGGCCTGGACACCGACTTCCCGTACACCCTCACGATCCCGCAGGCGCGCACGACGGAACTGCTCCAGCAGCGCGCCGTGGCCATGGGCGCGGATGTCCGTCGCGGACACCGGGTGACCGGCTGCGCGGACACCGGCGACACGGTGACCGTGTCGGTCGACGGGCCCGAGGGCGCGTATGTGCTCGACGCCGCGTACGTCGTCGGGTGCGACGGCACGCGCAGCGTGGTGCGCCGGTGCGCGGGGATCGAGTTCGAGGGGACCGGGTTCACCGCGCTGGGGGCACTCGGTGATGTGGTGCTCAGCGACCCGCCGCCCGGCCCGGTCACGAGCAAGTGGACGACGCGGGGCACGTTCATGCTCGTCCCGCTGTCCGGGGGACGGCACCGGATCGTGGTGCACTCGCCCGAGGACCTCCGCGACGACTGGCCGGGCGAACTCACCCTGGAGGAACTGCGCGAGCGGGTGCTGCGCATCACCGGCACGGACTACGGGATGCACAGCCCCTCCTGGCTGTCCCGCTACAGCAACACGAGCCGGGTGGCCCGGCACTACCGCAAGGGCCGGGTCCTGCTGGCCGGTGACGCGGCCCACCAGCACATGCCGATGGGCGGTGTCGGGCTGAACGTGGGCGTGCAGGACGCGATGAATCTCGGCTGGAAGCTGGCGGCGGTCGCGGGCGGCCGGGCGGCGGCGGAGCTGCTGGACACCTACCACCGGGAGCGGCATCCGGTGGGGGACGACACGATCGAGCACACCCAGGCGCAGACCGCGATCATGTCGGTCTTCTCACCGGAGGGAACCGCGCTGAGGTCCCTGATGGGCAAGCTGATCGCGGAACGGCCGCAGCTCAACGACGCCCTCGCGGAGCGCCTGTCCGGGCTGTCGGTGACGTACTCCCTGCCCGGCCGGCACCATCCGCTCGCGGGCTGCCGGGCACCGAACCTGCGGCTGTCGGAGACGGAACACCTCTTCGACCTCCTCCGGGACGGGCGCCCCGTGCTCATCGATTTCGCGCGCGGCGACGGCTTCGGCGCCGACGCCCTCTCGCCCGAGGGCACCGCCGCCCGCCTCAACCGGTACCGGTGCCCGCGGCCGGCCGAGCAGTCCCGCACGGCATGGGCCGGCGTCAGCGCCGCCCTGATCAGGCCGGACGGGTACGTCGGGTGGGCCTCGGACGAGACCGACCCGGCCGCTCTCACAGCCGAGGCCGCCCACGCCCTCGCCGCTCTGCACCACCCGCAGCCCGAAAGGAAGCTCGCATGATCCACCGCATCGAACCGGACGCCGTCTTCGGCCTTCCGGACCTCGTCAGCCAGATATCGGTGCCGGCCGGCCTCGGTCTGGCGTTCATCAGCGGACAGGTGGCCTGGGACGAGGAGGGCCGCGTCGTCGGGGAAGGCGATCACACGGCACAGGCCGCGCAGGTGGCCCACCGCATCGACCGCCTGCTCGACGCCCTGGGCGCTCAGCGACAGGACATCGTCAAGGAGACCGTCTACGTCGTGGACCACGAGCCGCACCTGATCCCCGGAATTCTGGGCGCCCTGCACGGTACGCCACCGCCCTCGTCCACTCTGGTGGGTGTGGCCAAGCTGTTCGCCCCCGAGTTCCTGATCGAGGTCGAGTGCGTGGTCGCCCTGCCGGACGCGGGGCGGAGGTTCCCGCGGTGACCGGCACCGGGCAGTCCGCCGTCCGTCCCGTCCGGGCGCTGTTCGCGCTCACGCTGACGGTTTCGGCGGTGCTGCTGGGCAGCACCATCCTCAACGTGGCACTGCCCACGATGCAGCGCGACCTCGGCGCGGGCAACACCGAACAGCAGTGGTTCCTGAACGCCTACACCCTCACCTTCGCCGGATTCCTGCCGGTGGCGGGGAGCGCCGGCGACAGGTTCGGCCTCAAGCGCCTGCTGGCCTGGGGAACGGCGGCCTTCGCCCTGACGACGGCGGTGGCCGGGTTCCTCGATGCGCCGCTCGCCGTCATCGTCCTGCGGGCGCTCATGGGCGTGGCCGCGGCCACGATCATGCCCGCCACCCTCGCGGTGATCCTGCGGATCTTCCCGGCCGAACGACGGGCCCGGGCCATCGCCTCATGGGCGGCGGCCTCGGGGCTGTCCATCTCGCTCGGCCCGCTCCTCGGGGGCGCGCTGCTGAGCGCGGGCATGTGGTGGGGTTCCGTTCTCGAACTCGTGGCGCTGTTCGCGCTCCTCGGCCTCGCGGCGACCTGGGCATGGATACCGCATACGCCGCCGAGCGGCGCCGGAGAACTGCGCGTGCTGCCCGTCGCGGCGTCCCTGGCAGGCATCGGCCTGCTCGTCTTCGGAGTGGTGCACGCCACCGACGACGGCTGGGCCTACGTCGGTACGTGGCTGCCCGCGACGGCCGGCCTGGCCGTCCTGGCCGCCCTCGTCCTGGCCGAGGCGCGGCACCGCGTGCCGCTCCTGGACGTCGGCCTCTTCAAGCACGCCTCGTTCACCGCCGCGGCGGTGGCCCTGACACTGGGCTCCTTCGTCGTCTTCGGCTACCTGTACTTCACCACCTTCTACCTCCAACTGGTGCGCGGCTTCTCGCCGTTGCAGACGGGGCTGCTCTTCATTCCGCTGTCGGCGGGCCTGGTGGCCGGCGCCCCGCTCTCGCAGCGGGTGACCCAACGGTTCGGTGCCCGGGCCACCATCGCCACCGGCCTCACCCTCATGGCCGCGGCGTTCGCCGGCGTGGCCGGGCTGGGCGCCCACACCGGTCCCGCCTGGTTCGTCGTGGACGCGTTCGCCCTGCAACTCGGCTTCGCGCTCGTCCTGGCGCCCGGCACGACACTGGCCGCCTCCTCCGTTCCCACCGACCGCGCGGGAGCGGGATCGGCACTGCTGAACACCCTTCGCCAGCTCGGCAGCGCGCTCGGCGTCGCGGTCCTCGGATCGGTCCTGTGGTCCCGGTACTCGGGCATGATGTACGACCGGCTGGCCGGCGCCCCGACGGGCATCCGGTCGACCGCGGCGGAGTCGCTCGCCTCGGCCCTGGCCACGGGCGACCCCGCGGCGGCGCAGGCCGCCGCCCCGACGTTCGTCGGTGCCATGCACACGACGACGCTCGTCGCCGCCGGGGTGTGCGGAATCGCCCTGCTCGTCACGCTGTTCACCCGCCCGACTCGCCCGACCGGGTCAAAGGTCCTCGGCCCCCGGCCCGAAGCCGCACGAAGTACGGCCGACCGCGCCCTCGCGTCGGCTAGTTCACCCCGCCGATGAGTTCGCTGAAGAGCTTGTTGGCCGCGGGGGACGTGCACTGACGTTCCAGCTCCGCGCGGGCGATCTGCTTACGGAACTCCCCTTCGTAGGAAGCGTCGCCCGCGTTGTGCATGAGCTCGGTGATCCAGGCCGCGAACGCCTGGTAATTCCAGATGTGGCGCAGGCAGGTGTCCGAGTAGCCGTCGAGCAGACTCGCATCGTCCTTCTGAATGCGGGCGATGACCGCGTTGGCCAGTACCTCGGCGTCGTGGAGGGCGAGGTTGAGCCCTTTCGCACTCATCGGAGGGACGATGTGCGCCGCGTCCCCGAGCAGATACAGCCTGCCGTGACTCATCGGGCTGAACACCACGCACCGAAGAGGCACGATCCGCTTGTCGATGATCCGGCCGGTCGGTACAGAGGCGCCGAAGCGGGCCTCCATTTCTTCCCAGACACGGCCCTCCGGCCACTGCGCGGGGGTGTCGTCGACCGGGCACTGGAGGTAGAGGCGGCTGGCGTTCGGGCCGCGGGGGATCATTCCGGCCAGGCCGCGGGAGCTGATCGCGATACCCACGGGTTCCGCCGGTACCTGGGCCAGAACGCTGAGCCAGGAATATCCGTAATCGTGCGCGTAACGCGTGAGCGCGTCGGCGGGAATCGACGCCCTGCTGACGCCGTGATAGCCGTCGCAGCCCGCGATGAAGTCGCAGTCGACGACGCGCGTAGAACCGGCGGAGTCCCGATAGCTCGCACGGGGACGCGCACCGTCGATGTCCTCCAGGGACACGTCGGCGGCCTCGAAGCGGAGGTCGCCGCCGGCCCGCAGGAAAACATCCGTGAGGTTGCGGACGAGGACCTGCTGAGGGCAGAAAATACTGTCGCGGTTGTCGTCCCAGCCGTACTCCAGCGGCAGCTTTTTCCCGTCGATCCAATAGCCGTTGCCCACCTTCGGGATGGGGTCGCCCTCCAGCACCCCGTCGAGCCCCCACGCACGGAACATGCGCACCCCGCGGCTGTCGATGGCCCCGGCCCGCTGCCGCCGCTCGACGTATTCCCGGCCGTGCTTTTCCAGAATGACGCACTCGATGCCGCTGCGCAGCAGGAAATTGCCGAGCGTGAGTCCGGCCACCCCGGCCCCCACGATCACGACAGCGGTGTTCTCACGTGTTTCACCCATGTATTGCCGAGCCTCCTTGAGAGAAAGCGGTGCCCCGGTGATCGGACACGACGGAGCACGAAGGGCGGTGCCGCCCGGATGGTGCGGCGCGCCGACCACCACTGTGGACTCCGGCAGGAGGCGTCCCCAACTGGTGAATGGACACCGGATACGGAAAACCCGCCAACTTGGCGACGTGCGGCCTACGGGCGGGCACACCGTGGCCGCATAGGCCCGTACGGCCGCTCTCCGGCTACGTGCGGTCCGCGCGCAGAGCCGCCTGGTAGCGGCCCGGGGTCTGGCCGACGACCTCGGTGAACGCGTCGATGAAGCTGGAGGGGTTGGACCACCCGCACTCCATCGCGGTCTCGGTGACGGACCGGCCGTTGGTGAGGTGGACCAGGGCGTGGTGGATGCGCAGGATGGTGCGCCAGCGGTGAAAGCTCATGCCGAGTTCGCTGTGGAACAGGCGGCTCAGGGTGCGCTCGCTGGCCCCCGCGGCGCGTCCCAGCCCGGCCAGGGTCGCGCTGCGGCCCGGATCGGCGTGCAGGAGATCGGTGACGGCGCGCAGCCGGCCGTCGCGGGGTTCGGGCAGGTGCAGGGACTGCTCGGGAGTCTCGGCCAGTTCGTCGACCAGCACCGCGAGCAGCCGCTCGAAGGCGCCGGGGCGGAACTCCTGGCGGTCCGTCAGCACCAGCAGGGCCTCGCGCAGAAGGGGGCTCACCGCGAACACGCTCGGGTGGTCCACGAGTTGGCCGCACAGGTCGAGCGGTACGGCGACGAGACGGACGTCGGTCCTGCCGTAGAAGCGATGGGAGTGGGCGAAACCGGGCGGTGTCCACGTGACCCGGTTGGCCGGGGCGACCCAGGTCCCGCGTTCCGTCGTGGTGGCCAGGGCGCCGGCGGCCGCGTACACCAGCTGGCCCTGGGGGTGGGAGTGGCGGTCGACGTGGTAGCCGTGCGGGAGCCAGCGTCCACCACCGGGCGTCACCGCCCGAAGTGACATGGGAAATGCGGAGGGTTGGCGGGATTCCAGCATCAGCCGTCATTCTACCGGTGGTACGTCGCCCGGGGCGGCGGCCTCGGCTCCGATGAGGCCGCCGCGCGGCTCCCGGGCCCGCGCGGACGCGGGTGCGGGTGCCGGGGCTCAGACCTGGTTCTCGCCGCCGTCGACGTACAGGTTGGCGCCGAGCATGAAGCTGCTGTCCGCGGAGGCGAGGAACGCCACGGCCGCGGCGACCTCCTCCGGGCGCCCCATCCGGCCGATCGCGGCGGTCGTGGCGAGGTGCACCCTGGCGTCGGCCGCGTTGTCCTCGCCGAAGAGGGCCGTGATGCCGGGGGTGTCGATCGGGCCGGGCGAGATCGCGTTGACCCGGATGTCGCGGTCCTTGAGGGTGTTGGCCCAGGTCCGCGCGAAGGACCGGACGGCGGCCTTGGACGCCGCGTACAGGCTGAACAGTTCCATGCCGTTGTCGGCCGCGGTGGAGGCGTTCAGGATGACCGAGGCGCCCTTGTTGAGCAGCGGCAGCGCCTTCTGCACGGTGAACAGTGTGCCCCGCACGTTGATCCCGAAGATGTGGTCGTAGTCCGCTTCGGTGATCTCCCCCAGTTTCACCAGCGAGGCGGTCGCCGCGTTCGCGAACACGACGTCCAGCCCCTGACCCCGGGTGCGGACGGCGTCGTACAGCCGGTCCAGGTCGTCCATGTTCGAGATGTCACCCGCGACCGCCGTGACCCGCTCCGGGCCGATGGTCTCCACGGCGGCGTCCAGTTCGGCCTCGCGGCGGCCGGTGATGAACACGTACGCGCCCTCGTCCGCCAGCCGTACGGCGGTGGCCAGGCCGATGCCGGTGCCGCCGCCGGTGACGACGGCGGTCTTGCCTTCAAGCTGTCCCATGTCGAGCTCCACTTTTTTCTGTACCGATCGGTGCTGAACGAGACGGTAGCACTTCTGTACCGATCGGCATAGAACTCATGTGGTCGAGGACGGCGGACCCGGCGCGGGACGCCGACGGCGCCCGTCGCACGTATGGCCAAAACCTGCGTCTGAAGAACCGAACAACCGTGGTTTCCTCTGGCCATGTGCCTCCCCAGGCACTTAAGTACCTGTCGGGCACCCGCCGTCGGCCAAGGACGGCCGCCCGGCCGGACGCTGCGCCGACGGGCCCGCCCGCCCTGCGCGGCGGCCCGCACCACGCCCCTCGCACGTCCCCGTGCCACCCCGTCCCACCTGCCCTAAGGACCCGCGCTTATGGCCGCCGCCGCTCCGCCCGGCCGAGGGGAACGCTGATGCCCGGCTTCCACCCGGCCGGCCGCGACACGGACCTCTACCGAGCGGTACAGGACATCCAGGCGAGTTACTGGATGCAGATGCGGCAGGTGCTGGCCCAGACGGGCAACTGGCCGCAGTGGACGACCCGCACCCAGGTCCTGGGGGTCGTCGCGGCCGAGACCAATGTCGTGGAACTGTGGCTGGAAGAAGAACCGGAGAGCCGCGACGCGCGAGTGATGTACGCCAGAGTCGCGACCGAACGGGTCCTGCGGGCCCACCGCAGACGTTCGGCGCACGACTCCGGGCAGGCACGGGACCTGGAGAAACTGGCCGACGGGGCCCGTCAGGCGTGCCTCAGGGCGGGCGAGGGGAACTCCGGTGACCCGGTGCTCTACATCTGCCGCCTGGCCCTGGCCGAAGCGGACACGGCAGAGCGCTGTCCGGAGCACCGGGTGGCTCCGCCGCGGCCGGAGCACCTGCTGCCGCCGGGTCCGTGGGGCCTGCTGGGCGAGGCGCACCGGCGCGATCCGTTCAACCGCGAGGCCTGGCACCGCATGTCCCAGGCGCTCCAGGCCCGCCCCGGGCCGGCGGGCCGACGCGCGGTCGCGATGGACTTCGCCCGCTGGACGGTCTCGTTCGCGCCGGCCGACTCGCCACTGCTGATGCTGCCGGTCTACGCCCGCGTCCAGGAGCACCGGGAGCGGCGGGACCGGGGCGAAGCCGTCCTGAACCTGCTGTGGACCAGGGAGGACATCACGCAGGCCGTCGCGAAGGCGTACACCGGCTGGTTCAAGCGGTGCGATCCGGCGGGCAGTTCCCAACTGGACCTGAACTACCTGGCGTACGCCCTGCTGAGAGGCGGGTTCCCGCACTGGGCGGCCGAAGTGTTCGAGGCGATCGACGACTTCGTCACGCGGGACCCGTGGCAGTACCACGCGCCGCATCCGAACCAGTGGCGGGAGGCTTTCGAGGAGGCCCGCGACGCCTGCCTGAGAAGCCACCCGCCGCGCGCGGGGGGATACACGTGAGCGCCGGCCGGCCTCGCGGACGGGCTCCCCCGCGGCCCGCCGGAAGCCCGTCAGCGCCCGCCGCCCTTCCCCTTCCCCCTCCTTCTTCCAGCTTTCCTGTGTGGAGATCCGATGCGTACTTCGGTAAGAGCACGGCACCGGCTGCCGGGGCCACTGAACGACAACAACGAGGACGCGCGCATCCTCCAGTCACTGGGCTACACACAGCAACTGCACCGGCGCATGGGAGCCTTCGGCAATTTCGCCGCCTCCGTATCGGTCATCTCGATCATGTCCGGGACCTTGCTGCTGTTCGGCTACGGCCTGAACTCCGGAGGCCCCGCGGTGATCATGTGGGGATGGCTGGTCGTCGGGCCGCTGGTGCTGTGCCTGGCGGCGGCCCTGGCGGAGATCACCTCCCGCTACCCGACCAGCGGCGGCCTGTACTACATGGCCCGCCAGCTCGGCGGTGAGCGGTGGAGCTGGTACACCGGCTGGCTCAACCTGATGGGCCTGCTCGGCGGGATCGCCGCCCAGGACTACGGCATCGCGACGTTCACCGGCGCGTGGCTGCACCTGCAGTTCGGCTACACGCCGACGCCGGGTTCCCTGCTGACCCTCTACGCGGTCGTCCTCGCGCTGCACGCGGTCCTGAACCTCTTCGGCACCCGGCTGATGAACTTCCTGACGTCCCTGAGCGCCTGGTGGCACCTGACGGGGGCCCTCGTCATCATCGGCGCCCTGACGCTCGTACCCGCCCACCACCAGCCGGCCGGCTTCGTGTTCTCCGAGTTCACCGACAACACCGGCTGGAACGCCCCGGTATACGTGGTCCTGCTGGGCATGCTGCTGCCGGTCTTCGCCCTGGCCGGTTACGACACCTCGGCGCACCTGAGCGAGGAGACCAGCCGGGCGTCCGTCGCCGCCGCGCGCGGCATCATCCGCTCGGTGGCGGTGTCCTGGGTCGCCGGCGGCGTCCTGCTGCTCGCGCTGCTGTTCGCCGTCCAGGACTACGCCGCGACCCTGTCCGGTCCGACCGGCGTGCCGGTGGCCCAGATCCTCCTGGACGCGCTCGGCGTGGCCACGGCCAAGTCCCTGCTCCTGGTGATCATCGTGGCGCAGTTCCTGTGCGGCTACACCGTGACCGCCTCCGCCAGCCGCATGATCTACGCCTTCGCCCGGGACGGCGCCCTGCCGGGCTCGTCGCGCTGGCAGCAGGTCAGCCGCCGCACCGCCATTCCGGCCAATGCCGTCTGGCTGGCGGTCGGTGTCGCGTTCGTGCTCGCGCTGCCGTCCCTGTATTCCGCGACGGCGTTCTCGGCGGTGACCGCGATCTCCGTCGTGGGCTTCACCCCGGCCTACGCCATCCCGGTGCTGCTACGGCTGCGCCACCGCGACCGGTTCACCCCGGGCCCCTGGCATCTGGGCCGCTGGAGCCGGCCGATCGGCTGGGTGGCGGTGGTGTGGGCCGCCGGGGTGACGGTGCTGTTCCTGCTGCCGCAGACCAGTCCGGTCACCGCCACGAGCTTCAACTACACCCCTGTCGCCGTGCTGGTGGCCCTCGTCCTGGCCGCGCTGTGGTGGCGTGTCGGACGCCGCTCCTACCGCGTCCCCCGGCCCACCTCCTCGTCGGCGCAGGAGGCCGAGTTCGAAGGCCGCATCGTCTGACGACACCGGATTCCTCCGGCACACGTGACACAAACGCACACACCGCTGTCCCGGCTGTGCCGGAGTCGTCCACCATCTGCTCAGGGCTTTTCACACACTCGACGAATCATGGGGGTACGGTGCCTGTTCTCGCGGAGTCCGCCGAATCGGTGCGGCAGTTGGCCGTGGTCTGGCGTGCCATGGTGCTCGACCACGACGCGGACGCGGACGTGCGCGACCTGCCGGGTATCGCCGTTCGCTGGGCCGACTGCCCGTTCCCGTTCTGGAACTGCGTCACCTTGACCGAGGCGGGCGCGGGAAAGGAGACCGTACGGCACCGTCTCGACCAGGCGGCGGACATCATGCGCGCGAAGAAGCACCCGGGCTTCCTGTGGCTCTTCGAGGGCCTTCTCGACGACGACGCCCGCGCCACGTTGCAGGGCGCGGCCGAGCAGGCCGGCTTCCGGTACGCCTTCCCCGGTACGGGCATGGCCGGGGACCTGCTCCCCGTCCCCGAACCGGTCCATCCCGACCTGACGTTCACGCGCGTGCGCACCGAGGAGCAGTTGCGGGCCTTCGCCGATCTCCAGTCGTACGCCTACGGCTTCCCTTTGGAAGAAGTACGTGAAGCCCTCGCCGGGTCCGCGCTCTGGAAGAACGAGGTGTTCGCCTACCTCGGATGGCGAGGCGACGCACCGGTGGCGTGTGCCGCCACGATCGAAGCGGAGGGCCGCCTCTTCGTCGCGTTCGTCGCCACCGACCCGCAGTGGCAGCGGAAGGGCTACGGCGAGGCAGTCACCCGCAAGGCGCTGTACGAGGGCGGCCGGGCCACCGGACTGACCCGCGCCACTTTGCACGCGACCGCCGCCGGAGCCCCCGTGTACCCGCGTATCGGCTTCCGGCCGAACTCTCCGATCCACTTCTACCGTCTCGGAGACTGAGCCGACGAGCCGGGCGCCGCACCCGACGCGCACCAGGCGTTCGCCGCTGCGGGCTCAGGCCTGCCGTGCCGGTGCGCCGCCCGGTTCGGAAGGCGGGGCGGACGGCTCCGCGCGGCGCAGCCGTGCCGGGTCGGCCCGGGTCAGGGCCGCTGTCGTGTCCAGTTGCCAGCCGGTCCCGTACGCCTCGGCGAAGCGCTCGTCGCCGAGCGCGGCCCGGGCGCGGCCGCTCAGCGTGCGGACCTGAGGATCGGTGGGGTCGTGGGCGCCGCGCAGCCGGGCCGCCGCGCCGAGCACGACGGCGGCTTCGCGGTGCCGCCCGTACAGCGCGGCAAGGCCGGCCACGGCCACCGCCACCGTCGCCACGATCGGCATGTCCCCGCTGTCGCCCGCCGCCGCGTACGCCGGGCCCAGCGCCGCTTCGGCGCCCGGCCCGTCGCCGAATTCGAGACAGAGCGCGCCCCGCACCGCGCCGACCAGTGCCTGCCCCTGGTCGCCGGCGAACAGGGCGTGCTCGGACAGTCCGGCCTCGACCGCCTCGACCAGCTCGCGCGCCCGCGCCGGTTCGCCGGTTCGCAGCCGCAGGGCGGCTTCCCGCGCGTCGAGCAGAATCGCCGTCTCGGGCGACGCCGAGCGCAGCGCGCGCTCCCGGGCCAGGCCGATCATCTCGGCCGCCCGCGCGGTGTCGTCGAGCCGTACGTGCAGATCGATCAGGCGCAGGTCGACGAAGATCTCGTCGCTGAGGCTGAGCGAACCGAACTCGCCGGCCAGCCGCTTGGCCTCGGTGAGATCGGCCAGTGCGCCGTCGAGATCGCCGTCGTACTGCCGCACCAGGGCGTGCAGGGGCAGCGCCTTGGCCAGGCCCCAGCGGTCGCCCGACCGGAGGAAGCACTCCAGCGCGGCGCGCACGTCGCTGCGGACCTCGTCGAAGTGGCCGTCGTTCTCGGCGAACTGGGCCCGGAACATGTGGGCCATCCCGGCCAGCCACTCGTCGGGCCCGTCGACCAGCCGCTGGAGGACCGTCGGCGGCACCTCGGTCCGGGCCAGGGAGGCCAGGCCGACGGCGGTCAGCACGCCGCGCAGGCCCGGCAGCTCCGGATGGCTCAGCAGCCGGTCGGCGAGGGCCCGCAGTTCCCCACGCCGTTCCCTGATCCAGGGGCCGGCCGACACACCGCGGGTGGCGACGGTGTTGAGGAGCAGCAGCCCCTCGGCGATGTCGCGTTCCCTGCCCGGCCGCCCGGCCGGCAGCGCGAGCGCCTCACCGAGCCAGTAGGCCGCGTCGGGGTGCCGGCCGAGCATCTGCCAGTACCAGCTCAGGTTCACCGCCAGCGCGATCGCTCCGGCGGCGTCGTCGGTGTCGCACAGGTGGCGCAGGGCGGCGAGGGCGTTGTCGTACTCGGCGTGCAGCACGCGGAGCGCGTCGAGCTGCCCGGGGCCGCGGAGCAGGGGGTCGTGGCGGGCGACCAGCTCGGCGAAGTAGCGGGCGGCCAGGTCCCGCGCGCTGGTCAGGGTGCCCTGTTCTGCCAGGCGCTCCAGGCCGTATTCGCGCAGGGTCTCCAGCATCCGGTACCGGCCGGTGTCCGGCGCGAGCTGCAGCAAGGACCGGTCGACCAGGTCCGCGAGCAGCTCCGGGACCTCGGCGGCCGGCACCGCGGTGCCCGCACGGACCGCGGTGGCCGAGGCCGGTGTGACGCCCCCGGGCAGGACCGAGACGCGCTCCGCGACCACACGGGCGTCGGCGCCGAGCAGGTCCCAGCTCCACGCGATGACCGAGCGCAGCGTGCGGTGCCGGGGGAAGGCGGTCCGGCTGCCGGTGGTGAGCAGGCGGAACCGGTCGGACAGTCCGGCGGCCAGGCCGGTCAGCGAGAGCGTGCGCAGGCGGGCGGCGGCCAGTTCGAGTGCGAGCGGCAGACCGTCCAGGCCGCGGACGACGCGCAGTACCTCGCCGAGGTTGTGCTCGTCGACGTCGAACCCGGGCCGCACGGCCGCCGCCCGCTCGGTGAACAGGCGCACCGACGCCCTACGGCGGGCCCGCGCGACCTCGTCGTACGGCTCGGGCAGGGGCAGCGGGCCGAGCGGAACCAGCACCTCGCCGTCGACCGCCAGCGGCTCCCGGCTCGTGGCCAGCACCCGCAGCGCGGCGCAGCGGGCCAGCAACGCCGCGACCAGGTGTGCCACCGCGTCGATCAGGTGCTCGCAGTTGTCCACCACGAGCAAGGTCTCCCGGCCGTCCAGCCGGTCGGCCAGCAGGTCCGTTTCGCCGACCGGGTCGCCGCGCAGCCCGGCCGAGGTCTCGAACAGCGCCGAGCCGCGCAGGCCGGTCGCGGCCAGCAGCGCCGCGCCGACCTTGGCGGGTTCGGTGACCGAGGCGAGGTCGATCATCCAGACGCCGTCGCGGTACTCGTGCCGGTGGCGGCGGGCGGCCTCGACCGCCAGGCGCGTCTTGCCGGCGCCGCCGGGACCGAGCACCGTCACCAGGCGCCCGGCGGCGAGCAGGGTGCCGATCCGGGCGAGGTCGTCGTCGCGTCCGATGAAACTGGTCAGCGGCGCGGGCAGGTTGCCGTGCCGGACCGGCGCGGTGCCGGGGGCGGGCCGCTCGGCGCGCAGCAGGCGCAGGTGGCGTTCGCCGAGCGCGGCGCCCGGGTCGGTGCCGAGGGAATCGGCCAGGCTTTCGCGGACCCGCTCGTACAGGGCGAGGGCCTCGGCCTGGCGTCCTTGGGCGGCGAGCGCGTCCATGAGCAGCGCGGCGGCGCGTTCGTGGACGGGGTGCTCGGAGAGCAGCGCGGTCAGGCGGGCGGCGGCCGCGGCGGCACGGCCGAGCGCCAGCTCGGCGTCGGCCAGGTCGGCGACGGCCTCGATCGAGGCGTGGGCCAGCCGGGTCGCGACGGCGGGCGCCACCGCGGCGACGACCGCGGGTTCGGCGCCGGGGCGGTCGCCCCACAGCGCCACGGCCTCGCCGAGTACGGCCGCCGCGGTGCGCGGATCACCGGCGCTCAGGCGGTCGCGGCCTAGGGCGGCGAGCTGTTCGAAGCGCAGCGCGTCCACGTCGGCCGCGTCCACGGCCAGCCGGTAGCCGCCCGCGAGCTGCGCGATGTCGCCGGCCGGGCCGAGGGTACGGCGCAGCCGCGAGACGAGGGCCTGGAGGGCGTGGGCGGGGCCGGCCGGCGGGTCCTCGGCCCAGATCGCGTCGATGAGGCCGCTCTGCTCGACCGCGTGCCCGGCGGCGAGGGCCAGCCGTACGGCCAGGGCCCGCAACCGGGCGCCCGGCACGGGCAGGACGGTGTCACCGCGGGACACCTGAAAGGCGCCGAGCAGCGTGACCCGAAGCCGCACACCCCCGTCCATGGCGCGATCCTCGCACGCGGCCAACCGGGTGCTCACATCAGGGCGGTGGCCCGTGTGCCCTCGTGTCAGCGCCGTGTGAGCCCCATGTGAGCGGCCCTCGGCAGCCTTTGCGTGTCGGGGCCGCGGGAAACCGGCCCCGGTCCTTGGGAAGGGGTTTTCTTCATGCATGACGTAGTGATCGTGGGCGCCGGGCCGGTCGGTCTGTTCCTCGCCTGCGAACTCGGCCTCGCGGGCTGCTCCGTCCTGGTGCTGGAGCGGGAGCCGGAACCCGGCTCCCCGTGGCGGGCGGACCCGTTGGGGATGCGGGGCCTGTCCGCCGGGTCGGTCGAGGCGTTCTACCGCCGGGGGATGCTGCACCCGCTGCTGACGGCGTCGGGCGTCGACGACGGTTCCGGTCCGGGCCCCGGGGCGGAGAAACCGTCGCGTCCCCGTGGCGTGGGCCACTTCGCCGGCATGGTGCTCGATCCGGACAAGGTCGACCTGGACGCGCTGCCGTTCCGGCTTCCCGGCCCGGTGACGGACGGCCTGCTGACAAGCCTCGAAGCGGTCGAGGGGGTGCTGTCCGAGCGGGCTCGCGAGCTCGGCGTGGAGATCAGGCGGGGCGTCACGGTCTCGGCCGTCGCACAGGACGACGAGAGCGTGACCGTGCACGCGGGTGAGCAGGCGTACGCGGCGCGCTGGCTCGTCGGCTGCGACGGCGGACGCAGCACGGTGCGCGGGCTCGCGGGCTTCGCGTTCGACGGCACCGAGCCGCTGTTCACCGGCTACGTCATGCTCGCCACGGTCGACCATCCCGATGTGCTGCGTCCCGGGATCAACCTGACGCCGACGGGCATGTACATCCGGATGCCCACCGAGGGGCACATCGGCATGATGGACTTCGACGGCGGTGCGTTCGACCGTTCGCGGCAGCCGACTCGCGACCACCTCCAGGCGGTGCTGCGCCGGGTGTCCGGCACCGGCGTGACGCTCGGCGGCGTCCGGCTCGCGTCGAGCTTCACCGATCGGGCGATGCAGGCGACGACGTACCGGCTCGGCCGCGTCCTGCTCGCGGGCGACGCCGCACACATCCACTCCCCGCTCGGCGGGCAGGGGCTCAACCTCGGCATCGGCGACGCCATGAACCTGGGGTGGAAGCTGGCGGCGACCGTGCTCGGGCACGCGCCGGACGGTCTGCTCGGCACCTACACCGGCGAGCGGCATCCGCTCGGCGCCTGGGTGCTGGACTGGACGCGCGCCCAGGCGGCGGTGATGCGGCCGGGCCCCCATGGCCAGGCGCTCCGGGAGGTAATGCGCGACCTGCTCGGGACCCGGGACGCAACGACCCACGTCTTCGAGAAGACGTCGGGGACCTCGATCCGCTACGACCTCGGCAGCGATCGGCCGCTGGTCGGCCGCAACGCCCCGGATCTGCGTCTCGAAGACGGCACCCGCCTCGGCGAGCTGTTGCGGGACGGACGGGGTGTCGCGCTCGATTTCGGCACCGAGCGCCGCCTGCGCGACGCGGCGGCGGTCCGGCGGAACCGACTGCGGTACGCGGCCGGGTCGGCGGACGACGGCCTCGGGCTCGGTGCCGTGCTCATCCGGCCGGACGGCATTGTCGCCTGGGCGGGCGACCGCGACTTCGACCGTACGTCCTTCGAGCGGGCCGCCGACCGGTGGTTCGGCAAGGCGGCGAGCTGAGCCGCCACGCCGTTGCCCGACAGGCCTTCCCCTTCTGTCCTCCCCCTCCACATTTCAAGGAGCACCCATGACGATCACCCTGCGCCCTGGAGCCACCGTGATGTTCACCGGCGACTCGATCACCGACAGCCAACGCCTTCAGACCGAGCACGGCCTCGGGTCCGGCTACCCGCTCCTCATCGCGGGCGAGTGGGGCCTGCGGCACCCGGACCGGCCCGTGACCTGGCTGAACTCGGCGATCGGGGGCCACAAGGTCATGGACCTCGAACCCCGCTGGCAGACGGACGTGCTCGACGCGCGCCCGGACGTGGTGTCGGTCCTCGTCGGGGTCAACGACATGGGCTGGCACACGCTGGACCCGGAGGGATACGTGATCTCCGTGGAGGAGTTCGCGGCGGGTTACGACCGGCTGCTCGCGCCCCTCGCCGAGGCGGGCACCGGGCTGATCCTCATCGAGCCGTTCCTCCTGCCGGTCCGCGGCGACGTCGAGGCCGGTAGCGCGCTGCTGCCCATCGGGGAGAAGGAGCGCAAGGAGTGGCGCGCCGACCTGGACCCGAAGATCCAGGCCGTGCGGCGCCTCGCCGACGCGTACGGTGCCCAGCTGCTCACCGCCGACGCCATGTTCGCCGGACTCGCCGCGACGACCGGGCCGGAGTACTGGGCCGAGGACGGCGTACACCCGACGCCGGCCGGTCACGCCGCGCTCGCGGAGGCCTGGCTGCGCCTGGTCGCGTGACGGTGTCACGCGGTCGCCCGCGACCGGGCGCCCGGCCCGCGCCGGGGGCGGGTCACAGTTCGCGGCGGAAGGTGACCCGGTCCAGCGCGGGACCGTCGTAGTCGGCGATCGGGTCGGAGGGGGTGAAGCCGAGGGCGCTGTGGAAGGCGATGGAACGGTCGTTCTGCGGTGAGGTGATCGCCTTGACGACGGTGCGGCCGTTCGCGCGTGCCATGTCGAAGAACCGCTCGTAGAGGAAGCTGCCCAGGCCGCTGCGCCGCCAGGCGGGGGCGACCCCGGTGAAGTGGATGTAGGCCTCGTCCGGGTGGGACGGGGACAGGAAGCCGATCACGAAGCCCGCCAGTTCGCCGTCGCGTTCGGCGATCAGGCTGGTGTCGTGGAAGTGGTTCACGAAGACCCGGGTCAGGTCGCGGGAGGCGGCGCGGCCCCACCAGTCGTCGACCACCCCGACGACGGTGTCGAAGTCCCGCGGCACCGCCGCGCGTGTCGTGAAGGGCTCCAGGGTGCGCGCCTGCGGCGCGCCGAGCTTCCGGCGGAAGGCCACCCGGTCCTGGTCCGGACCGTCGTAGTCGCTGTGCACCGGCAGGCCGTCCACCTCCCGGTCGCCCGCCTCCAGTTCGAAGCCCATGGCCTGGTGGAAGGCGATGGACCCGGTGTTCTGCGGCGAGGTGACGGCGCGTACCTCGGTACGGCCCGCCGCCGCGGCGTGTTCGAAGAAGGCGGTGTACAGGCGGCGGGCCACTCCCTTCTTGCGCAGCGCGGGGTCCACGCCGACGAAGTGGATGTACGCCTCGTGGGCGTGGTCGGCGGAGTGGAAGCCCACCAGGAACGCCCGGACTCCGGTCTCGTCCTCCAGCACCAGACTGGTGTCCGCGAAGTGCTGCAGGAACAGCCGGGGCAGCAGCAGCGAGAGCTCCCGTGACTGTTCGGGGGTGCGCGAGTCGCCCCACCACCGCTGTACGCACTCCACGAGCGTGGTGTGGTCGGTCGTACGGGCCCGGCGTACGTCGTGCATGTCCTGCCTCTCGGTCGATGTCGGTGTGGGGTGACGTTACTTCTGCGGCGGCGTGGCGCTGCCCTTGTCCCGGCCGCCGTCGGGGATCACCGGCAGCGTCACCTTCGAGGGGTGCGCCGCGTCGTGCAGCACAGTCTGCCGTGCGGTGCGCCGCTCCGTGGACTCGCCCAGCCAGCTGCCGGTGTTCGGATTCGGGTCGTATTGCGGGTAGTCGCTGGAGGATATGTCGAGGCGGATGCGGTGGCCCTTCTTGAACAGGTTGCTGGTCGGCCACACCTTGATGGTGTAGGCGTACACCTTGCCGGGGACGATCGGCTTCGGGTCGCTCTTCGACTCGCGGTAACTGGCGCGGAGGATGCCGCTGTTCAGGTTCACCGCGGTGCCGTCGGGGTGGACGTCGACGAGCTTGGCGGTCCAGTCGGTGTCCGGCGCGGAGGACCTGGCGTACAGCTTGACCGTGACGGGGCCGGTGACCTCGGTGTCCTTGGACAGGGGTGCGCCGGTGTAGACGGCGACGTCGGGGCGCTGCTCGATCTGCTGCTGGTCGTAGGGGCCCTGGGTGCTGATGGCCGCCGTGCAGCAGGAGTGTCCGCCGACGCTGGGGACCGGGTTGCGCGGGTCGTAGGTGTAGTGGTCGTCCGGGGTGTCCCCGGCTGGCGGTGCCGTGGAGAGCGTGCCGTCCTGGGTGTTGCCGGCCGCGTGGCCGGTGCTGGAGAGGTAGTAGTCGCTCCAGCGGGTCTGCGGGAGCGGCCAGGAGGGCGCGGTACGCCACTTGTTCGCGCCCATGACGAAGTAGTCCACGCCGTTCTTCCGGACGCCGTTGTCCTTGCCCTTGAGGTGGTGGTCCCACCAGGCGAGCATCATCTCGTTCACGGGGCTGTTGCCGGCCGGGCCGATCTGCTTGAGGAGGGGGGCCGGGTTGCTGGTGGGGCGGCCCCAGCCGGTGTGGTCCCAGGGGCCGACGACCAGGCGCTGGTTCGCGCGGGTCCGGGGCGAGCCGCCGTGCCGGACCATGCCCTGGTAGTTGCGGATCGATCCGTCCAGGAAGGCGTCGTACCAGCCGGCGTAGTCGAGGACCGGGATGTCGACCTTCTCGTGGTTCTCCTTCGGGGCCCACCGGCGCCAGTAGTCGTCGTACGTACGGTGCTTGATCCAGTCGAAGAAGTACGGGGCCACCTTGGGGTCGCCGGGGTGCAGGGGCTTGAAGCGGTTGTACGGGGCGCTGCCCAGCCACTGCTGGATGTCCTGGTAGTCCCGGTTGACCTGGTGGTAGGTGTCCCAGTCGCCGCGGTTGGCCGCGGCGGACGGGACGATCTTGCGCATGGCCCAGGGGGTGACGAAGTTCAGCCGGAACGCGCCGCCTTCGTAGGTCCAGCCGTCGTAGTAGTCGTCGGAGGTCTTGTCGGGGACGATCGTCTTGAGATGCGGCGGGCGCTCCTGGGCGGCGAGCCACTGGGTGGCGCCCACGTAGGAGGAGCCGTACATCCCCACCTTGCCGTTGGAGCCGGGCAGCCGGGCCGCCCACTCCACGCTGTCGTAGCCGTCCTTGCCCTCGTTGGCGAACTCGTAGAAATCGCCGTCCGAGGCGTACTGGCCGCGGACGTCCTGCACCACGACGAGGTAGCAGTGCGAGGCGAACCACTGCGGACTCTGGTAGCTGGAGGGCTGGACCTCGGCCGCCGTCTTGCCGTACTGGGTACGCATCAGGATGACCGGGACCTTCTTGCCGGTGCGCGGCCGGTAGACGTCGGCGCGTAAGACGGTGCCGTCCCGCATCCGGGCGCCGACGTCGTTGGTCCTGCCGACCTCGCAGGGGCCCTTGCCGGTGCTGGGCGGCCAGGCGCCGTCGTCGGAGGCGGCCGCGGCAGCCGTGCGGGCGCCGGCCGCGCCGCTGTCCGCCGCCTCCGCCCGGTTCCCGGTTCCGGCCAGGGCCATCGGCGTGAGCGCCAGCGCACAGGCTCCGGTGAGCGCCACCGCGGTCCAGCCGGCCTTCCGTGCGCGCCGGTTCATCGCCGCACCTCCCCTCCGCCGCCCGCGTGCAGGGTGTCCGGGCCGATGTCCGCGATGGTCGTACAGCCGGACAGGCCCATCGTCAGATCGAAGTCCGCGAGCAGGCCGCGTACGACGTGCTCCACTCCCGCGGCGCCGCCGAGGGCGAGTCCGTAGACGTACGGACGTCCCAGCAGCACCGCCCGCGCGCCCAGGGCCAGCGCCTTGAACACATCGGCGCCGCCCCGGATACCGGAGTCGAAGAGCACCTCCGTTTCGGTGCCGACCTCCGCCACCACGTCGATCAGCGCGTCCAGGGCGGCCACCGCCCCGTCCACCTGGCGGCCGCCGTGGTTGGACACCACGATGCCGTCCATCCCGGCCCGCACCGCCCGGCGCGCGTCCTCGGGGTGCACGATGCCCTTCAGCACGATCGGGCCGTCCCAGTGCTCCCGCAGGAAGCCCAGCTCGTCCCAGGTGTGGGCCTTGCCGCTGAAGATCGGCAGCCACTGCATGGCCGCGCCCTGCGGGTCCTCCTCCACCGGCCGCTCCAGCCGGGAGCAAAAGACCGGGTCGGACAGCGGGATCGCCACGCCGCCACCGCGCAGGAACGGCAGATGGGCCTGGTCGAGGTCGTGCGGGCGCCAGGCGAGCTGCCAGGTGTCGAGGGTGACGACCAGGGTGGTGTAGCCGGACGTGCGGGCCCGCTTGAGGATGCTGGCGGTCACCTCGTCGTCGTGCGGCCAGTACAGCTGGAACCAGCGCTGCCCGTCGGGCCCGTTGGCCTCGGCGACCTCCTCGATCGTGTGCGAGGCGGCGGTGCTCAGCACCATCGGCAGACCGGCCGCCGCGGCGGCGCGGGCGGTGGCCAGCTCGCCTTCCGGATGGACCAGGGACTGCACACCGATCGGGGCGAGCACGACGGGGGCGGCCAGTTCGCTGCCCAGTACGGTGGTGCGCTGGTCGCGGGCGGTGGCGTCGCGCAGCATCCGCGGGACGATGCGGTGCCGGTCGAAGGCGGCCCGGTTGGCACGGGCGGTGGCGCCGGTGCCGGCCGCGCCGGCGATGTACCAGTACGGCTTGGGGCCGAGGCGGTCGCGGGCCACGTCCTCCAGAGCCGAGCAGTCGGTGGTGAACGGCGGGATCTCGTCCTGGAGTCCGCGCACGTAGATCTGGTACTGGTAGTCCGCGTAGCCGCGTTCGGGCGCTGTCATGTGCTGGTGTGCTCCTTCGTCCGTTCTTCCGGTTCCCCTGCCGGCCCCGGGGGCGTGCCGCGGCCCAGCCCCAGCAGGGTCAGGGCCAGTTGCGCGCCGGCCGGGCCCAGCGCCTCCTGGTAGCCGCGCAGTACGGCGTTCTCCCAGGCCAGGTCGGTACGGGGATGTCCCACGGCGCGGCGCGCGTCCTGGAGGCGGCGGTCCTCGGCGGTGCGCAGGCGGATGAGCCGGGCGATGTCCCGGTCCAGTTCGTGGATGCGGGTCCGGTGGCGGGCCGGGCCGTCCACGCCGCCGTTCACCGCGTCGGTCCGCTCGTTCACGGCCGGTCCGGCTGTCGCAGGAGGCGGTGGTACGCGGTGGCCACCTGTGCCACGAACGCGGCGGGCACCTGGTGCGGCCGGTGCCCGAAGACCACCTCCGCGCCGCCCGCGCCGTCCGGCCACACCTCCACCTCCAGTTCGTGCACCGCCCGCGGGCGCGGCTCCCGTACGGTCCCGGTCACGCAGCCCGTCAGGTCCAGGCGCCGCGGCGGGCCCTCCTGGAGCGCGAACATCGTCTGGAAGAGCGGATGCCGGGACCGGTCCCGTGCCGGGTCGGCGGCCAGCCGCACCACCTCCTCGAACGGCACGTCCTGCGCGGCCAGCCCGGCGTGGATGCCCTCCAGGAGCCGGGGCAGCGCGTCCGCCGTGCCGTCCCCCGCCGGGCGCATCCGGAAGCAGACCACATCGATCAGGCAGCCGACGGCGTCCGCGGTGTCCGGGTGGTAGCGCTTGGCGACGGGCGCGCCCACCGCCAGGTCGCGCTGTCCGGTCACGGCGCCGAGGGCTTCGGCGTAGGCGGCCAGCAGCACCGCGAAGCGGGTGCTGCCGTGGTGCCGGGCCCGCTCTTCCAGGGCCGCGTACTCGGTGGCGGAGAGGGTGAAAGTGGAGGGCTCGCTTTCAGGGAGCCTCCCGGGGGGCGGCAGGGCCAGCGGTGGCACGCCGGTCAGTCCGGTGCGCCAGTACGCGCGCTGCTCCTCGCCCGCGGCCTCGTTCACCTGCGCGCGGTGGCCCGCCAGTACGGCCGCCAGCGGGGCGGGACGGACAGTCCGGGGCGCCTCGCCGCGCAGACGGGCCGCGTAGGCCGCCGACAGGTCCTCGGCCAGCGGCCGTTCGGAGCCGCCGTCGAAGGCGATGTGGTGCACCACGATCCCCAGCAGCCAGGAGGTACCGCTCCCCCACGGTGCGACGACGCACCGCCAGTTGCCGCCGGCCCCGATGTCCAGCGGCTGGAGGAGCACGGTGTGTACGGTCGTGAGCGCGGCCGTCTCGTCCGCGGCCGGGTCCAGGACCCGTACGTCCACCGGTGCGGCCGGCCCGTCCAGGAGCGCCACCGGCCGGCGGTCGAAGACGTACCGGGCGTGCAGCGACTGATGCCGCAGGTGTACGTCCTGCGCGGCGGCCCGGAACGCGTCCGGGTCGAAGTCGCCGGTCACCCGCCACAGCAGGACGCAGTGCGCGGAGGTCCCGGCCGGGTCGAGCTGATGCTCGAACAGGAAGCCGTTCTGGACGGGGAGCAGGGTCAGCGGTCCCTCGTGCGCGAGGCTCCCGGGCTCCCCGCCCGAAGGCGCTTGCGCCCGCTGTTTCTCGATCCAGCGCGTCACGTCGCGTACGGTCGGTCCCGCGATCAGTACGGAGGCCGGTACGGGGACGCCGGTACGCACGCCGATGCGGACGCACAGCCGGGCGCCGTCCAGCGAGGTGCCGCCCAGTTCGAAGAACGAGGCGTCGTCGGGGACATCGCCCGGGGCCGTACGCAGGATCTCGGCGAAGGCGACGGTCACGTGCCCCTCCACCGGGCCGTCCCCGGGCCCGGGAACCGGATGCGGGCGGGCGTCGTCCCCGGGCCGGGCCGCGCCCGTGCGCGCGGTAACGAGGTCCAGCAGCGCGGCGGTGTCCAGCTTCCCGTTGTCGGTGAGCGGGAAGGAGTCCACGGCGGCCAGCGCCCGCGGCACCAGGTACTCCGGCAGCCGCCCGGCGAGCGCGCGGCGGACCGTTTCCTCGCGCACCGGCTCCTCGCCGTCCCGCACCGTGTACGCGGCGGCCAGCCCCACGCAGTTCCCGTCCGCCGTCAGCGGGACGACGGCACACCGGAGCACCCCGGGCACCCGGGCCACCGCGGCCTCCACCTCGCCCGGCTCGATGCGGTGCCCGTGCACCTTGACCTGGCGGTCGCCGCGGCCCGCGTAGTGCAGGGTGCCGTCGGCGGAGCGGAAACCCAGGTCGCCGGTGCGGTAGACGCGGCGTACGGAGCCGTCGTCCTGGGGGATCGCGACGAAGGCGCGCGCGGTCTGTTCCGGGTCCGCGAGGTAGCCGCGGGCGAGTCCGGCGCCGGCGACGCAGATCTCGCCGGTGGTGCCCGGCGGGACCGGCCGGAGGTCCGCGTCCAGGACGAACACGTCGGTACGGCCGACCGGGCGGCCCACCGGGATCTGCGTGCCGCGCGCGCCGGGGGACGCGTCGTCGGCGACGTCGGCGGCCGTGATCCGGTGGGTGGTGGTGAAGACCGTGGTCTCGACGGGGCCGTAGCCGTTCACGAGGGTGATGCGGGGGTGTGCCCGTACGAAGCGGCGGACGTGCGCGGGCGAGAGCCGCTCGCCGCCGGTCATGAGCTGACGCAGCCCGTGGAAGCAGTCCGGGTCCTCCTCCACGAGCAGGTTGAACAGCGACGCGGTGAGCCACAGCGTGTTCACGCCCGCCCGGCGTACGAGGTCGCGCAGCCCGTCCGCGGTCAGGTAGGGCTCGTCCACCAGCACGGCGGTGCCCCCGTTCAGCAGCGCGCCCCACAGCTCCAGGGAGGCGGCGTCCCAGGGCAGCGGGGCGGCCTGCGGCCAGACCGTGTCCGGGCCGAGGTCGGCGAAGCGGGCCGCCGGGTCGGCCGGGGTGAACAGCCGTACCGTTCCGGCGTGCGGGGAGAGCACGCCCTTGGGGCGCCCGGTGCTGCCGGAGGTGAAGAAGACACAGCAGATGTCCGTCTCCCGTACGGTCGCCGGAGGCGGGGCGCTGCCGGTGGCGGCGGCCTCCTCGATGTCCGTACCGGGCACCCATACCGGGGCCGCGCTCGAATCCCCGGGCTCGTGTCCGGGGGCCGCGGCGGTCAGCGGGGCGCCCGCCCGCCGCGTCAGTTCCGCGATCCGGGGAGCGGGCCAGCGGGGGTCCAGGGCCGCGTAGGCGGCGCCCAGTTTCAGGATCGCCAGGATGGTCGCCACGTACCGCGGGGAGCGCGGCATCAGGACCGGCACGATGTCCCCGGCGCGTACGCCCGCCGCGGCGAGTTCCGCCGCGTAGGCGTCCGAGGCGCGGTCCAGCGTCCGGTAGCTCACGGCCCGTTCCCGGTGCAGGAGCGCGGTGGCCTCCGGGCGCTCCGCCGCCCGCCGCCGGAAGATCTCGTGCACCACCGTCATCGTCCACCCCCGGATGCCAGCCGCCGCGGCCCGTCCTCGTCCATGTACGGATCAGTGTTCTGCCGGACGTCCAGCTCCACCTGGGCGACGGCGGGCACGCCGCCCGGCGTGCCGTGCGCGCGCCCGAGCCGCAGCGACGCGCCCGCGCACACCACGCAGCCCGCGCCCAGGACGACGGCCAGCAGCCAGGGCCGCCCCCCGGTGAGCAGCCAGCCGCCCAGCAGCGGGCCCACGACCAGACCCGCCGACATGGCCGCTGAGTAGGCGCCGTTGTACCGGCCGCGCACATGATCGTCGGCCAGGTTGTTGACGAGGGTGGGCAGTGCCACGGCCAGCAGCGCCTCCCCGACGGCGAACACCGCCAGCGCGGCGACGACCAGCGGCGCCTGCACCGCCGTACGGTCGCTCACGGTGGCCAGCAGGAGCAGCAGCCAGCTGCCCGCCCAGGTTCCGGCGGTCCCGGCGAGCAGGACGGCGGGCCGGGACCGGGAGATCCGGGTCACCGCCGCGAGCTGGATCAGCACGATGCAGCAGGTGTTGGCGACGAACCCCCAGGCCATGATCCGCGCGTCCATGCCGCGCACCGCGACCAGCCCGGGAATGCTGGACTCCAGCTGCCCGTACCCCACCACCATCAGCGCGACGGTGAAGGCCAGCACCTTGAGCAGCGCGCGGTCCCGGAGGACGACGGCATAGCCGCGGGGCCCGTCGGGGACCTGCGGCACGTCCGTGGCCGGTTCCCCGGTCCGCCGTCCCACGGCGAGGACGAGGACGGCGCCGGCGGCCAGGAACGACAGGCCGTCGCAGACGTACAGCAGCTGGAAGCGGCCGGGGTCGGCCGTCGAGGCGAAGATCCCGCCGAGCAGGCCGCCGAGCCCGACACCCGCGTTGAGCCCGACGAACTGCAGCCCGAACGCCGCGGAACGCGCCTCCCCGGACACGCTCCGGGCGATGGCGGTGTTCCATACGGAGACCATCGCGCCGTACGCCAGTCCGTAGGCCAGCCCGGCGAGCACCGCGCCGCCCGCCCCGGTGACCAGGGCGAAGGAGGCCGTGCCCACGGCCGCGAGGGCCATCGCGGCGGCGGCCGTACCGCGCAGCGAGCGGCCGTCGGCCAGCCGTCCGGCCAGCGGGCCGCCGAGCAGCGACGCCACGGCGATCACCGAGATGACGGCGGTGGCGGTGCCCACCGGCAGTCCGCGTACCCGGGTCAGATAGAGGACCAGGAACGGCTGCACCAGTCCGGTGCCCACCGAACTGACGAGGTTGGCGCCCATCACCGCCCGGGTGCGCGGCGGGAGCCGCCGCAGGGCGGCCACTGACTGGATCTTCACGGCCGGGCGGTCTCCTCGTGCCCGGCCGCGGCCGCCGTCACCGCGGCGCCGACGGCCCGCAGCGAGGCGTCCGCCAGCAGCGCGCTCAGCGCCACGGGGACGCCGAACTCCTCGCCGAGCCGCTGCACCAGGGTCATGGCCTGGAGGGACGTACCGCCCAGGGCGAAGAAGTCGTCCTCCGGACCGAGGGGTGTCCCGGCGTCCAGGTCCAGGATCTCCCGCCAGATTCCAGCGGTCCTCTCCTCTACCGTCGGCATGTGTTCATTCCTCCGTGGGACGTAGTAGCACCGCGGCGACGTGCGCCGCGCTTGAGCCCAGCAGTACGACGGGGGACGGACCGGCGCCCCCGGCCGCCGTACGGTCGGCGAGATTGATCAGCGGGTCGCTGCCCAGACAGTGCGCGATACGCGGGACGTTGTCCAGATAGAGCTGGCCGTCGGCGAAGCCGGCCTCGCCCAGGAACATCCGCAAGGTGTCCCGGGCGAGGTTGCTGGGCAGCACGGCGCCGGTTCCCAGGTCGCGCGGCGCCAGCCCCGTGGCCTGCCACAGGTCGGCGAACACCTCCTGGTACATCGCGAGTCGGGCCCGCATCCGACGGGCCGGCGGGCCGGGCTCCAGGGCCTCGTGGGCGATCCGGCGGGCTCCCGCGAGCATTTCCCACCCGTGCCGCCGCCCCGAGACCACGGCCGCCGCGGCACCGTCGGCGGCGACCGCCGTGCCGCCCAGCACCACCCGGCCGTCCGGCAGCACCGTACGGACCAGGTCCCCGCAGGCCACCAGCACCGTACGGGACGCGCCCGACCTCACCAGGGACGCCGCGACGTCGAGGGCGGCGAGGGCGGTGGAACAGTCGGCCAGGCCCAGCATCAACGGATAGGCGCGGCGCAGGCCGAGGCCGCTCAGCAGCCCCGTGACGGCGTGCCGGTCCGGGCCGTCGGCGGGCAGCGACTCGGTGGCGAGCAGTACGGTGTCCACCGCCGCCGGGTCGGTGCCGGAGGCGTCCAGGGCGCCTCGCAGGGCCGGGCCGAGGAGTTCGAGGATGCCGCCCTCCGCCTCGCGGTATTCGGCGAAGCCGGTGCCCGGGGCCGGTGGTGCCGCCGCGTATTCGGGGAGTTCGGCGACCTTCTTGCGTATCGGGCCCAACTCCGCGGCGCAGCCGTTCACATAGGCCGGCGCTCCGGCGCTCACCCGGCGCCCTCCCCGGTCCGGGCCGCCGCCGGCAGCGGGCGCGCGCCCAGCAGCACGGCCGCCAGGTGGGAGATGCCCGCGCCGAGGAGGATCAGGCGGTCGTCCCCGGCACCCGCCGGTTCCTCCCCCGCGGCCTTGTCCTCCGCGAGCCGGTCCGCGAGGTTGATCAGCGGGTCGCTGCCCAGGCAGTGCCCGATCCGGCCGACGTTGCCCAGGGCGAGCTTGGCGCCGCCGTAGCCGACGTCGGAGAGGTAGATCTCCAGCACGTTGCGCGCGAAGTTGCTGGGCAGCACGGCCCGCACCTCCTCGGGCCGGACGGGGTGGCGCTCCGCGAGCCGGGCGAACAGTTCGCGGTGTGCCGCGACCCGGGCCGCCAACTGGCCTCTGGCCGAGTCCCCTTGGGCGGTCTCGGGGGCGGTGTGGTGGGCCATGCCCAGCACCGGCAGTCCGGCCGCGGTGGCCGACACCAGGGCGGTGGCCGCGGCGTCGCCGGCGATGGCCGCGCCGCCCGCGACGACGCGTTCGCCGCCGGTGGCGTGGTCGGCCAAATCGCCGGAGAGCACCAGGACATGGCGGGCGCTGCCGTCCCGGACCAGGGAGGCCGCGGTGCCCACGGCGGCCATGGCGGTGGCGCAGTCCATCAGGCCGAGCGTGCTGGCGGTGGCCCGGGTCAGCCCGGTCTCCTGGAGCAGTTCGGCGACGTCGCGGTGGGCCGAGCGGCCGCGCGGCAGCGAGTCGGTGGCCAGCAGTACGAGATCGACCTCGTCGCCGGGCACCCCGGCCTCGCCCAGGGTGCGCTGGGCGGCGGCGGCCATCAGCTCCACCACCTGCCCGTCCGACCAGCGGTAGGTGTCGAACCCCGCGGCCGGGGCGGTCAGCCGGGCCGCGGCCTCGGGGTCCGCCAGCAGCTCCGGCAGCTCGGCGACGGGGTCGGCGTACTCGCCCAGCTCGTAGGCCGGGGCGCACAGCCGTGCGGTGATCACTCCTGCCCCCCGTCCGTGTCGGCCGCCGCCGTGGCCAGGGCCGTGAACCGCTCGGCGAGGCGGCGCACGGTGGTCTCGTCGTACAGCTCGGCGTCGTACTCGAACCAGCCCTCGGTGCCCTCCGGGCCGGGATAGACGGCCAGTGTCAGGTCGTAGCGGGCGGTGCCCTTGTCCAGGTCGGCGGTGGCCGCGCGGGCGCCCTGGATTTCCCGGCCGCCCTCCCCGAGGTTGTCGAAGACGAAGACGGCGTCCAGGAGGGAGTCGGCGCCCGGCACCCGGGCAGGCCGCACCTCCGCCGCGATCAGCTCGCCCGGATACGCGGCGTGCCGGAGGCCGGCCCGGGTCGCCGTGCGCACCGCGCGCGTACGGGCGGCGTGCGAGCCGTCGCCCGCGTCCCGCAGCCGTACCGGCAGCACATTCAGCAGATAGCCGGCCACCTCGGCGGTGCCTGGGCGGTCCCGGCCCGCGGTGAACGTGCCGAGCAGGACGTCCGGCCGGCCGCCGAACTCCGCCAGCGCGGCCCAGGCCACGGCCAGCCAGCCGGTGTACGCGGTGCCCGCCTCGCGCTGCGCCGCCGCGGCGATCGCTTCGGTGACGGCGCGGGACACCGTGAAGTCCACCCGGCCGCCCTGGCGCGAGGTGCCGTCGGCGGGGCGCGGCCGGTCGGTGGGCAGCGGCGGCGGCGCGTCGGCCACTTCACCGGCCCAGTACGCGGCCGCCTCCTGTCCCGCCGGGCTGCCGATCCACTGCCGGAGGCCCTGGGCGTAGTCGCCGAAGGCGGGTGCGACGGCCGGCTCGGTGCCGGCGGGGCGGGCCAGTTCGTCCAGCAGCAGTTCGAACGACCAGGCGTCGAAGACCAGGTTGTGCACCACGACCAGCAGCCAGGCCTCGTCGGGCGCGGGCCCCTCGGCGACGGTGACCCGCAGCAGCGGTCCGGCCGCCAGGTCGAACGGCTCGGCGGCCAGCTCCCGGGCCAGCCGGTGTGCCTCGTCGGCGTCGGCGCAGCGGGTCCGGTCCAGCCGGGGCGCCAGTTCGCCGTGCACCACCGGCCGGACGCCGGAGCCGCTCTCCTCGAAGGTGGTGCGCAGCGCCTCGTGCCGGGCCGCGAAGCCGCGTACGCGGTCGGCGAGCAGGTCGAGGTCGACGGGGCCGCCGGTGAGGTGCACGGCCTGGCAGACCACGTCCACCGGGCGGCCCGGCAGCCGCTGCTGGGTCAGCCACAGCCGGCGCTGCCCCGGGGTCGGCCGGTGTTCCGCCAGCGCCTGGGGCATCCGGGCGCGCAGGCGGGCGCGCTGGCCGGGGGTGAGGCCGGCGAGCCGGGCGACGAGGTCGGCCCGGGTGGGGGCGGCGGTCATGCGTAACGCCTCCGGAGTTCGTTGAGGTGGCTCAGGCTCTGTACGACGAGGTCCTCGTCGACGCCGAAGTCGATCAGGCAGGCGATCTCGTTGACGCCCATGCCCTGGAAGCGGTCGACCACCGCCGCGCAGGAGTCCGGGGTGCCGAGCAGCGCGCCCTTCTCGAAGTACTTGTCGAAGGCGAACCTGATCAGTTCGTCCTGGTCGTCGGCGGAGATGTCGCGGACGCCGGCGCCGGGCGCGAGGTTCTTCTTCTGCGAGTCGATGACGGTGAAGAAGGAGCGCAGGTAGTCGCTGAAGGGCGGCCGGACGGTCTCCCGTACCTCTTCCAGGTCGGTGCCGATGAAGGTGTGCAGCATCAGCGTGACCGTGGTGCTCTCGGGGTCGTGCCCGTACTCCTCCAGGGTCTTGTAGTAGAGGGCGAGCTTTTCCTCCAGCTCCTCGTTGGTCATGTCGATCAGCGCGGTCAGTACGTTGCAGCCGAGCCGGCCGGCCGTCTCGAACGTCTCCGGGCTCTTGGTGCAGGTGAGCCAGATGGGGAGTTCGGGCTGTACGGGCTGGGGGTGCAGCTCCACCTCGACGTGGTTGCCCAGGCCGTCCTGGACGTAGACGGGCGCGCCTTCCCACAGTTCGCGGATGGTGCCCACCGCGTCGAAGGTGCGCTGCCTGCGGTCGGACCAGCCCTCCGGCCGGATGGCGAAGTCCAGCGGGCTGAAGCCGGTGGCCAGGGCGATGCCGGCCCGGCCGCGGGAGAGGTTGTCGACGACCGCCCACTCCTCGGCGACCCGGATCGGGCTGTGCAGCGGGAGGATGACGCTGCCGGCCCGGATCTGGAGGCGCTGGGTGTGCATGGCCAGCCCCGCGCCGAGTACCGAGGGGTTGGGGTAGAGGCCGCCGAAACGGTGGAAGTGCCGCTCCGGGGTCCAGATGGCGGTGAAGCCGTTCTCGTCCGCGTAGCGGGCCGCGTCGAGCACGAAGCGGTATTTGTTCTTCTCGTCCCCGGAGAAGAAGATCAGGCTGAAGTCCACGGTCAGCGCTCCTGTTCCTGCTGGTCCTGGTCGTCCTGCCGCGCCTCGGCCAGCAGGCGTTCGATGTCGTGCGGGTCGAGCGCGGCCAGCTGCGCCGCCAGCGATCCGATGTCGCCTTCGCCGTCCCCCTCGGGGGCCTCGGCAGCCCCCGTACCGGCCGCCGCCCGCGCGTCCAGCCGTTCCTGTACGAGCGCGGCCAGCGCCCTGGGCGTCGGCTCGCCGAGCACGTCCGCCAGCGGCACCTCCGCCGAGAACTGCTCCCGCAGGTCCGACAGCAGCCGCACGATCAGCAGGGAGTCGCCGCCGAACTCGAAGATGTCCCCGTCCAGCGGCATGTCCTCGGCACCCAGCGCGCCGCGCACCAGCCGCGCCACCTGCCCCACGAGGTCGTCCGCCGTTTCCGGCCCTTCGGTGTCGGCCAGGGCCGCGGCGGCGCCCGCCGTCGGGCGGGCGATCCGCTCGTCGCGCACCCACTGGTCCAGCCGGTGCCCGATGTCCCAGGTGGACACGGCGACGTGGGAGACGTCGCGCAGCGTCAGCAGGCGGCGGATGGCCTCCAGGCCCTCTTCGGGCTGGATCGCCTTGTCGTCCATGCTGCGGCCGATGGCGGAGATGGCCCGCTTCTCGTCCTGGTGGTGCTGCCACACGTCCCAGGCCGCGCTGATCCACACCGTACGGTCCAGGCCGCGGTTGGCCCGTTCGGCGGCGGCGTCCATGAAGTGGTTGGCGGCGCCGTAGCCGAGCAGCCGCAGCCCGCCGAGCACACCGGCCAGCGAGGAGAGCAGCAGGACGAAGTCCACGTCGTGGCCCGACAGGACCTTCTCCAGGGCGATCTGGCCGTGCGCCTTGGGGGCGAAGTGCCACCGGCACTGCTCGGCGCTCGCGGCGGTGATCGCGCGGTCCCACTGCTCGCTGGGCAGTCCGGCCGCGTGCACGACACCGTGCAGCGCGCCGAAGTGCGCGGTGACCCGGTCCGTCGCGGCGCGCAGCGCGTCCTCGTCGGACACGTCGGCGTGCACGAGCAGGGGCTCGCCGCCGCCGTCCGCCAGGGCCCGCAGCCGCTTGATGCGCAGCGCGGTCCCGTCGTCCTCGTCGTGGGTGTCCAGCCAGCTGTCCCACGCGGCGCGGTCGGGGAGCGGGTCGCGGGTGAGCAGCGCCAGGCGGACGCCGGGGCATTCGCGGCGCAGCCAGTGCGCGATCGTGGCGCCGATCTCGCCGAGGCCGCCGGTGATGAGGTAGACGCCGTCCTCGCGGAGGCGGGAGACGGCCTTGGCGGTCCAGTCGGCGCGTACCGGCTCCAGGTCGGTGATCCATCGGGTGGCGCCGCGCAGGGTGGTGGCGATCTCGGGGCGGCGCTGCCCGGCCAGTTCGGCGGCCAGGGTGCGCAGCGAGCGGTCGTCCACGGCGGCGGGCAGGTCGAAGTGCCGGGCGCCGATGTTGCCGTGCTCCTGGCCGATGACCCGGGCGGCGACGGCCAGCGGGACGAGTTCGGACGCCGGTTCCGGTTCGGCCGGGCTGACGGCGTAGGCGCCCGCGCTGATCACGTCGAGCTGGACGGGCTTGCTGACGTCGTGTGCGCTGAGCGCCTTGACCAGGGCGATCAGGCTGTACAGGCCGTGCCGCTGTGCGGTCTCGAAGCGTTCTTCGCCGCGTTCGGCGGGCAGTGGTGCGGTGGACCAGGCGTGCAGTATCCGGTCCGGGAGCCGTTCCTCGGCCAGCAGGTCGGCGACGAGGCGGGCGTGGTCCTCCTCGGAGTCCGGCCGCAGCGTCCAGGTGTCGCCGTCCCGCCCGTACGCGGTGCCCGCGCGTACGGTGAGAAGTTCCCCGGCGCAGGCGTGCGCGGCGAGCCGGGCGGCGGTGCCCTGCGCGTCGGCGAAGAGCAGGACGGGGTCGGCGACCGGCTCGGCGGGCGCGTCGAGGGTGCCCACGGCGGTGCGCCACACCGGGGCGGAGAACCACTGGTCCAGGGGGAGTTTGCGCACGCCGCCGGTGCCGCCGCCGGTGCCGGTCAGGGTCCCGGTGCCGGGTTCGACCCAGTAGCGGGTGCCTTCGAAGGGGTACGTCGGCAGCGGTACCCGGCCGCGCCCGCGCCCGGCGTGGTGGCCCTGCCAGTCCACCGGCAGGCCGGCCGCCCACAGCCGGCCGAGCGCGGCGGTCAGCGCGGTCAGGTCGGCGCCGGCGTCCCGGCCGCGGGCGGCGGAGGTGAGGACCGGTACGCCGGTCTCGCGGTCCGGGTGCCGCCGGGTGAAGGTGGCGAGTGTCTGGCCCGGCCCGGCTTCCAGGAAGACGGGGGCGTCGCCGTCCAGCACGGTGGCCACGTTGTCCGCGAACCGTACGGTCTCGCGCAGCTGACGTCCCCAGTACGCGGGGTCGGTGGCCTCCTCGTCGGTGATCCAGGTACCGGTCCGGTTGGACAGGAACGGGGTCTCGGGGCGGCGCAGCGGGATGTCGCGCAGCAGGTCGGTGAGCGGGCCGACGGCCGGGTCCATCATGGCCGAGTGGAAGGCGTGCGAGGTGACGACCTTGCGGTGCGCGACGCCGTCGGCGGTGAGCCGGGTGGTGAGCGCGCGTACGGCGTCCTTGGGTCCGGCCACGGTGCACACCGCGGGTTCGTTCACCGCGGCGAGCGCGACCTGTCCGTCCTCGGAGCCGTCTTCGAGGTACGGGGCCAGTTCGCCGGGCGGGAGCATGACCGCCGCCATCACGCCGCCGGACAGCTCGTCCATCAGCCGGCCGCGCTCGGCGATCACCCGCAGGGCGTCGGGGAGCCGGAAGACCCCGGCGAGGGTGGCGGCCACGTACTCGCCGACGCTGTGCCCGATGAGGGCGGCCGGGCGTACCCCCCACGCCGTCCACTGCCGGGCCAGCGCGTATTCCACCGCGAACAGGGCGGGCTGGGTCAGCCGGGTGCGGTTGAGGTCGTGCGGCGCGCCCGTGTACTCCCGCAGCCGCGGATAGAGGGCGTCCCGCAGGTCCAGGCCGAGGTGCGGCTCCAGCAGCTCCGCGCACTCGTCCAGCGCCTCGCGGAACACCGGGAGGTGCTGGTACCAGCCCTGGCCCATGCCGGGGTGCTGGGCGCCCTGGCCGGGGAAGAGGAGTACGACGGGGCGGTCGGCGGGCTGCCCGGAGTCCTGGTGGGTGAAGCGCGGGTCGCCGCTGCGCAGCGCGCGCACGGCCGTCTCCCGGTCCGGGGCGGTGATCACGGCGCGGTAGTTGAAGGTACGGCGGGCGGTGGCCAGGGTGTAGGCGGCGTCCTCCAGAGCGGTGTCGCCGGAACCGGGTGCCCCGGACGCCTCCTCCCCGGGTGCCGTGGCCTCCAGGTGGTCGGCCAGTTCCCGGCGTGCGGTCTCCAGCGCGGCCGGGGACTTGGCCGAGACCGGCAGCAGCACGACGGGCGCGGCGGGGCGCGCCGCGCGGGCGGGCCGCGGGGCTTCCTCCAGGACGACGTGCGCGGTGGTGCCGCCCATACCGGTGGAGGTGACCGCACAGCGCAGCGGGCCGCCGTCGGTCGCCGGCCGCCAGGGCTCGGCCTGCGTCCCGATACGGAAGCGGGTGCCCGCGACCTCGCACTGCGGGTTCCACTCGGTGAAGTGCGGGGTGGGCACCAGCGTGCGGTGCCGCAGCATCAGCACGCACTTGATGAGCGAGGCGACGCCCGCCGCGGTGCTCAGGTGGCCGAGGTTGGCCTTCACCGACCCGATCGTCAGCGGCGGCGCGCCGTCCACCTGGTAGGACTGCGCGGCGGCGGCCAGTTCGATGGGGTCGCCCATCTTCGTCCCGGTGCCGTGGGCCTCCAGGTAGCCGACGGTCGCCGGGTCCACGTCCGCCACGGCCAGCGCCTCGGCGAGGACGGCGGCCTGGCCGGTGACGCCCGGCGCGGTGTAACCGACCCGGTCGGCACCGTCGTTGCCGATGGCGGAGCCGCGCAGCACCGCCCAGACGGTGTCGCCCTCGGCGAGGGCGTCCGCCAGCCGCTTGAGGACCACCACGCCGACGCCGTTGCCGAAGACCGTGCCGTCCGCCTCCGCGTCGAAGGGCCGCACCGTGCCGGAGGCCGAGGCGATCCCGTCGGGCTCGTGGACGTACCCGGCCTCCTGCGGGAAGCGCAGGGCCACCCCGCCCGCCAGCGCGACGTCGCACTCCTGCGCCAGCAGGCTCTGCGCCGCCTGGTGCACCGCGACCAGCGAGGTGGAGCAGGCGGTCTGTACGGACAGGCTCGGGCCGGTGAGGTTGAGGTGGTACGAGACCCTGGTGGCGAGGTAGTTGGGGTCGTTGCCCATCAGCGTGGCCAGGTCCTGGCGCAGCCTGGGCAGCGAGCCGGCGAAGCCCTGCTCCCCGGTCAGCACGTTGTTCAGCAGGTACGTGCTGTTCAGCGCGCCGGCGAAGACGCCGATGCGGCCCTCGTACTGCTCGGAGTCGTGACCGCTGTGCTCCAGCGCCTTCCAGGAGGACTGGAGGAACAGCCGCAGCTGCGGGTCCATCCGCTCGGCCTCGCGGGCGCTGAGGTAGAAGAACGAGGCGTCGAAGAGGTCCGCGTCCTCGACCGTGGCGGCCCGGCGTACGTAGCGGGGGTCGGCCAGGGACTTGGCCTCCACCCCGGCGGCGGTGAGCGCTTCCTCGTCCACGTCGCTGATCTGGTCGGTGCCCGCCAGCAGGTTGCGCCAGAACGCGTGGTGGTCGCGGGCGCCCGGCAGCCGGCAGTCCAGGCCGACGACGGCGATCCGTCCGTCGAGGTCGGCGCCGTCCGCCGCGGCGGCGTCGGCGTAAGGACGGTCAGTCACTGGTTCCTCCTGGTTGCTGGGGGTGCGGCGGCGGACCGGCGGGGCGCGTACGGGCAGCGGCGCGGCGGGCTCCGCCACGGGCGGCGGCGCGCCTGCGGGCGCCCCGTACGGCGCCCGCGGCGGAGTCCTCCCGGCCGCTGCCGATGAGCCGTACCAGGCCCCGGATGGTCGGCGCCCGGTACAGGTCGGTCATGCGCAGTCCGGGCGCGACGGTGCGGGTGAGCCTTTCGTGGACGGCGGCCACCCGCAGGGACGTCCCGCCCAGGTCGAAGAAGTTGTCGTCCAGGGCGACCGCGCCGGTGCCCAGCACCTCGCGCCACGCCTCGGCCACGGCCCGCTCCAGCGGCCCGGCTCCGGGCACACCGGCGGCAGGTCCGGTCTCCCGTGCCGTGAGCGGATCGGGCAGCGCCGCCCGGTCGATCTTGTGGTTGGGGGTCAGCGGCAGCGCGTCGAGCCGTACGTACGCGGTGGGCACCGCGTGGTCGGGCAGCACGCCGCGCAGCGCCGCCCGCAGCACGGCCGGTTCGGTCCGCGCCCCGTCGGCGGCCACCAGGTACGCCGCCAGCTGCCGTTCGCCCAGGCGGTCGGTGAAGGGCATCACCACCGCCTCGCGCACCTCGGGCAGCTCCTTCAGCGCGCTCTCCACCTCCCCGGTCTCCACCCGGATGCCGGAGATCTTCACCTGGAAGTCGCGGCGTCCGATCAGCAGCAGGGTGCCGTCCGCCAGGCGCCGGGCGAGGTCGCCGGTGCGGTACGTCCGGCCGTCCGCGACCGCGCCGGGCGCCAGGTAGTCGCTCTGTACGACGAGTTCGCCCTCGCCCTCCCCCTCTACGGGCCGCCCGTGCCCGCCCCGGAGCCACACCTGCGTTGCGGCCACCGGGAAGCCGAGCGGGAAGACGCCGGTCGGCGGCCGGTAGTCGCGGTCGGCGACACGCAGCAGCGCGCAGGAGCACTCGGTCGAGCCGTACGCCCCGGCCACCCGGCAGTGTGCCGCGAAGGACCGCCGGGCGGCGTCGAGATCGGCCAGGTGCAGGGTGTCGCCCCCGAGGGCGAGCATGCGCATCGCGGGCAGCGCGGTACCCCGGGACTCCATGGCCCGCACCAGGGCCCGGAACACCGGAAGCGTGGAGTGGTAGACGGTGATGTCCTCGGCCGCCATCCACTCCAGCAGGCCGCCGATGCCGAGCGACTTGAGGTCGACGGGGTACAGGGCCGCGCCGTTGAGCAGGGCGGCGAAGGTGTCCTGCACCGCCGAGTCCCAGCTGTAGGCGGACTGGAGGGTGAGCCGGTCCAGCGGGCCGATGCCCAGGCCGTCGGTCCACGCCCGCGCGTGGTGCAGCACGTTGCGGTGCAGCTGCGCGACCGGCTTGGGCTGCCCGGTGGAGCCGGAGGTGTAGAGGACGTACGCCTCGCCGTCGGGCCGGGCCCGTACGGCCGCCTCCTCGTCCGCCTCCGCGTTCACCAGCTCCGCGTACGCCAGCACCGGCTGGTCCGCCGCCAGCCGGCCGGCGAGCGGCAGGTGCCGCTCCGCGGCGACCAGGGCCCGTACGCCCGCGTCCCGCGCCATGAAGGCGAGGCGCGGCTCGGGGTAGGCGGCGTCCAGCGGTACGTAGGACAGTCCGGCGCGCAGTACGCCGAGCAGCGCCGCGATCATCTCGGCGCCGTGCGAGAAGAGCAGCCCGACGCGGTCGCCGGGGCGCAGTCCGGCCGCGGTCAGCGAGGCGGCGACGCGGGCCGCGCGCCCGGCGGTCTCCTGGTAGGTCCAGCGCGCCTCGGGGGTGACGACGGCCTCCCGCCCGGGGTGGGCGGCGGCCTGTTCCAGGAAGCGGTGCACCAGGGTCCCGGCCTGCTCGGCGGGCGGGAAGGGCCGGTGCCCGGTGGGGACTTCGGCGGGTGCCGCTGACGTGGCGGTCATGGCGCGGTGCTCCCTTCCGTCCCGGCGGCCGGGCCGTGGGAGAAGAGGACGGCGGGGTGCGCGGGCCGCTCGCGCAGCTGCGCGTAGGCCTCGGCGGCCCGCTCCAGCGGCAGGCGCGGCAGTCCCATCAGGGCCGGGCGGACCGCGTCGGAAGCGATCAGGTCCAGCGCCCGTTGCAGGTTCTCGGTGACCGTGCCCTCGCCGTCCGGCGCCACCACCTCGGTCAGCCCGCGGGCGTAGGAGGCGTCCCGGTACCCGGCTCCGCAGCGGGCCGCGTACCGGATGTCGAGGTTGCCCAGCTCCACGCTGAAGTCGATGTGCGCCGCGAACCGGCCCACGCCGACCAGCCGGGGGCGCCCCGGGGCCCGGCCCGCCCAGCGGGCCGCCGCCGCGACGGTCGCCCCGGCGTCCCCGGTGCCGCACAGGAAGACACACCGGCCGCCACGCCCGGCGGACTCCCCCTGATCCGACAGGAAGCGCTCCCCGTCGGCCGCGGACAGCCCGAGCGCCGGGGCGGTGCGCAGCCGTTCCGGGCGCAGGTCCAGCAGGGTGGTCCGGACGCCCCGGGCCGCCGCGATCTGGGCGACCAGCTGGCCGACCATCCCCGCGCCCACCACGGCCACCTCGTCCGCGGGTTCCAGTACGGCCCGGTCCACCGCGTGCACCGCGGTCGCCGCCAGCCCCGCCACGACCGCGTCCGCCAGGTCCAGGCCGTCCGGAACCCGGCGGCACAGCCGGTAGGGCACGGTGACGGCCGCGCTGTGCACGGCCTCGCCCCACCCCATGGCGATCACCCGGTCGCCGGGCGCGAACCCGCCGGCCTGCGGGCCGACCGCGTCGACCACTCCGGCCGAGCAGTATCCGAGGACGAAGCGCTCGCCGGTGCGCGCCGAGCGGTCCAGGTAGTGCAGTTCGGTACCCGGGCTCACCAGGCTCCAGTCGGCCCGCAGCCGTATCTCGCCTCGCCCCGGGGGCTGCCGCAGCACCTCCTCGACGACCGGGTCCGTGCCCCCGTCCGCCACCAACTGCCGTACGCGCAGCGGAGACACGTCACCGAACGGCGCCGCGTCGGCAGCCGGGTCCTCCGGCACCCGCGGAAAGGGCATCTCTTCCGTCATCGCCCCGCTCCCTCATCGTCCCCTGGCCGCATGGCTCCCCTTGGGCTCGGGTGCCGCGATCCACCGCTCGTCCGGCACGATCTCCAGTTCCTCGCGGTGTCCGGGTATCGGGCCCAGCGGCACCGGGTGCCCCGAACGTTCGTAGGTGGCGCGCCGGTTGCGCTTGCGCTCCAGACCGAGGTTGAGGCCCGCCAGGTCGACGGGTTCGTGGGTGAGCAGCCCGTGCTCCAGCCCGGCGGCCACCACCTCGACGCCCGCCCCGGTGCGGATGAACACCCGGCCGTGCTTGGCCTGTCCCTCGCCGCTCACGCTCGCGGCGAAGATGTTCGGGTCGCCGTCGCTGACACTCACGTCGGCCAGTCCCGACATCCAGTCCCCGCAGGACAGGCAGCGGTGCGTCTTGTTCCCGGCGAAGTCCCTGACCGCCTGCCAGAACTCCACCTGGTGATCCGTGCCGTCCTGGGTGCGGATGCCGATGTTCCCGGGGTACTCGCCCTCGCGGTACCGCAGCCGCACCACCGACTCCAGCGGTACGTGGGCGCGTTCCCGTATCACCGCGGCGGTGCCCTCGGGGCGCGTGCTGGAGGAGCAGGCGGGCTCGACGAGCAGGACGACCTTGTCGCGTGCCCACCGCCCGGCCTCGGTGTCCATCGCCTGGAGCTTGCGCATCGCCTGGATGTGGCAGGCCACTCCGGACATGGCGACCCTGGCCTCCGGCTCCTCCTTCAGCATCCGGCGCAGCGCGCCCAGGTAGGGCGCGAGCTGGTAGGTGGACTGCGAGGTCTCCACCAGGTCGCCGGGGTCGCGCAACAGCGCGGGCGCCGCCCGCCAGGGCTCGTCGGCGTCCCGCCCCATGGAGAGCACCGCCGTCACGCCCAGCACCCGCATGGCCGTCTGCAACACCGCGGTGAGGCTGCCGCCGCTGGCGGACGCCTCGTACACCACGGGGTCCAGCGACTGCCCGGCGACCACCTCCTCGAAGACGCCGGTCCAGCGCTCCTCCGGGGTGCGGGTGCGGCCGAACAGGCGCTGCTCGGCGGCCGGGGTGCCGGGGTCGGCCCCCGGGCAGACGTCCAGGCAGTCGGTGCACTCCCCGCAGTCGGCGGCGGTCCAGGAGGCCACGGTGAGCACCGGGTCCAGCTCGTCGAAGCCGATCACCCCGGCGGGGCAGGCCAGTTCGCAGGCCCCGCAAACGGTGCACAGCTGAGGCGCAAGGACGTCCTTTTCGAGCTGCTGGAAGGTCATATGAGGCCGCCGTTCCCGGCGGGGGCGCCGGTTCGGGCGGGGTCCGGCACAGCCCCGGCCGCTTCTCCTTCCGGTGCGGCCGCGGCCACCGCCGCCCCGAGCGCCTCGATCAGGAACCGGTAGCCGTCGTCGTCCAGCAGCGCCGGGGGCACGATCTTGACGGTGGCGCCCTCCGGGCCGCCGCCGAACAGCAGCAGCCGGCCGCGCAGCGCGCCGCCCGTGACGGCCCGCGCCAGTTCCGGGTCCGGCCGCCCGTCCCGTACGCAGTCGAAGGCCGCCAGCGCGCCGGTCGTCCGCACCGCCCGCACCCAGGGGTGCCGGGCGGCCAGCGCCTCCAGGTCGGCGCGCAGCCGCTCCCCCAGCTCCCGTGCCCGGCCCGCCAGATCCTCCCGTACGACGACGTCCAGGACGGCGGCGGCAGCGGCGCAGGAGACCGGGTGCCCGGAGAAGGTCGAGGTCTGCACGCTCGGCGGCAGCGCGTCGACCACCGCGCGCTCCCCCACCACGGCGCCGACCGGGAAGCCGTTGCCCAGCGTCTTGCCGAGCAGCGTCAGGTCCGGCTTCCCGGTCATCAGCTCGGCGGTGAACAGCCGCCCCGCCCGGCCCAGTCCGGTGTAGATCTCGTCCAGGATCAGCAGCGCGCCCCGGGAGTGCGCCTGCCGGGCGATCTCGTCCAGCAGCTGCGGCGGCACGTCCAGCACCCCTTCGGTCACCTGCACCGGTTCCAGGATCACCGCCGCGGTGCCGCCGCGCCGGTCGGCGGCGTCCAGCGCCGCGGACAGCCCGGCCGCGAACCCGGCCGCGTCGCCGGGCCCCGGCTCCCGGGGGTCGGGTAACTCCGCGATGACGACCGGCGCCCGGCCGTCGCCGTCCTCGAACGCGCTGTACGCCTTGAACTCCGCCCGCCAGGTGAGCCCCAGCGCCCCGGCCGTCTTGCCGTGGAAGCCGTAGCGGAAGCCGACCACGGCCCGGTGCCCGGTGGCCGCGCGGGCGATCTTCAACGCCGATTCCACCGCCTCCGCACCGGTCGCGGTGGGCAGCACCGCGGGCTCCGCGTACGGGGACAGCGCACCGATCCGCTCGATCATCCGCCTGCGGGCGTCCGAACCCAGCTTGCAGCCGGTGTGTGTCAGACGGCCCGCCTGGGCCACGGCGGCGGCGGTGACGTCCGGGTGCTGGTGCCCCAGGGTCGCCGCGCCGCTTCCCGCGGTCCCGTCGAACCAGGCCGTGCCGTCCTCGGCGTACAGCCAGGGACCGCTGCCGCCGCTGAACTCCGGTCCCAGGGTGCTGCCCGTGGACCGCGCCTCGGTACTCGCCTCACTCAACATCACACGGGGTCCTTTGCGATCCGGGCGCCGACGGCCCGTTGCACATCGGCGAAGTCGGGAAATGACGTGCGGTGGCAGGCGCCGCCGCGCACCGTGGTGCGCCCGGGCAGGCAGCCCGCGAGCGTCGCGGCGGCCATGGCGATCCGGTGGTCCTCGAAGCCCGGCACCGCGCCGGCCCGCAGCGGCGCGCCGCCGCGCACCGTCAGCCCGTCCGCCGCCACCTCGACCCGGGCGCCGAACGCCGCGGCCATCCGTGCCGTGGTCGTCAGCCGGTCCGTCTCCTTGAAGCGCAGCTCCTGCGCGCAGCCGATCCACGACGTCCCCGGCAGCCGGGCCGCGACCACGGCCAGCAGCGGTACCTCGTCGATCAGCGCGTGCAGCAGCCAGGGCTCGTCGACCCGTACGGACCGGACCTCGTCCAGTCCGCCCCGGACCACCACGGTCCCCACCGGCTCACCGCCGCGCGCACGTCCCCCCTCGGCGCCTCCGTCTTCGTACGCGTTCTCGTACGCGCCCTCGTACTCGTAGGAGATGTCGGCCCCGCCCCACCGCAGCACCTCGAAGAATCCGGTCCGGGTCGGATTCAGGCAGACGCCCGGCACCCGCAGCGTGCCGCCGTCCCCCCACAGCAGGTGGGCCGCCACGGGATACGCCGCCAGCGACGGATCGGCCGGCACGTCGACGGCCTCCGGCACCTCGAACGCCCCGCCGCCCCAGACGAGTTCGCCGTCCCCCTCCTCCAGCTCGCCGCCGAACGCGGCGAGCATCCGCTCGGTGTGGTCCCGCGAGCGCACCGGGTGCCGTACGGTCACCGGCAGGCCCGCCGCCGCGGCGGCCAGCAGCACGCCGGACCGCGCCTGCGCGCTTCCCACGCGCAGCTCCACCGTCTTCCCGGGCCGGCACACCGGGCTCTTCACCCACACCGGAAGACAGCCGTCGTCCCCGAGGCAGACGATGTCGGCGCCCAGTTCGGCCAGCGGCTCGACCAGCCAGTCCATCGGGCGGTGCCGCAGCACCTCGTCCCCGTCCACCACGGCCGCGGTGCCGCTGCCCGCGAGCACACCGATCAGCAGCCGGGCCGCGGCGCTCGAACCCCCGGTCTCCACGTACGGCACGCCCTCGGGCCACCCGGTGACGGCCGGATGCTCCCGCACCCGCTGCGGCACCGGTAACGCGCCACGCCGCGCGGTCAGCGTGCCGCCGTCGGCCGCGACCTCCACCCCCAGCGCCCGCATCGCGGGCAGCAACGCCCGTACGGCGCCGCCCAGGTTGGCGTTGCGTATCGTCAGCACGTCGGGCGCACCGGGAAGCAGTGCCGCCAGCAGCGCCCGGTGACTGACCGACTTGTCCCCCGGCACCTCGACGCTCAGCGCGCCGGCGGCCACGGCCTCCCGGTCGCGCCCGCCGTCCACCACCAGATCCGCCGAGTCGGTACCCGGCTTGTCGAATTCCCTCCGGGCCCCGCTGCGGGCGTCAAGCACACCTTGCTCCTGTTCCTGGACATCGGGACCGGCAAGCTGCCTGGAATCTCCTGCCGATGGCCGGAGCCGGCACCGCCGTCGCCACGTCGCCGGAATTCACCGGGCACGACCGCGCGAACGCCGCAACGGCACCGGGAAAAGAATGGGGAAATCCCTGAATCAGAACCACGGCCGAAGCGGCGGACACAAATGGGCGGGAGATATGGACTCGGCCGACAGGACTCGATGGACAGCGCGCCCCTTTCCCGCAATTCGGCAAACTGTGGACAAGATCCCCGTGGCGCCCCGACTCAACCACCCACATGGAGCAACTGTCAATGGAGAGTTGACCACTTCATCAAGTCCTGCGCGCCCCTCGGCGCCGCTTAAATTCACCATCATTCCCACGCACCGACAAGCACAATCTCGCCGCCCCGAAAAATATCCGAAGCGCCGCCCCCTATACCCCGGGTTCCCGCGAAAGTAACTTCTCGGCCCAGGCTGTGGTCAGGGCCACGGCAGTCATCGAATGCGCTGCCTCGTCGACACGTCGGACAGCTCCTCACACCACCTGAATTCCGACAAGACACGTGTCGTCGTCGGTGTCGGATTTGCTGTGGGTCAGCAGGTGGTCGAGGCGGTGTTCCAGAGTGGGGGCGGGGGTTCGCGCGGTGGCGAGGAGCTGGGCCAGGGAGTCGTGGATGGCGGTGTCCCGCCGTTCGACCAGGCCGTCGGTGTACATCAGGAGGGTGTCGTCGGCGGCCAGCTGGAGTTCGGCCTCCGCGTACGCCGCTTCCCCGGCGGCTCCCAGGAGCAGACCGCCGATCAGGGGCAGTCTGGTCGCTTCGCGGCCGCGGACCAGTACCGGTGGCAGATGGCCGGCCCTGGCCCAGCGCAGGGTGCGGGTCGCGGGGTCGTAGAGACCGCACACGGCCGTGGCGGTGACCTGGTCGGTGAGGTGGTGGGCCACGATGTTGAGCCAGGAGAGGAGCTGGCCGGGGCCGGCTCCGGTGATGGCGAGGCCGCGCAGGGCGTTGCGCAGGACCACCATGCCGGTGGCGGCCTCTATGCCGTGGCCGGCTATGTCGCCGACGCAGAGCAGGACGCGCCGGGAGGGCAGGACCACGGCGTCGTACCAGTCGCCGCCCACCAGGGACTCGGTCTCGGCGGGCCGGTAGCGTACGGCGATCTGCAGGCCGGGGGCGTCGATGGGGCCGCGGGTCGGCGGCATGATGGCCTGCTGGAGTTGCAGCGCGAGCCGGTTGCGCTCGGCGGATTCCTGCTCGGTGTGCGCGAGTTGGTCGCGGGTGGCGGCGAGCGCCACCTCGGTCCAGTGCTGGGAGGAGATGTCCTGGTAGGCGCCCCGTACGGCGAGGAGCCGGCCGTCGGCGTCGTGTACCGGCTCCGCGATCACCCGGATGTGCCGGGTGACGCCGTCCGGGCGGCGCAGGCGGAAGGCGGCCGAGGCGGAGCGGTGGTGGTGCAGGACGGCGCGCAGGAAGCGGCCGATGGCGATGCCGTCGTCCGGGTGCGCGTGGGCGGCCAGGTCGTGCAGGGACACGGGGATGTCGGTGGCGGGCCGTCCGTACAGCGCGAAGAGCTGGCCGTTCCAGGTGATCTCGCCGGTCAGGAGGTTTTCCTCGAAGCCGCCGATGCGGCCGAGGCGCTGGGCGTGCTGCAGGAGGCTGGCGAGCCGGGCGGTCTCGTCCTCGATGCGCCAGATGAGCAGCACGCTGTCCCCGTGGCGGCTGACGCTGATGTCGGCGACGGCGGCCAGCGGCACCTGGTCCACCAGGGCGGTCAGGGTCATCCGCTCGGCGCGGAAGGGCTCTCCGGTGGCGTAGACGCGCTGGACCTTGTCGAAGAGCTGGCTCTCGTCGGCGGCCATCGGGTACGCCTCCAGCAGCAGCGCGCCGTCGACGGAGCTGCGGGGGCGGCCCGCGGGGTCCATGAAGCGCCCGTTGACGTGGTGGATGCGGAAGTCGGTGAGGTGGCCGTCGGCAGCGAGGTGGGGGGTGAGGACGAGCGCCGGATCGTAGAGTCCGTCCGCCAGGTCCACCAGCTCGGCCACGGCGGGGACCCGGCGTGCGGCGGACGGGCCGGGCTCCCGCGGCTCGGGGGCGCTCTCAAGGGTGTGGGCGCACAGCTCCGCCAGGGCCTCGATCTGGCGGACGATGACGGGCGGCTGCGGGCTGAGCGGCTGGTGCCAGCAGATCTCCAGGACTCCGTGGACGCGGCCGCCGGTGCCGGTGGGAAGCGCCACGCGGCCGCCGTGCGGGGCGTGTGCGCGGCCGATCGAGGGGATGCCCGTCTCGGACAGGGAGGCGAACCACACGGTGTCGCGTTCGGTCAGCGCCTGCCGGGCGACGGTGACCACGCCCGGGGGCACGTACCGCCAGCGCGTCGCCTCGTCGGCGGAGAATCCCGCGTGGCCGGACAGGGTGAGGGAGGTGTCCGGTCCCGCGGACCAGATGGCGACGGCCGTCGCTCCCAGCGGGGTCAGGGCGTGTTGCAGCAGCGAGTCGGCGACGGCTTGTGCGTCCCCGGCGGCCAGGGCGGCGCTCTCGGCCGTGCGCAGGCGCACGCCGACGGCCGGATCGGGCTCGGCGCGCCCGGCACGGGTCCGCCGCAGGATCACCGGCGATATCGGTCACGCGGTCGCGGGCCGCCTGGTTGATGATGTCCACGGCCAGTTCCAGCTGGGAGACCGCGGCCTTCTCGGCGAGTTCGGCGAGCTGCCGGGTCGCCTGGGCCGGTCCGCAGTGCAGCCGCTCGATCATGATGCCCTTGGCGAGTTCGATCAGGGCCCGGCCGTCGGCCGCCGCGTGCGCGGCCCGGACTTCGCTGCGCAGGCGTTCGACCGTGGCGGCCAGGCGTCCGACGGCGGACGTCTGCTCCGGCCGGGTGCCCGCCGGTACGGGGGCGTGGCCCGTACCGGCCTGCTGGGGCGGGGGGCCGCCGGGTGCGGCTGGGACCTGGCCCCGCCCGGTCTCGGGCGTCGGCGTCACATCGTCCCCGGAGGGGGTGCCGACGTGCTCGGAGATGCTCATGATGCTGCCGATTCCTCGATGCGGTGGGTGCGTCTCGTGAGCGGGGCGGTGCGGGGCCCGGCCGGGCGGGTGGTTCCTAGGATGTCAGCCAGCGGCGGACGCAGCCGATCAGGTCGTCGGCGTCCACCGGCTTGGTGACGTAGTCGCTGGCTCCCGAGGCGAGGCTCTTCTCGCGGTCCCCGGGCATGGCCTTGGCCGTGACGGCGATGATCGGCAGATGGGCGTGGGCCGGCATGTTCCGGATCTCCACGGTCGCGGCGTAGCCGTCCATCTCCGGCATCATCACGTCCATCAGGATCAGATCGATGTCCGGGTGCGCGGTGAGCGTTTCGATGCCCTTGCGTCCGTTCTCCGCGTGCCGGACCTGAAGTCCGTGCAGTTCCAGGATGCCGCTGAGGGCGTACAGGTTGCGGGCGTCGTCGTCCACGACCAGGACGGTGCGCCCGCTGAGGCTGTTGTCGACGGGCGGTGGCGCCTGCTGGAGGGACTCCTCCGGGCGCACCAATGGCAGTACGTCGCCGGGCTGTTCGGCGGACAGGTGCAAGGCGATGCGTTCGCGCAGCTCGTCCAGGCTGGAGAGGAGTTCCAGCGGCTGGGTGCCGGCGCGCGCCTGGAGGGACCGTTCCTGTTCCGCTTCCAGGCGCCGGCTGTTGTGGGCGAGGACGGCCACGGTCCGTACGGCGGCGTCGCCGTCCATGGCCTCCAGGAAGCGCAGGGCTTCGCCGTCGGCCATGTCCAGGTCGAGGACCACGCAGTGGAACGGTCCGGCGGCCAGCGCCCCGGCCGCTTCCTGCGCGCCGACCGCGGAGATGACCTCGATGTTCTCCTGACGGTCGCCGAGGTCCTGGCCGCCGGCGAGTTCGGCGACCGCGCTCTCGGCCACGTGGGAGAGCAGTCCGCGGGGACGCTCCTCGATCACCAGCAGGCGGCGGGATGGTGCGGGGGCGGCCGCGGGGATGCGGGGGCGGCTCTCGCGCTCCTTCCCCGTCCCGCCGGCCGGCAGGGCACCGACGGCCGGTACGCGGCCGGTCTGCTCCTGGAAGTCGGTCCGCGCGACCGGCAGGTAGAGGGTGAAGGCGCTGCCCTGCCCCGGCGTGCTCTCGGCCGTCACGGCGCCGCCCAGGAGGTGGGCGATCTCGCGGCTGATGGACAGGCCCAGGCCGGTGCCTCCGTACTTGCGGCTGGTCGTGCCGTCCGCCTGCTGGAACGCCCCGAAGATCACCGCCAGCTGCTGTTCGGCGATGCCGATGCCGGTGTCCTTGACGCGGAAGGCGACGACGGCGCCGCCGCGGCGGACGGTGTCGGGCAGCTCGCTGTCGGCGGCGGGCTCGATCCGCAGCTCGACACTGCCGCGTTCGGTGAACTTGACCGCGTTGGAGATGAGGTTGCGCAGGACCTGGCGCAGCCGCGCGTCGTCGGTCAGCAGGTCCACCGGGACGCCGGGCGCGGCGCTGATCGTGAAGTCGAGGCTCTTCTGTGTGGTCAGCGGCCGGAACGTCGCCTCCACGTAGTCCAGGAGCGGCCGCAGCGCGACCCGTTCCGGGTTGATGTCCATCTTGCCCGCCTCGACCTTCGACAGGTCGAGGATGTCGTTGATGAGCTGGAGCAGGTCGGAGCCTGCGGAGTGGATGATGCCCGCGTACTCGACCTGCTTGGGTGTGAGGTTGCGCGTCGGGTTCTGCGCGAGCAACTGCGCGAGGATGAGCAGGCTGTTGAGCGGGGTGCGCAGCTCGTGGCTCATGTTGGCCAGGAACTCCGACTTGTACTTCGACGCCAGCGACAGCTGCCGCGCCCGGTCCTCCAGCGCCTGCCGCCCCTGCTCGATCTCCAGGTTCTTGGTTTCGATGTCGCGGTTCTGGGAGGCGAGCAGCGCGGCCTTCTCCTCCAGTTCCTCGTTGGAGCGCTGGAGTTCCTCCTGCTGCCGCGTCAGCTCGCCGGAGCGGGACTGCAGTTCCCCGGCGAGCCGCTGCGACTCGTCCAGCAGCTCGTCGGTGCGCGCGTTGGCGACGATGGTGTTGACGTTGACGCCCACCATCTCCATGAGCTGTTCGAGGAAGTCCTGGTGCACGGGGGTGAAGGAGGTGAAGGAGGCCAGCTCGATGACGCCGAGGACCTGGTCCTCCACGGTGATCGGCAGCACGATCAGGCTGCCGGGCGCCGTCCGGCCCAGACCGCAGGAGATGCTGATGTACGCGCCCGGCACTCCGTCGGCGACGATCGTACGGCGGCTGCGGGCGGCCTGGCCGACGAGCGACTCGCCGAGCTCGAAGCGGTCGTGCCCGGTGCTGTCGGCGGGGCGGCCGTACGCGCCGACGAGCCTGAGCACGGTGCCGTAGTCGGTCTCCTCCGCCAGGTAGAAGGCGCCGTACTGCGCCGAGACGAGCGGCGTCAGTTCGTCCATGACCAGCTCGGCGACGACGGCGAGGTCCCGGTGGCCCTGCATCAGGCCGGAGATGCGCGCCAGGTTGCTCTTGAGCCAGTCCTGTTCCTGGTTGGCGCGGGTGGTCTCCCGCAGGGACCGCACCATGGAGTTGATGTTGTCCTTGAGCTCCGCGACCTCGCCGGAGGCGTCCACCGTGATGGAGCGGGTGAGGTCCCCCTCGGCGACCGCGCTGGTCACCCCGGCGATGGCCCGCACCTGGCGGGTGAGGTTGCCGGCCAGCTCGTTGACGTTCTCGGTCAGGCGCTTCCAGGTGCCCGACACGCCCTCGACCTCGGCCTGTCCGCCGAGCCGGCCCTCGCTGCCGACCTCGCGGGCCACCCGGGTCACCTCGGAGGCGAAGGAGGAGAGCTGGTCGACCATCGTGTTGATGGTGGTCTTCAGCTCCAGGATCTCGCCCCGGGCATCGACGTCGATCTTCTTCGACAGGTCGCCGTTGGCGACCGCGGTGGTGACCTGCGCGATGTTGCGTACCTGGCCGGTCAGGTTGTTGGCCATCGAGTTGACGTTGTCTGTCAGGTCCTTCCACGTGCCGGCCACATTCGGTACGCGGGCCTGGCCGCCCAGCATCCCTTCCGTGCCGACCTCGCGCGCCACCCGCGTCACCTCGTCGGCGAACGCGGACAGCGTGTCGACCATCGTGTTGATCACGCCGGCGAGCGCGGCGACCTCGCCCTTCGCCTCGACCATGATCTTCTGTGACAGGTCGCCCTTGGCGACCGCGGCGGCCACCTGGGCGATGGAGCGCACCTGGCCGGTCAGGTTGGAGGCCATCACGTTGACGTTGTCGGTCAGGTCCTTCCAGGTGCCCGAGACGCCCCGCACGGTGGCCTGGCCACCGAGGTTGCCCTCGGTGCCGACCTCGCGGGCCACCCGCGTGACCTCGTCGGCGAACGCCGAGAGCTGGTCCACCATCGTGTTGATGGTGCTCTTCAGCTCCAGGATCTCGCCCCGGGCGTCCACGGTGATCTTCTGCGACAGATCGCCCTGGGCCACGGAGGTCGCGACCGCCGCGATCGAGCGCACCTGCGACGTGAGGTTCCCGGCCATGAAGTTGACCGAGTCCGTCAGGTCACGCCACGTACCGCCCACGCCGGGCACCTGCGCCTGCCCGCCGAGCCGGCCCTCGGTACCGACCTCGCGCGCGACGCGGGTGACCTCGTCGGCGAACGCCGAGAGCTGGTCCACCATCGTGTTGATGGTCGTCTTCAGCTCCAGGATCTCGCCCCGGGCGTCCACGGTGATCTTCTGCGACAGATCGCCCCGGGCGACCGCGGTGGTGACCTGCGCGATGTTGCGCACCTGCGACGTCAGATTCCCGGCCATGAAGTTGACCGAGTCGGTCAGATCCCGCCACGTACCGCCCACGCCGGGCACCTCGGCCTGCCCGCCGAGCCGGCCCTCGCTGCCGGCCTCCCGGGCCACCCTCGTGACCTCGTCCGCGAACGCCGACAGCTGGTCCACCATCGTGTTGACGGTGTTCTTCAGCTCCAGGATCTCGCCCTGCGCATCGACATCGATCTTCTGCGACAGATCACCCCGGGCCACCGCGGTGGCCACCTGCGCGATGTCGCGCACCTGGGTGGTGAGGTTGCCGGCCATCACGTTGACCGAGTCGGTCAGGTCCGCCCAGGTGCCGGAGACGCCCGGGACCTCGGCCTGGCCGCCGAGCCGGCCCTCGCTGCCGACCTCGCGGGCCACCCGGGTCACTTCCGAGGTGAACTGGGACAGTTGGTCGACCATGCCGTTGAAGACGGTCGCGATCTCACCGAGCAGCCCGTCGGCCCCGTCCGGCAGGCGCGTACCGAAGTTTCCGTCGCGTACGGCCGTGAGCCCCGCGAGCAGCTGTCGCAGCTCCGGTTCCCCGACCCTTTCTCCCGTACGCGCCGACTTCGTCCGCACCGCCGGACGCGCGCTCCCGCCCGCCGTCTCAGCAGCCATGACCCAACCTCGTTCCACTTACCGGACCCCCTGCGCAAGGCACGACGGCGCTGTGGCTCCTGCTTCGGAAGGCGCGCACACCTGTGCCTCACGCCGACACCTCGTGACCTTGCCGCACGGCAAGTACCGGCAAGACTACCCCTGGGCATCACAACGGAAGACATGACGACCTCACTTTTCGGGTCCGTCCGCCGCGCCGGGGCCCCGGGCGGTAATGCCCGTGTGGACGCGGGAATTCACCTCCCACAGGTTCGATCACGATCCGGGGGCCGCTGCCGTACTCACGGGGAAGCGCGCAGCCAGTCGTCGAAGCGGATCGCGGCCGTCCGGGCACGGCCCTCGTCGGGGACGAGGCTGCGCTCCGCCAGCTCGGAGCCGAAGTAGCGGGCGTGCGGATCGGGCACGACCTCGCGCGGGTCGTGCCACGCGCGCAGCGCTCGGGCGACCAGCTCGTCGAAGCGGAACCGCTCGGGCCCGGCCACCTCGACCACGCCCTTCAGCGGGGCGGCCCCGGCGGCCCCTGCCACCGCTTCGGCGACGTCCTCGGCCGCCATGGGCTGGAAGAGCACCGGCGGCACACGCACGAGGTCGCCCTCGGTGGCGGCATCGGCGATGCCCCTGACGAACTCGTAGAACTGCGTCGCCCGGACGATCGAGTAGGGGACCGCCCCTTGGGTGATCAGCCGCTCCTGGGCCGCCTTCGCCCTGAAGTACCCGTTGCCGGGCAGGCCGTCGATGCCGACGATCGACAGCGCCAGGTGGTGCGACACGCCCGCCGCCGCTTCGGCGGCCAGCAGGTTGCGGGTGGAGGTGGTGAAGAACTCCAGCACAGCCGACTCCTCGAAGGACGGCGAGTTGGACACGTCCACGACCACCCGGGCTCCGGCCAGCGCGGCGTCCAGGCCCTCGCCGGTGAGGGTGTCGACGCCCGTGCCGGGCGCGGCGGCCACCGCCTCGTGCCCACGGCCGGCGAGCTTGGCGACCACCTTGCCGCCGATGAGGCCGGTGCCTCCGATGACCACGATCTTCACGTCGCGTCCTCCTCGCTCCGGGGTGACCACGCGTCAGGACTGCCGGGTCACGCGGCTGCGCGCGCCACTGCGGTTCCTCGTCGGCGGCCAGACGTACATGGGCCGCTCCGGCACGTCCTCACGTACGCGTTCTCCGGGGTGGCCGGAGGGCTTCCATTGTTCAGCGCCCCGGCACGCCCGGTGAGCGCCGATCCGGACACACCTCCGGCATCCCGCGGGCCGTTCCCGCGCAGGTCGCGCGGCCCGGGGCCGCACCCGTGTCCCATTTCACGTACCGCCATGTGAACAAGGGTGTCCGCGCGGGGCGTGATCGATCTACTCTGGGCGGTGCAGCTGGTTCGCCCTGCCCGCCAGGCAGACGCGTCGTAAGAGGGAACCCGGTGGGAATCCGGGACTGCCCCGCAGCGGTGAGCGGGAACGACCGCCGTCATACGCACTGGATCCGGGCCGCGGATCCGGGAAGCGACGGCCAGTAGGGGCCCGCCGGGAGCACCCGGCAGGCGCGCCCGCGAGTCCGAAGACCTGCCCGTTGCCCGGGTACGCCCACGCGTACGCGGACACCTCCGGTGACCTTCGAGGGCGGGTCGGCGTGTCACAGCAGGCGGGCATGGGCGTCCTCAGGCGCCCTTCGGTCCGCCCGATGCGTCACACCTTCGCGTTCTCGTCCCGTCACCGGGGCTCGGAGAAGATCACGCTCGCGAAGGAGAGTTCCGTGACAGCGAAGCCCGCAGCCGCGGCAGCACGGGCCACCGTGTACGGCTACCCCCGCCAGGGACAGCACCGGGAACTGAAGAAGGCCGTCGAGGGCTACTGGAAGGGCCGCGTCACCGCGGACGCCCTGCTGGAGACCGCCCGGGACCTGCGCCGTTCGAACTGGCGGCAACTGGCCGACGCCGGCCTCCACGAGGTGCCGACCGGCGACTTCTCGTACTACGACCACGTGCTGGACACCAGCGTCATGGTCGGCGCCGTCCCGGAACGGCACCGCGCCGCCGTCGCGGCCGACCCCCTGGACGGCTACTTCGCGATGGCGCGCGGCACGCAGGACGTGGCGCCGCTGGAGATGACCAAGTGGTTCGACACCAACTACCACTACCTGGTGCCGGAGCTGGGCCCGGACACGGTCTTCGCCGCGGACTCCGGCAAGCAGGTCGGCGAGCTGCAAGAAGCGCTCGCCCTCGGTCACACCCCGCGCCCGGTCCTGGTCGGCCCGGTCACCTACCTCCTGCTCGCCAAGCCCGCCCCCGGCGTCGCCGCCGACTTCGACCCGCTGACCCTGCTCGACCGGCTCCTGCCCGTCTACGCGGAGGTCCTGGCCGACCTGCGCGCGGCGGGCGCCACCTGGGCGCAGCTGGACGAGCCCGCCCTGGTGCAGGACCGCACCCCGGCCGAACTCAACGCCGCCGAGCGCGCCTACCGCGACCTCGGCGCTCTCACCGACCGGCCGAAGCTGCTGGTCGCCTCGTACTTCGACCAGCTCGGCGAGGCTCTTCCGGTGCTGGCCAAGGCCCCCGTCGAGGGTCTGGCGCTGGACTTCACCGAGGCCGCCGCGGGGCATCTGGACGCGCTCGCCGCCGTGGGCGGGCTGCCCGGCAAGCGCCTGGTCGCCGGTGTCGTCAACGGCCGCAACATCTGGATCAACGACTTCGAGAAGTCGCTGGGCACGCTCGGGACGCTGCTGGGCCTGGCCGACCGGGTCGACGTGGCCGCCTCCTGCTCCCTGCTGCACGTTCCGCTCGACGCCACCGCCGAGCGGGACATCGACCCGCAGGTCCTGCGCTGGCTCGCGTTCGCCCGGCAGAAGACCGCCGAGATCGCCACGCTCGCCCGCGGACTCGCGCAGGGCACCGACACGATCGCCGCCGAACTGGCCGCCAACCGCGCCGACCTGGCGTCCCGCGCCGGTTCCGCGATCACCCACGACCCCGCCGTACGCGACCGCGCCGCCGCCGTCACCGACGCCGACGGCCGCCGTTCGGCCCCGTACGGGGAGCGGGCCGCCGCCCAGCGGGCCCACCTCGGCCTGCCCCTGCTGCCGACCACCACCATCGGCTCGTTCCCGCAGACCGCCGAGCTGCGCACCGCCCGCGCCGATCTGCGCGCGGGCCGCATCGACGCGGCGGGGTACGAGGAGCGCATCAGGACCGAGATCCGCGACGTCCTCGCCTTCCAGGAGAAGGCGGGCATCGACGTCCTCGTGCACGGCGAGCCCGAACGCAACGACATGGTGCAGTACTTCGCCGAGCAGCTGACCGGCTACCTCGCCACGCAGCACGGCTGGGTCCAGTCGTACGGCACGCGCTACGTCCGGCCGCCGGTCCTCGCCGGTGACATCTCGCGGCCCGAGCCGATGACGGTGCGCTGGACGCAGTACGCGCAGTCGCTCACCGACCGGCCCGTCAAGGGCATGCTGACGGGCCCGGTCACCATGCTCGCCTGGTCGTTCGTCCGCGACGACCAGCCGCTCGGCGACACCGCCCGCCAGGTGGCGCTGGCCCTGCGCGACGAGGTCGGGGACCTGGAGGCGGCCGGCACCTCGGTCATCCAGGTGGACGAGCCGGCCCTGCGCGAGACGCTGCCGCTGCGCGCCGCCGGCCGCGCCGCCTATCTCGCCTGGGCCACCGAGGCGTTCCGCCTCACCACCGGCGGGGTGCGGGACCGTACCCAGATCCACACGCACATGTGCTACGCCGAGTTCGGTGACATCGTCCAGGCCATCGACGACCTCGACGCCGACGTCATCAGCCTGGAGGCCGCCCGCTCGCACATGCAGGTGGCGCGCGAACTGGCCGGGCACGGCTACCCGCGGGAGGCGGGCCCCGGCGTGTACGACATCCACTCCCCCCGCGTGCCGAGCGCCGAGGAGGCGGCGGGCCTGCTGCGCAAGGGCCTCGGCGCCATCCCGGCCGAGCGCCTGTGGGTCAACCCGGACTGCGGTCTGAAGACCCGCGGCTGGCCCGAGACCCGCGCTTCGCTGGAGAACCTGGTCACCGCCGCGCGGACCGTACGGGCGGAGCTTCCCTCGGCCTGACCCGGTGACGGCCGGGAGGGCGCGCTCGTGCCCCTTCCCGGCCGTCGCCGTTCCCGTCCGAGGATTGGCAGTCTTCGCATTCCGGCGGGCGAAGATGCACAGAAGTTGGCATCGCTCCACGCTTGTTGGCACTCAGTGCCACTGCCAGAGTCTCCGTACGGCCAGCGGTTCCCGGTCAGGAGCGGGGACGGCGGGCCGTGTGCAGACCGGACGGCACCACGTGCCCTGCCGTTCGCATCCTTCGCACGAACGACGCGCCGCACGCGATCCGGGAGACGCCCATGTCCACCACCGAACTGACCGCCCACGTCGAGGTGCTCGGCATACCGGGCCACCGCTTCGACGAGATCCTGACGCCCGCCGCGCTGGACTTCGTCGGGCGCCTCGCCACCGTCTTCGCCGACCGGTACCACGAAATGCTCACCGAGCGGCGCCGCCGGTCCCTGCGCCTGTCCTCCGGTTCGCCGCTCGACTTCTCGCGGGCCACCGCCGCCGTCCGCGCCGACCCCGCCTGGCGGGTCGCGCCGCCCGCGCCGGGGCTCACCGACCGCCGCGTGGAGATCACCGGCCCGCCGGACCGGCGGACGACGGTCGAGGCGCTCAACTCCGGTGCCCAGGTGTGGCTGGCCGACTTCGAGGACGCCACCTCGCCCACCTGGGACAACGTCATCGGCGGCCAGCTGAACCTGTTGGACGCCATCGAGCGGCGCATCGACTTCACCGGCCCCGACGGCAGGGCGTACCGGCTGGGCGAGCGCCTGGCGACCATCGTCGTCCGCCCCCGGGGCTGGCACCTGACCGAACACCACCTGCGCGTCGACGGGCGTCCGGTGCCCGCCTCGCTCGTCGACTTCGGCCTGTACTTCTTCCATTGCGCGCAGCGGCAGATCGACGCCGGCTCGGGCCCGTACTTCTACCTTCCCAAGCTGGAGAACGCCGGCGACGCCCGGCTGTGGAACGACGTCTTCCTCCTCGCCCAGGACCTGCTGGGCATCGCGCGCGGGACCATCCGTGCCACCGTCCTGATCGAGACGGTCACCGCCGCCTTCGAGATGGAGGAGATCCTCCACGAGCTGCGCGAGCACGCCGCCGGGCTCAACGCGGGCCGCTGGGACTACCTCTTCAGCCTCATCAAGACGTTCGCGCACCGGCCCGACTTCTCCCTCCCGGACCGTACGAAGGTCACCATGACCGCGCCGTTCCTGAGGGCCTACACCGACCTGCTGGTGCACACCTGCCACAAGCGCGGCGCGCACGCCATCGGCGGGATGGCGGCGCACGTGCCGGGTCACGACGCGGCGGCCGACGCGGCGGCGCTCGCCGCGGTGCGGCTCGACAAGGAGCGGGAGGCGGAGGACGGTTTCGACGGGACGTGGGTCGCCCACCCGGGGCTCGTACCCTTCTGCCGCGACATCTTCGACGGCGTGCTGGGCGGGCGCCCGCACCAGATCGACCGCACCCGGGACGACGTCGGCGTCACGGCCGACCAGCTGCTGGCCGTACGGCGCACCGCGGGACCGCCCACCGAGCACGGCGTGCGCGCCGACATCGCGCTCGCGCTGCGCTACTTCGACGCCTGGCTGCGCGGCACCGGCGCGGTGGCCCTCGACGGGCTGATGGAGGACGCGGCAGCCGCCGAGATCGCCCGCTCGCAGCTCTGGCAGTGGCTGCGGCACGGCGCCGTCGCCCGCGAGACCGTGGTCGGGTTCCTCGACGAGGAGTGCGCCGCGTGGGCGAAGGAGAATCCGCGTGCCCTGATCGCCGAGGCCCGCGAGATCCTCGAACGCACGGCCCTCGCCCGCGAACTGCCCGCGTTCTTCACCGCGGAGGCCTATGCCCGCTACCTGGTCCGTCCCGCGGGACCGGGGACCGCATGGGCGGCCGGGGTCGGGGACCACACGAACTGCCGGGGCTGAGGGGCCCTGGTACGCCGCCGGGATGAGGGTCCCGGTGTCGGCGGGGCGGGCGCGGGGCGGAACTGAGGCCGCTCCGCGCCCGCCCGCGGCGGACAGCGGGCGCCACAAGCCCCGCCCCGGCCCGCCGCGGTCGCCGCTCCCGGGGTGCGGTCAGCCGCTGTCCGTGCTCTCCAGCACGAGTTGCAGCTCGACTTCCTGATCGCCCGACACCGTGCCTTCCGTACGGACCGAGAACGCGCGCGTCAGCACGTCCCGCAGCCGGTCCACGGCCAGGGGGCTGCCCTGGAGGTTCACCGTGACGGAGGCGGACGGCTGACTGCCCTCCCGGACGTCTCCCTGAACTTCCGAGGTCTCGAAGTTCTCGGTCCAGACCATCGGGTGGCCGGGCTGCTTCGGCTCGTCGTGCGGGGTGTCGCCGTCCGCGCGGTCGGAGGCGAAGCAGCTGCGCAGCGTGCCGAAGACGGCCTCGGCGTCGGCCGGGGACTGCGCGCTGAGCACGACCTGTGCCGGCTCGTCGTTGTGGGGTGTGCGGGTCATGTGGGCTGTGTCCTCTCCGCGTGGGGCGTTGGGGTGGTGCGGCGGGCTTCCTTGGCCGCCCGTTGGGGTACGACGGTGTACTTCGGGTCCTCGGCGGAGGCGATGCCGGCCGCGAAGATCCCGAAGCGGGTGCACGCGGAACCGGCGAGCAGGGCCAGACCGCTCGCGGCGGCCGTCGCCCGGGAGCGGCCCCCGAGCAGCGCGCCGCCCGCGGCGCCGGCCGCGGTGAGGGCGCGCGCCGTGCGCAGCAGCGTGCCGGCCCGCCCCTGGCGGTAGGTCTCCGCGACCATGCCGAGCCGCCGTTCGGCGGCCTTGGTCGCGGCTTCCTCGGCCACCGCGGCCAGCAGCGCGGCGCAGCGGGCGGGCCCGGTCTCCCGGGTGGGGCCGGCGACGAGCGCCATCCCGGAGGCGGCGGCCGTCGCCGAGGCGGCGAAGACGTACGGGAGTTCGCGGTGGGCGCCGTGCCAGGCGGGGACGGCGGTGTCCGCCGCGAGGACCGCGGTGTACGTGGCGACGGCCGGGCCGAGGAGCGCGGCGGCGCCGGTCGCCGCGGCGCCCGCCCGGGGCAGCCGTCCGGTGACCGCGCAGGCCGCCGCGGCGCCCGCGGCGGGCCCGTAGGCGGCCAGCAGCCAGGAGCCGACGCTCATCGGCGAGGTCGGCTTGAGGACCCGCAGCATGTTCGCGAACCGGTCCGGTCTGCCGAGGTCGTTGATGAGCGCGGCGGTGGCCAGGGAGACTCCCGCGAGGGAGGAGAGCTTCAGCGCGGTCGCCGTCGTGGTGCGGCCCGTCGCGTGGGCACCGGCGGCGAGCACCGATCCCGCGCCGGCCAGGCCGCCGAGGAAGAAGTATCCGGCGATGTCCCTGGCGCGCCAAGCGGGTGCCTTGATGACCGGCCTGCCGTAGTACGACTGGAACTCGGCCGGTGGTGCCATGAGCTGCTCGCCCTTGGCGCCGCGACCGCCCCGGCCGCGCCTGCCGCCGGTCCGTGCGGGCCGCCCGCCTTCCGGCCCCTCGTGGGTGCCGTCGGAACCGGTCATCGCCGCCCCTTCCGTCCGGTGGTCCTGGCTGCCAGGTGTTTCAGCGCGGGCGCGGCGAACGACAGCGCGACGCCGCCGGCCAGCGAGAGGGCCGCGGCGCCCGCGTGCTTCCACATGGCGGGCAGGTCGCGGGTGGTGACGACGGGGTCCGGTGGCAGTCCGTAGACCTCGGGTTCGTCGAGGAGCAGGAAGAACGCGCCGTCGCCGCCGACGCCGTCGGTCGGCTCGTGCCCGTACAGCCGCGCGTCGGTGACACCGGCGGCGTGCAGCTGGTCGACGCGGAGCGCGGCCCGCTCGCGGAGTTCGTCCAGCGGGCCGTACTGGATGGACTCGGTCGGGCAGGCCTTGGCGCAGGCGGGTTCCTGGCCGGCGCCGAGCCGGTCGTAGCACATGGTGCACTTGAAGGCGCGGCCGTCGGCGGGGCGCTGTTCGATGACGCCGTACGGGCAGGCGGGGACGCAGTAGCCGCAGCCGTTGCAGATGTCCTCCTGGACGACGACGGTGCCGAACTCGGTGCGGAAGAGCGAGCCGGTGGGGCAGACGTCGAGGCAGGCGGCGTGGGTGCAGTGCTTGCAGACGTCGGACGACATCAGCCAGCGCAGGTCGCCACCAGGGTCCCCCGGTCCTTCGCTGCCCGGCGCGTCGGCGAGCGGCAGTTGCGTACGGCCTTCCGGCGACGGTGACGGTGAAGGCGACGATTGTTCGATGAACGCGACGTGCCGCCAGGTCGATGCCCCGAGCCCCTGGGTGTTGTCGTAGCTCATCCCGGTGAGGGACAGCCCGTCCTCGGGGATGGCGTTCCACTCCTTGCAGGCGACCTCGCACGCCTTGCAGCCGATGCACACCGATGTGTCGGTGAAGAAGCCCGCGCGGGGCGGTGCGTCCGCGTGGCCCGCGTCCCCGGCCGGGTCCGGTTCGACGCCGCTGAGCAGCTGGCCGGTCATGTGCGGGTCTCCGTCCCGGTCGTCGCGTCGATGCCCGCGCGCTCGCGGTAGGCCGCGACCAGCCGGGGCAGGTCGGGTCCGCGCGGCCGGCGTCCGGGGCGGATGTCGGCGGTCAGCGCCTTGTCCTCCTGGATGTGGGCGTTGGGGTCGAGGGCGATGGCGACCAGTTCGTTGGCGGCGTCACCGGTGACCACGCCGTTGGGCCCCCAGTGGAAGGGCAGACCGATCTGGTGGACCGTACGGCCCTGCACCGTCAGCGTCCTGATCCGCCGCGTCACCATGACGCGGGCCTCGACGGCGTTGCGGGCGGTGATGATGGTGGCCCAGCCCATGTGCTCCAGGCCGCGTTCGGCGGCGAGCTCCGGGGAGACCTCGCAGAAGAACTCCGGCTGGAGTTCGGCGAGATAGGGCGACCAGCGGCTCATGCCGCCCGCGGTGAAATGCTCGGTGAGGCGGTGGGTGGTGACGACGTACGGGTAGACGTCGGCGCCCGGTTCGTCGCCGCTGGGGTGGTAGCGGTTGCCCTCGCGGGGGTGGATGCGGCGGACCGGTGAGCGCGGCGTGGACGGGTACAGGGCGTTGCCGAACGGGGAGTCCTGCGGCTCGTAATGGGTGGGCAGCGGCCCGTCGACCAGGCCGGCGGGCGCGTACAGCCAGCCCTTGCCGTCCGCCTGCATGATGAACGGGTCGTCGCCGCGCAGGGCGTCGGGGCCGCTCGCGCCGTCCGGCGGTTCGTGGTCGGGGGCAAGGTCGGGGATGAAGTCCGGGACGTCGTGGCCGGTCCACTTCCCCGCGGCCCCGTCCCACCACACGTACGCCTTGCGTTCGCTCCACGGGGAGCCGTCGGGGGCGGCGGACGCCCGGTTGTAGAGGATGCGGCGGTTGGCGGGCCAGGCCCAGGCCCATTCCCCGGCCACCCAGTCCTGTTCGGTGTGCGGCTTCCGGCGGGCCGCCTGGTTGACGCCGTCCGCGTACACGCCGCAGTAGATCCAGCAGCCGCACCGGGTCGAGCCGTCGTCCTTCAGCTCCGTGTAGGCGCTCAGCGGGGCGCCGTCCGGGCCGTGGCCGTTGATCTCGGCGAGCACGGCGGCGGCGACCGGCTCCCGCAGCGGCCCCTCGACGGGGTAGTCCCAGGTCAGGTCCTGTACGGGCCGGTCCATGGGGTCGGTGGAGGCGGCCAGTCGCGCCTTGATGCGCCGCCCGAGGTGGTACATGAACCACAGGTCGCTGCGGGCGTCCCCCTCGGGGGCGACGGCCTCGTGGTGCCACTGGATCCACCGGTTGGTGTTGGTGAAGGAGCCGGACTTCTCGGTGTGCGCGGCGGCCGGGAAGAAGAACACCTCGGTGCCGATGTCCTCGGTGCGCAGTTCGCCGGTCTCGGTCTCCGGGCCGTCCTGCCACCAGGTGGCCGATTCGATGAGCGAGAAGTCCCGTACGACCAGCCACTCCAGGTTGGCCATGCCCAGGCGTTGCAGGCGGGTGTTGGCGGAGCCGACGGCGGGGTTCTCGCCCATCAGGAAGTAGCCCTTGCAGTCGCCGTCGAGCTGCGCCAGCACGGTTTCGTAGGTGCCGTGCGCGCCGGTCAGCCGTGGCAGGTGGGCGAAGCAGAAGTCGTTGTCGGCGGTGGCCGCGTCGCCGTAGTACGCCTTGAGCAGGCTGACGAGGTAGGACCGCATGTTGCCCCAGAAGCCCTTGTCGGTACGGATCGCCTCGACGAAGGTGTCCAGGTCCTCGTGGGCGTGGGCGTGCGGCATGGGCAGGTAGCCGGGCAGCAGGTTGAAGAGGGTGGGGATGTCGCTGGAGCCCTGGATGGAGGCGTGGCCGCGCAGCGCCTGGATGCCGCCGCCGGGGCGGCCGATGTTGCCGAGGAGCAGTTGCAGGACGCTCGCGGCGCGGATGTACTGCGCGCCGACGGAGTGCTGGGTCCAGCCGACGGCGTAGGCGAACGCGCTGGTGCGGTCCGGTCCCGAGTTGGCGGTGAGGTCCTCGCAGACCCGCAGGAACGTTTCCTGCGGCACGCCGCAGATCCGCTCGACCATCTCGGGCGTGTAGCGGGCGTAGTGGCGTTTGAGGACCTGGTAGACGCAGCGCGGGTGCCGCAGCGTCTCGTCGCGCGACGCGCGGTGCCCGGTGGGCGGGCCGCCGGAGCCGTGCGACTCGGAGCCGCCGGCCTCCTGGACGCGGGCCTCGTACTGCTCGTCCACCTCTCCCGACGGCGCCTGCACGCCCACGCCCTCGTACTGCCAGCTCATCGGGTCGTAGTGGTGCTCGGTCTCCTCCAGGCCGGAGAAGACGCCGTCCAGGTCCTCGGTGTCCCGGAAGTCCTCGCCGACCAGGGTGGCGGCGTTGGTGTAGTTCAGGACGTACTCGCGGAAGTCCTTCTCCTCGGTCAGTACGTGGTTGACGATGCCGCCGAGGAAGGCGATGTCGCTGCCGGCCCGGATGGGTACGTGCAGGTCGGCCAGGGCGCTGGTGCGGGTGTAGCGCGGGTCGACATGGATGACGCGGGCGCCGCGGGCCTTGGCCTCCATCACCCACTGGAAGCCGACGGGGTGCGCCTCGGCGAAGTTCGAGCCCTGGATGACGATGCAGTCCGCGTGCTGGAGGTCCTGCATGAAGGTGGTCGCGCCGCCGCGCCCGAAGGAGGTGCCGAGGCCGGCGACGGTGGAGCTGTGGCAGACCCGGGCCTGGTTCTCCACCTGGACCACGCCGAGGCCGGTCAGCAGCTTCTTGATGAGGTAGTTCTCCTCGTTGTCGAGGGTGGCGCCGCCCAGGCTCGCGATGCCCATGGTGCGGGCGGTGCGGAGCCCCTCGGCGGACTGCCACTCCCAGGTGCGGCGGCGGGTCTCGACGACGCGGTCGGCGACCATGTCCATGGCCGTCTCCAGGTCCAGCGGCTCCCAGTCCGTGCCGTACGGGCGCCGGTAGAGCACCTGGTGGCGGCGGGACGGGCCGGTGGTGAGCTGGAGCGTCGCCGATCCTTTCGGGCAGAGCCGGCCGCGGCTGACGGGCGAGTCGGGGTCGCCCTCGATCTGGACGACCTGCTCGTCCTTGACGTACACCTGCTGGCCGCAGCCGACCGCGCAGTACGGGCAGACGGAGCGCACCATCCGGTCGGCGGTGCCGGTGCGCGGGCGCAGCCGCTCGGTGTACGGCGACATGGCGGCGCGGCCCCGGCCCAGCGGGTCGCCCCCGGTCAGCTGCCGGTACACGGGCCAGTCGCGAACCCGTTTGCGCACGCCCATCGCTTCTCCTCCAGCGTGTCTGCGGTCTGCCGCGGCGGGTGGCCCCTACGGCGGGGCCTCCTCAAAGGCTCGCCCGCCGGCGCTCCGGCTGCGAGCGGGGGCGGCAGGCGGCGCACCGGTGCGGCAGTCGGTGCCACCGGTGTCCGACCGGCGGCGCGAGGGCGGGTTCCCCTCCCGGTGCGGGGGAAACCCGCCCGGAAGAGGAAAGATCCACCGGCGCCCGGCGTCGTCCCCGCGCACGGCCGGGGCGGGTGGGGGCGCGTCCGGCCGGTGCCGTGCGGGTGAGCCGCACCGCGGGCGGAATCGAACGGCGCGGTGATTGACCCGTCCGGGCCCGGGGAACCCCTGGCGCATGGCTGTCGATCACACACAGGCCCCGGTACTGGAGGCGCTGGCCCGCTACCGGCAGGCCGGGACGGTCTCCTTCACCCCGCCGGGCCACAAGCAGGCCCGCGGCGCCGACCCGCTGGTGCGCGAGGTGCTGGGCGACGCGGTCTTCCACAGCGACCTGCTGGCCTCCGGCGGGCTGGACGACCGGCTCGGCACGGGCCGGGTGCTGGAGCGGGCCGAGGCGCTGATGGCGGACGCGGTGCGCGCCTCGCACACCTTCTTCTCCACCTGCGGCAGTTCCCTGTCCGTCAAGGCGGCGATGCTGTCCGTGGCGGGCCCGCACGAGAAGCTGCTGATCGGCCGGGACGCGCACAAGTCCGTGGTGTCGGGTCTGATCCTGTCCGGCGTGCGGCCGGTCTGGGTGGACCCGCGGTGGGACGCGGAGCGCCGGATCGCCCATCCGCCGTCGGCCGAGGCGTTCGAGCGGGCCTTCGAGGAGCATCCCGACGCCCGCGGGGCGCTGGTGACCAGCCCGACCCCGTACGGCGCCTGCGCGGATCTGCGGGCGCTGGCGGAGGTGTGCCACCGGCGTGCGCGCCCGCTGGTCGTGGACGAGGCGTGGGGAGCGCATCTGCCGTTCCATCCGGATCTGCCATCCTGGGCGATGGACGCCGGCGCCGACGTGTGCGTGACGAGCATCCACAAGATGGGCAGCGGCCTGGAGCAGGGGTCGGTGTTCCACCTCCGGGGCGATCTGGTGCGGCCCACCGTGCTGAAGTCACGGGCGGACCTGTTCGGCACGACCAGCCCTTCGGTGCTGCTGTACGCGGGCCTGGACGGCTGGCGGCGGCAGATGGCCCTGCGGGGCCGGGAACTGCTCGGCCGGGCTCTGGACCTGGCCGCGCGGGTCCGGGCCGCCATCGAGGAGATCGACGGGCTGCACGTCCACGACCGGGCGGACTTCTGCGGCGCCGGAACGGCCGACGACTTCGACCCGCTGCCCGTGGTGATCGACGTGAGCGGGCTGGGCACGTCCGGCTACCGGGCCGCCGACTGGCTGCGCGAACACCGCGCCGTCGACGCCCACCTCGCCGACCACCGCCGGATCAGCGCCCAGCTCACCCACGCGGACGACGACACGACCGCCGGAGTGCTGCTCGACGCCCTGCGTGACCTGTCGCGGCACGCGGCGGACCTGCGCCCGGCGCCCGAGCCCGAGGTGCCGGTGCCGGGCGATCTGCGGCTGGAGCAGGCGTGCCTGCCGCGTGACGCGTACTTCGGGCAGGTGGAGGACGTACCGGCGGGCGCGGCGGCCGGCCGGATCGTGGCCGAGATGCTGACGCCCTATCCGCCGGGCATCCCGGCCGCGTTGCCCGGCGAACGGCTCGACGGGCCGGTGGTGCGGTACCTGACCAGCGGCGTACGGGCCGGGATGAACGTGCCCGACGCGGCGGACCCCGGGCTCGCGACCATCCGGGTGCTCGTCGGGGAGACCGGCTGACATGCGTACGGCGCTCATCGTGATCGACATGATCAACACGTACGAACACGCGGACGCCGAGCACTTGCTGCCGTCGGTGCGCGAGGCGCTGCCCGGCATGCTGCGCACGCTGGAGCGGGCCCGCGCATGGGACTCGGACGTCGAAGTCATCTACGTCAACGACAACTTCGGCCGGTGGCGCTCGCACCACGACGAGCTCCTCCGTACGGCGCTGGACGGACCGCACGCCGACCTGGTGGAGCCGCTCCGTCCCGACGACTCGTCGATGTTCGTGGTCAAGGCCCGGCACTCGATCTTCTTCGAGACGCCGCTGGAGTACCTGCTCGGCCAGCACGGCATCGGGCGGATCGTGCTCTGCGGCCAGGTCACCGAACAGTGCGTCCTGTACTCGGCCCTAGACGCGCACATCCGCCACCTGAACGTCACGGTCCCGCGCGACGCCGTCGCGCACATCCACGCGGACCTGGCCGACGCCGCCCTGCGGATGATGGAGCGCAACATGGGCGCCGACGTGACGGATTCGACGGCGGAGCGGCTCTTCGGATGAACAGGGCGACACAGCCCACGAGTTGACGGTCGGCCGGGGCGGCGCAGGTGGCCATGCTCTCCGGGCCGCGCGTACGGGCAGGCCCACGATCCGGCGCCCCAGTTACCCCCAATGGTCGATATGTCGATTTAGGAGTACTTTGGGAGGTGGCATCGGGGGCATCACCGGAGTTGGTGATGACATCTCTTCGAGGGAGCGAATGATGCTTGCCCAGACCCTTCAGCCCACCGGCCTCACACTCGACAAGGAAGCACTGGGGTGGGTGGCCGCCCAGCCCGAAGCGCCGCTGAGCGACGCGCCGGTCCCCGCACCGCACGGCGCCGCATGGGGCGTCCTGCTCCTGGGCCTCCTGATCTCGCCCAAGGAGCCGAAGGAAACGAAGCGCCGGTGATCTCCGAGCGCTCACGGACCGCCCACAGCGAATCGGCCGACCAGTTGGCCCGTCGCGCCCTCGATGCCCTCCGGGGCACCGGGGGCGCCGCCGTGGCCGCGGTCCACGTGGAGGCCGCGGCGTCGGAGTCCGGGAGCGACCCGGCGGTGGCGCTGGGCGCGATCCGCATTCTGGGGGCGGACGTCCTCGCGCCGTACGTACTGACCGGTCAGCCCCCGTCCGCCGGTGACACGGCCGCCGTCGGCCTCGCGCTCGGCGCACTGCCGCCGGACGAGACGCCCCCTCCGCCGCCGCCCACGGGCACCGAAGAGGCGTGGATCATGGCCTGGGTGGACTGGGGCCTCGCCACCGTGCTGGCCCGCCTCGACCCCGCCAACACCCCGGTACGGGCGGCGCCCCTCCCCCAGGGCCCTCCCCTGTGCGACGACGCCGCGCCCCGCAAGCTGCCGCCGGCCACGGACGCGGACGCCGACGGCCGTCCGGGCGGCCCCGGCGCCTCCGTTCACGAGGGCTGGGTGTCCTGGTCCGTACGGATGGGGAAGCTGTCCTCACTGGCCCTGCCGGGGCTGGACGGGCCGGTGCACGACGCCGCCCGGTCCGGCGTCCTGGGCCTCGCCCGTGGTGCCACCCGCGCCACGCTGCGGCGTGACCACCCCACCGCCGCCCGGATCACCCGCTGGCTCGCCTGGCTCCGCGCCGACGGGGTCGAGCTGCCGCTGGACCCCGCCCCCCTGACCGAACACATCGGGCTGCTCGGTGGCGGCGACCGCCCCGCTCTGGACACCGCCGTCGCCCGCCGGCTGCTCGGCCTGGAGGACATATGAGCCCGGCCCCGGCACAGACCGCGCACACCATCGGCTCCCGGGCCCTCGCCTGGCTGCACGCCAACCGCGAGCACGGCAAGCTCTCCGACTGCCCCCGGGCCGACCTCGTCGACGACGCCGACGCGTACAAGGGCCTGGGCGAGGCGGCACTCGCGGCCTCCCTGGTCCTGCGCAGCGGTGTCGCCGGCACGGCGGAGCTGGCGATGGCCCGCGAGCTGCTGGAATTCTGCTGGCAGCAGGTGGACGGCGGTGCGCTGCTGTACGAGCGGCTGCTGCGCCACCCGCTCAAGACCGACCCGATGGAGACCTACGCCCACTTCGTCCGCGGCGGCTACCGCCACCCCCAGTTCGAGCGACTGGTCGCCCACACCGTCACCCTGCGCTCGACGCACGCCGTGGAACACGTACCGAACCGGCGGCTCGCCGTCGCCAACTCCGCGCGCGTCGTCGGCCTCGACCAGGGCCAGGCAGCCTACGACTGGGCCACGCTGACCCGCGCCACCTGGCTCGGCGCCATGCCCGAGCCCTGGCACATCGACTGGCTGACCGGCTACGGCGTCACCCACGCCGCCTTCCACCTCACCGACTGGGGCCGCCTGCCCACCGGGCTCCCCGCCGACCTCGTGGACTACCTCGTCCGGTGGCTGCCGGTGTGGACCGAGATCTGGGCCGAGTGCGGCCAGTGGGACCTGATGGCCGAGCTGATGATCGTCGGCACCTGTCTGCCCGAGCCCTGGACGGAGACCGACGACTGGCAGCGACTGGCCGGCCTCCAGCGCGAGGACGGACTCGTGCCCCGCGACGACCAGCCCGTCGAAGGCGACCCGGCCGAACTCTTCGACGCCCACCAGCACCCCACCGTCGTGGCCGTCGTCGCCGGGACCATCGCCCTGACCCGGGCACTGGGCGGGCCGGGACAGCCCGGCCCATGACGGCGGGAGCACCGGCCACGGCGGCCGGCGGCCTCCCCGAAGCACTGCTGCGGGGCCTGCCCGAAGCGCTGCTGTCGGCGGCCCCGGGCGCGAGCGCCGTCGCCGTCGGCCTGTACCGGCACGGGCAGCGGTCCTTCCTCGTCCGGGGCAGCACCGCGCGCGAGGACGGCGTGCCCGTGGAGCCGTCCACCCGCTTCGAAGCCGGCTCGCTCACCAAGACGTTCACCGCGCTGCTCTTCGCCGAGCACGCCGCCCGGGGCGACGTGGGCCACCACGACCCCGTCGCCCGCCACCTGCCTCCGGGCACGCGCGTCCCCGTACGCGGTACGGACATCACCCTCACCCACCTGGCCACCCACACCTCGGGCCTGCCCCGCCTGCCTCCGGGGCTGCTGCGCTCCGCCCCCCACCGGCTCCTGGCCGACCCGTACGCCGGCTTCACGCGCGCGGACGTGCTGCGCGCCCTGTCGCGAACCCGGCTGCGGGCCCGGCCGGGCACCCGGATGCGGTACTCCAACTTCGGCGTCGGCCTCCTGGGGCACGCCCTGTGCGGCGCGGCCGGCGGGCTCCCGTACGAAGACCTGCTCGCGGCCCGCGTCCTGCGGCCACTCGGGCTGCGCGACACCACCGCAACGGCCTCCCCGCCGCCTGGGGCCGCCCAGGTCACCGGCTACTGGCACGGCCGCACCCGGCCACCGTTCAGCATCCCGGGGCTGCCCGGCGCAGGCGCCGTCCGGTCCAGCGCGCGCGACCTCCTGACACTCACCGAGGCACTGTCCCGCCCGGGAACCGCGGCCGTCAGCGGCGTACCGTCGGCCCCCTTGCGCACCGCCCTGGAAGACGTCACCCACCCGCGGCTCGTCCTGCCCCGCCGGACATCCCAGCTCGCCCTGATCTGGAACATCCGGCCCCGGCCCGACGGCTCGGACCTCTACCACCACTCGGGCGGCACCCGTGGCTGCACGGCCTTCGCCGGATTCTGCCCGCGGCGCGACACGGCACTGGTCGCCCTGGCCAACTGCGCGCCGGGCTTCGGCGCCGCGTTCGTCCAGCAGGCATACGAAGCCCTGTCGGACCTGATACGCGCTTCCGCCTGATCCGGGGCATACCGATACCCGGTCCCGTACGCCTACCCGTACGCCTCCCCGCCCACCTCCAGGCCCGCCGTGCCCGCCGTCGCGTCGGCCAGCCACGCGCGGAAGGCGTCGAGGTCGGACTCCGGCAGCCCGACCTCGATGCGCACGTCGGACCCGTACGTCACCTCGCGCACATCCCGGCCCGTGGTCCGCAGGTCGTTCTCCACCCGTCCCGCGCGCTGGTGGTCGACGGCGACGGTGACCAGGCGGAAGCGCTGCCGGGTGACCGTGCCGAGCGTGTCCAGGGCCTCCCCCACGACGCCCCCGTACGCCCGGATCAGTCCACCGGCACCCAGCTTGATGCCCCCGAAGTAACGGGTGACCACCGCGACGACGTACCTGACCTCGCGACGCACCAGCATCTGGAGCATCGGCACCCCCGCCGTGCCGCCCGGCTCCCCGTCGTCGCTCGCCTTCTGCACCCCGCCGTCGGCCCCGAGCACGTAGGCGAAGCAGTTGTGCCGCGCGGTCGGGTGCTCCTTGCGGACCCGGGCGATGAAGTCCTGTGCCTCGGCCTCGGTCGCGACGGGCGCGAGCGCGCAGATGAAACGGGACTTGTTGATCTCGATCTCGTGAACGCCCTCGCACGCGAGAGTTCGGTACTGCTCCTGCATCAGGCCACCCTATGCTCCGCCGTGAGCGCCCGAGCACTCCGTACACAGCGATTCCGGCCCCCCGGGAATCTTCGACGCCACGCACACGTTGGCGGATGCAGACGGCCGCCGGCGTGCGGCCGCGACCGGCGGACCCCGGTCCCACCCACGGGAGGCAGCTGTGTACGGCGATCCGGCGACGATCCGCAGGATTCTGCGCGAATCCGGCGACACCTGGGCCGTCGTGGGTCTGTCGACCAACCGCGACCGCGCCGCGTACGGCGTCGCCGCCGTCCTCCAGCGCTTCGGGAAGCGCGTCGTCCCGGTCCACCCGAAGGCCGAGGAGGTCCACGGTGAGCAGGGCTATCCGTCCCTCGCCGCGATTCCGTTCCCGGTCGATGTGGTGGACGTCTTCGTCAACAGCGGGCTCGCGGCCGGCGTCGCCGACGAGGCGGTCGGTGTCGGTGCCAAGGCGGTCTGGTTCCAGCTCGGCGTAGTCGACGAGGAGGCGTACCGCAAGGTACGGGCCGCGGGGCTGGACATGGTGATGGACCGCTGCCCGGCGATCGAGATACCGCGGCTGGGTTAGCGTCCGGTCATGATCGCGACACGTGCGGCGGGCCCCGGGGACGCCGAAGAGCTGGTACGGCTGCGCCGGTTGATGTTCCGCTTCATGAACGGGCGGGACGAGCCCGGGGAATGGGAGCGGACCGCCGTCGAGAGTGCGCGGCGGCAGCTTTCCGGGGATGCGCCGTGGCTCGTCGGATTCGTCGTGGAGGCCGCAGGCGGGGCGGGGCTGGCGGCTTGTGCGGTGGGGCGCGTCGAGGAGCGGTTGCCGGCTCCGGGGCACCCTTCGGGACTGTTCGGGTTCGTCTTCAGCGTCTGTACGGACCCGGAGTATCAGGGGCGCGGCTGTGCGAGGGCCACGACCGAGGCGCTGCTGAAGCATTTCGCGGAGCGCGGGGTGTCGCGCGTCGACCTGCACGCGACACCCGACGCCGAACGGCTCTACCGCAGCCTCGGGTTCGCCGAGCACTCCACACCGCTGTCCCTGGACCTGCGTTCGTGGCGGGGGCGGAGCGGCGCCGAAGGGTGAGGATGGTCCAGGGACAGGTCAGGGGGCGGGGTCGATCAGGAATGCCTGGCCGTCGCCTCCCGTGCACCGTTGCAGTGTCACCTCGGCACCTGCGGTCGTACGGGAGTCCCTGACGCCCAGGCAGTGTCCGTCGTCGGTCCGGAAGACGTAGCGGCCGACCGCCCCAACGGCGGTCTTCCCTGAGGTGCCGGACGGCTCGGCCTCGGGCGCGGGATCGACGCGGAAACTGCCGGCCCGGGCACACGCCTCCCACGGCTCCAGCAGCCCGTCCGCCGCTCCGCCCGACAGGGCTTTCAGACAGCCCTTGCCGTGGTCGGGGTGGAACCAGGCGATGCGGTACGTGTCCGTGCCCACCGGTTCCAGTTCGGTGCGCTGCGGCGGGACGTCCCCGCACGGCCGCTGTACGGCGACCAGCGACTCGTAGCGCTTGTCCTGGACGAGTCCGTCGGTCACGCACAGCGTGGGCGCCGCCGTCGGGCGGATGCGTATCCAGCCTGCGGGGACCGCGGCCTTCCGGGAGCGGACATCGGCCGCCGCGCCGGATTTCGTTCCGGCCGCCCCGTTGCCGCGGCCGGCCTGCCGGGCGTGCTGTCCGCCGTTTTCGGAGGGCGCGGCGGACGCTCCGGCCGGAGATTGCCCGGGTGATCCGCCGGTGGTCAACAGCCAGACCGTGGTCCCTGCGAGGGCGAGGGCGAGCGCGACCGTTGCCGCGATCAGTACGGGGGCCCGGCGCGCGCCGGCCGGGAGCGGCAGGCGCCGGGGGCGTTCCACGGTCGGCGGTTCCGTCGCCGATCCCGGCCCGGTGCGGCCCCTCGCCGCGACGTTCTCACGGGCGTCGAGCCAGACCGCAACCTGCTCGTCGCCCTCGCCGCAGGCGCGTACGAAGACGGCCAGGACTTCGGGGCGGGGCAGGCGTCTGCCGCTCAGCACGTCCGCGAGGGTGCTGCGCGCGAGTACCTCGCCCCGCTCGGCGGCGCGCTGTTCGAGCTGCCGGTAGGTCAGGTTCCGGCGTTCCTTGAGTTCCCGCAGCATGGCGAGGAACTCCGTCACGTCACGGGCCTCGGACGGGCCCGTGCTCCCCCTGGTGTCCATGGCGCGAATGATCGGTGGACGTACCGCCGTACGGCTATAGGAGATTCCGCCAACTCCGCGCGCCTCCGGACGGTGGCCGGACATCGCCCGGACGCGTCCGGATGTCTCCGGACAGGCTCCCCACCTGCCCGGACATCGGTCGGCACGCCCGGACGCACGCCGGGCAAGCGGGGCGTACGGCGCTTATGGCGGCTGTTTCCGGACAGTGCGACGAGGGGTCCCGCACGCTCGGCGGGGCATGCGCCCACCGCGTCCCGCGGCCGAAAGCCCCGTACCGCCGCGCGGCTCCCCGGCCCGCTCCGCCTATTCCCCCGGTACGGTCCCCAGCCCGTCCAGGACCGTCGCCCCCGGCAGTTCGGCCAGCGCCTTGCCCGGCACGATGAGCTTGCCGCGTCGGCTGCCGCTGCCGATCAGGGCGTACGGGGTGTCCGCCACGGCGGCGTCCACGAACAGCGGCCAGCTGTCGGGCAGCCCGATGGGCGTGATGCCGCCGTACGCCATGCCGGTCTCGCTGACGGCGGTGTCCATGGGCGCGAACGACGCCTTTCGGGCGCCGAGTTGGCGCCGTACCACTCCGTTGACATCGGCCCTGGTGTGCGAGAGGACGACACAGGCGGCGAGGGTGACCGCGCCGCCGCGCTTGCCCGCCACGACGACGCAGTTCGCCGACTGTTCCAGGAGCCAGGCGCCGTGGTGCTCGACCAGGACGGCGGTGTCCGCGATCGCCGGGTCGGTGTCCACGTAGCGGAACTCCTCGACGGGCACGGTCCCCCGCCAGTCGCGGAGCGCGGCGGCGACCGGCGCGGGCAGCAGGTCCAGGCAGTCGGTGGCCGGGTGGACCTCGTCGAAGGCGTCCATGGGCACGGGCATGCCGCCCAAGCTAACAGTCCGGCCGGTCCGTACGCCGGGCCGTCTCAGCCGGTGAGCGGGATCAGTACCGCCATGGTCATCACCAGCGGCCGGTCGCCGTCGTTGCGGTAGCCGTGTGCCGTCTTGGCCTCGAACGTCGCCGAGCCGCCCGCGGGCACCGTGTGCTCCGCGCCGTCCACCAGGAGCGTCAGCCGCCCCTCCGAGACGTGCAGGAGTTCCACCGTGCCGGCCGGATGCGGGTCGGAGGTGCTCTGCTCGCCGGGCATCAGCCGCCACTGCCACAGTTCGAAGGGGCCCGGCGCCTCCCCGCCCACCAGGAGGGAGGTGTAGCTGCCGGCCTCGGTGGACCACATCCGTACCGCGTCGCCCGGTGCCACGATCCGCACGTCGGGCCCCTGCTCGTAGTCGAGCAGGGTGGTGATGCTGACGCCCAGCGCGTCGGCGATCTTGACGGTGGTGCCCACGCTCGGATTGGTCCGGGCCTGCTCGATCTGGATGATCATGCCGCGGCTGACTCCGGCGCGGGCGGCCAGCGCGTCGAGGGTGTAGCCGCGCTCGGCCCGCCAGTGTTTGAGGTTGCGGGCCAGCGACTGGGTGAGCTGGTCGAGATCGGTCACGGTCCGGTCCGTCCAAGGGGTCGGGGCGCAGCCCCACGCGGGCGGTTTCCGGGCACGGGACTACGGCGTGGTGTACTGCGGCGTTCAGCACACTGTACTGCGGTGACGGCGGCCCCGGCCCCGCCCGGAGCACCAGCCCACCCCGGCTGTCCGGCCCGGCGGCCCGGCGGCCTCAGCGGTGCCGTTCGATGAGCGTACGGCCCATGTCCTGCGCCCGGCGGGCGGCCTCGGTGTCGCCCTCGGCCGCCGAGATGATCGAGCCCTTCATCAGGATGTGCCAGGAGCGGGCGAAGCCGTCGGTGTCCGTGAGCCCGGCCTCCTCGGCCAGGGACCGCACGATGGCGCGGATGTTCTCCAGGTAGCCGATGCTCGCCTGCCCCAGCGGATGGTCCGGGCCCATCTCCAGCAGCACGTTGACGAAGGCGCAGGCGTCGAAGTCGGGGCGGCGGAACCACTCGTCGAACACGTCGAAGATGGCGAGGAGCCGCTCCTCCGGGTCCGCGCCCCGCAGCCGCGCGCCGGCCTCGACGTAACCCAGGGTCCAGCGCTGCTCACGGCGCTGGAGGAACGCCAGCACCAGGGCGTCCTTGGACGGGAAGTTGCGGTAGAGCGTGGCCTTGGCCACCTGGGAGCGGGCGATCACCTCGTCGACGCCGACCGCGCGGATTCCGCGTCGGGAGAACAGCTCGTAGGCCGTCTCCAGGATGCGTTCGCGCGCCTGGGCGGGCGGACGGGCCGCCGGCAGCGTGGTTTCCGCGGCCGACGCGTCTCCTGGAGCCATCGTGTCTCCCTGACAAACGTGGTGGTGATTGTGGACAGGCTCGTCCGACCCTGACACGGTAAGGGCATGGCCCCTGAGACAGAACTGTCTGGCCCGGACTTCGCAAACATCTTGACGGTCCGCACCCATCTGCACGGCGACCGTGCCGTGCTCAGCCCCAGAGGAGAGATCGACTGCGCTTCCGTACGCCTTCTCGACCAGGCCCTGGACGGCCTGCCGCCCGTCACGCACAGCGTGACCCTGGACATCGCCGAGGTCACCTTCATGGACTCGGCCGGCCTGCACTTCGTGGAGCGCCTGCACGACTTCGGCCACCGGCGCCGCATTCCGGCCCGCACCCGTAACTGGGGCAGCCAGCCGAGCCGACTTCGGGAACTCGTCCGCCGCCCCTGAGCCTTCCTCCGGCGGCCCGGTCGGTACGGCACCGGGGTGGTCACGCCCGGGTGCCGGCGGCTAGCGTCCGGGCATGGATGGAGTCCAGGCAGTCTTCGATCCCTGGTCGCCGGATTTCGTCGCCGACCCGTACCCCGCCTATGCCGAGCTGCGCGCCCGCGGCCGTGTGCACCGCTTCGAGCCCTCGGACCAGTGGCTCGTCCCGCACCACGCGGACGTCTCGGCCCTGCTCCGCGACCGCCGGCTGGGCCGTACCTACCGGCACCGTTTCACCCACGAGGAGTTCGGCCGCGCCGCCCCGCCGCCGGAGCACGAGCCGTTCCACGTCCTCAACGACAACGGGATGCTCGATCTGGAGGCACCCGCCCACACCCGCATCCGCCGCCTGGTCTCGAAGGCGTTCACGGCCCGTACGGTCGAGCGGCTGCGGCCGTACGTCGAGGACCTGGCGGACCGGCTGGTCCGGGACCTGGTGGCGGACGGCGGCGGGGACCTCGCGGCGCGGGTCGCCGAGCCGCTGCCGGTCTCGGTGATCGCCGAGATGCTCGGCATCCCGGAGGGCGACCGGCACCTGCTGCGCCCCTGGTCGGCGGCGATCTGCGGGATGTACGAGCTGAATCCGCCGTCCGGTACGGCGCGGCGGGCGGTCGCCGCCTCGCTGGAGTTCTCCGGCTACCTGCGGGAGTTGATCGCCGCTCGGCGGGCCGCGCCGGGAGACGATCTGATCTCGGGTCTCATCGCCGCGCACGACGAGGGCGAGTCGCTCAGCGAGCAGGAGCTGATCTCCACCTGTGTGCTGCTGCTGAACGCGGGGCACGAGGCGACGGTCAACGCCACGGTCAACGGCTGGTACGCGCTCTTCCGGCACCCGGCTCAGCTGGCGGCCCTGCGCGCCGACCCGGCCGCGCTGCTGCCCACGGCCGTGGAGGAGCTGCTGCGCTACGACACACCGCTCCAGCTCTTCGAACGCTGGGTACTGGACGACATCGAGATCGACGGCACGGTCGTACCGCGCGGCAGCGAGGTGGCGTTGCTCTTCGGCTCGGCCAACCACGACCCGGCGGCTTTCGGCCGCCCCGGGCAGCTCGACCTCGCCCGCAAGGACAACCCGCACATCTCCTTCAGCGCCGGCATCCACTACTGCATCGGCGCTCCGCTGGCCCGCATCGAACTGACCGCCTCGCTGGCGGCGTTGCTGCGCAGGGCCCCGTCCCTGCGGCTGGCCGCCGTCCCGGAGCGCAAGCCGAACTTCGTGATCCGGGGGCTGCGCAGCCTGCTGGTCGAGGTGTGAAGGGGGCCCGCGCCGCCCCGTCCGGGCTGCGGCCGCGCGCTATCCCGCCCGGCCGGACACCGCCTTCTCCGGTACGAACACCACCCACACCTGACCGGGCGCGAAGTTGAGCGGCGCGCCCGAGGAGGTGGTGAAGTCCGTGCCGCCGTCGGGGGTCGACCGCGACCAGTGGGCGTCGTAGGCCTTGCCGTCGCGCAGTACCCGTGCCGCCCCCGAGCCCGTGGTCTCGGTGTACGGGGAGTAGGCGCCCCAGCGGTCGTGATAGCGCGAGGAGCGGATGCGTACGCCCTGGACGACGACGGTGGGCACGGCGAGGCGCTGCCCGGAGGCGGCCCGGACCGGAGCGCCGTCCATGGACACCAGCCAGCCCCGGCGCTCCGCCGACCAGTCGAAGGAGAAGCGGGCAGCCGGGTAACGGGCCGTGTACGAGGGCGTGTTGCGTCCGCCCGGCGGTGCGGCGCCGAAGCGGAAGCCGATGTCGCGGGCGTTGCTCGCGCCTTGGGCTGCCTTCAGGGCGCGCTCGGGGCGGAGGTAGAGGTTGTGCGGTGCCGCGCGGTCCTGGTTGCGGAAGTAGGCCCCGCCGGCCTTTCCCGCCGGCAGCGGGTACAGCGGAGCCGCCTCGACGACGGGCTCCAGCTTCGCCTGCGTACCGGAGTAGGCGAAGGCGGGGGTGCCGAACTGGCGCAGCAGTTCCAGATCGGATTCGCGGGCGCTGCGCACCGGGCCGACGGTCGACGGCAGGCGGGAGGAGTAGACGGCCAGCAGGCGCGACAGTCCCGATTCGACCCGTTCCACGTAGACGATGTCGGCGCTGTCCAGGCCTGTCTGCGGACGCGCGGGCCGGACGTTGTCGATCTTCACGGCGAGCACCGGGGCGGCCCGCGCGGCCTTCCCCGTGAAGGGCGAATGCCCGTCGGCCACGCCGCTCTGCCGGCAGCCGCTCGCCACGCCGGCCAGCAGGACGCAGAGGAACGCGGCCCCTGCCGACACCGTACGTCTGCTCGTACGCTTCCTCGCCCGCACCGCCGTCCTCTCGTCCAGCGCGACCCCGCCCGTCGAGGACACCACAGGAACGGCCGTGTGGCGAGAGGGCGCAGGCAGCCATCGGCCGCCTGCCACGGTGGCGACGACCCGGTACGCGCCCGGTTGCGGCGCGGTGGCATCCTGTCGGCGTGAACCGACCCGAGATCCACTTCAGCGTCGCCCCCGAGCTGCGGCTCTTCGTCTCCGCCGACCGGCGCCGGGGCCGGTCGGCCGTGCGCACCGACGGGACCTCCACCCTCGGACATGTCGTGGAATCGCTCGGGGTCCCGCTCACCGAGGCGGGCCGCCTGCTCGTGGACGGGCGGGAGGCGCCGGTGTCGCATGTGCCGCGGGACGGCGAGTCGGTCGAGGTGTGCGCGGTCGCACGGCCGCAGGAGGTGCCGGGCGCCCCGCTGCGGTTCCTGCTCGATGTGCATCTGGGGACCCTCGCGCGGCGGCTGCGGCTGCTGGGCGTGGACGCCGCCTACGAGAGCGAGGACATCGGCGACCCGGCCCTGGCCGCGCTGTCGGCGGCCGAGCGGCGGGTGCTGCTGTCCCGGGACCGCGGCCTGCTGCGACGGCGGGAGAACTGGGCGGGGGCGTACGTCTACAGCGATCGCCCCGACGAGCAATTGCGCGACGTCCTCGGCCGGTTCGCGCCCCGGCTCGCGCCGTGGACCCGGTGCACCGCCTGCAACGGCCTGCTCAAGGAGGCCGAGAAGGGCACGGTGGAAGAGCGGCTGGAGGGCGGTACGCGGCGTACGTACGACGTCTTCGCGCAGTGCACCGCCTGCGAGCGCGTGTACTGGCACGGGGCACACCACGCACGGCTGGAAGCCATCGTGGACGACGCGGTGCGCGAGTTCGGCGGCGCGGCGGCTTTCCGGGAAGGCTCCACCACGTTCGAGTGAGGAGGGGCGCACGCGGGCGCGAGGGAACTCGCCCTCAGGCCCCCGTCCTTCAGGGAGCTTCCGCGGCCCGTGGCTCCGGCTCCACCGGAAGCGCGCCGCCCGCCCCTCTCTCCAGCGCGGCCAGAGCCATGAGTTCCCTGGACGTCACGCCCTCGGGCACCGGCACCGGCGCCGGGGTGCGCAACGGCGGCTGCCACCCCGTCTGCGGGTCCCAGGAGCGGACGACCTTGGCGGGCGCCCCCGCCACCACCGAGTGGTCGGGGAACTCGCCCCGGACGACCGCGCCGGCCGCGACCACCACGTTGCGGCCCAGCCGGGCGCCCGGCAGTATCACCGCCCCGGTCCCTATCCAGCTGCCCGGTCCGATCGCGACCGGTTCGCTGCGCGGCCACTGCTTGCCTACCGGCAGTTCGGGGTCGTCGTAGCTGTGGTTGGTGGTGGTGACGTACACGCCGGGGCCGAAGAAGCAGTCGTCGCCGATGGTCAGCCGGACGTCGGCGATCACATGGCTGCCGCGGCCCAGGACGACACCGTTGCCGAGGGTGAGGATCGGGTCGGCGCCGAGGTCGAGGTCGGGCATCATGCCGGCGGTCAGGGTCACGTCCTGGGCGATGATGCAGTACGCGCCGATCTCGATCCACGGGTCGCCGAAGACGGTGCCCTGGGGGAAGGCCAGCCGGGTGCCGGCCCCGAGCCGGCGGAAGCGGTACGGACCCGGGCGCTCGGCGGTGACGGCGCCCGCCTCCCGTACCCAGCGCGCTCCGCGGTGCACCGCGCGGGACACCGCCCGGCGGCGCCACGCCGCCACGGATGAGAACACGTTCTGCTTTTTCGGCACCCGCTCACCGTACTCAGGCCGGTGCGCCGCCGCCCCCGCCACCCCCTGTGATCTTCACCCCAACGGCGGGTCAGGTCCGGACGGCCCGCGCCGACGGGACAGACGCCCGCGGCGCGCCTATCGTTGCGCCATGGAACCTGCCCGGCAGGCTCACAACGGCCGCCGGGAGTCGGAGGAAGAACGGGCCGACCGGCGGTGGAACGAGCTGTTGCAAGAGGTACGGGTCGCCCAGACCGGCGTACAGATCCTCTTCGGCTTCCTGCTCACCGTCGTCTTCACGCCCCGCTTCCCCGGCCTCGCACCGTCCGAGAAGGCCATCTACGTGGTGACCCTGTGCCTGGGCGCGGCGGCCAACGGAGCCCTCATCGGCCCGGTCGCCTTCCACCGCTTCGTCACCGGGCGGCACCTGAAACCGCAGACGGTCATCTGGGCCTCCCGGCTGACCATCGTCGGCATCATCCTCCTGCTGGCCACGATCATCTCGGCGTTCCTGCTCATCCTGCGCGTCGCGCTGCACGACAGTGCCGTCCCGTGGATCGTCTCCGGGCTGGTCGCGTGGTTCCTGCTGTGCTGGTTCGCGCTGCCCGTCTGGGCCCGGCGCCGGTACGCGGCGAAGCGGTGAGCGCGGCCGGGCGGTGACGAGCCGCCCGGCCCCGGGATGCGGCGGGCCGGTATCCGGCGTGCGATGGTCGCGGAGGTGGTGCGGGTCATGGCACGAGCCATGTGGAGCGGGGCGCTGTCCTTCGGGCTGGTCAGCCTGCCGGTACGGATGTACGCGAAAGGACCACGGCAAGGTCTACGCCCTGCTGCACAAGGCCCTGAAGGAGTCCAACAGAGCCGGCGTCGCCACCTTCGTGCTGCGCAACCGCGCCTGTCTGGTCGCCGTGCGGGCGGAGGGCGACGTCCTGGCCCTGCACACGCTGCACTGGGCGGACGAGATCCGCGATCCGCACGACGAGATCGGCGACCTGCCCGGCCGGACGAGGGTCGCGGAGCGGGAACTGTAAACCCGGGAACGCCGTTCCGGGAAAGGCGGCGGCCGGAGCCGGAAGCCCTCCCGGGCCGGCGACCGGGCCGACGACCTCGCCCGGCTCAGCAAGGCCGAACTCTACGGACGCGCCACCGAGGCCGGCGTCTCCGGCCGGTCCTCGATGACGCGTGACGACCTCGTCGAAGCGCTGTCCGGCAGCGGCGGCCGGAGCTCTGCGAAGGCCTCCTGAGCTGTGGTTCCACCCGCCGGCGGCCAGCAGCGGCGCCCGGCGGGCCCGGCACGGCCGCGGCGCCCGCGGGCCAGGCCGTGCCGGCAGGCGGGCGCGGCCGGTTCAGCGTGACAGGTCGGGATCGTCGACGATGTGCACCGCGGCCTCCTCCGCCGACGCCGCCCCGCCGTCGATTCCGACATCGCGGCCGATCTCGTCGTTGCGCAGGCGCAGCGCGTCGCCCTCGTCGGTGCCGGTCATCCGCCCGGCGCGCTCGTCACCCACCTGGCCGTCCACCGGTTCGCCGTCGGCGTCCTGCTGGTCGCCGATGCCGTCGCCGTCCGGCGGCCGGACATCCGGCTCCTCCCTGGCGAGCCGTTCGTCGAGGCTCTCGCCGTCCCGCTGCTCGCTCGCGGTGGTGCCCGTCCGGTTCACGGCCAGCGGCTTCTCGGGGGGTGAATAGCCCTGGTCCAGCATGTCGTCGTAGTCCGGTTCGTCGAGCGCGTCTTCCATATCCGGCTCGTCGGACGATCCCTGATTGTCGGACGCGGCCGGCTGATAGACCTCGTCGCCCCTCGCTTCATCGGACATGACAGCTCTCTTTCCAGCGCGGTGCCGGATCTGTGCCCACGGCGGGGCCGTCGTCGGCACGGCCGCCCGCCGGGGCGGAATTCCGGCGGCATCGGTGACAGTCGGTCAGTGGCTCAGCGGGCGCGGTGCCGCTACCTGCCGAGCCCCAGTGACTCCACGATGCGCTGTGCGTTCTCGTACCGCTCGTTGTCCGGCAGGCGCTGGGCCAGTTCGACCAGCCGGTCCGGGGCGTGGTTGTGCCGGAGCGTGTCGATGATGGTGCCACGGTCGGCCGGGTACATCTTGCGGTTGAGGTGCTGGGCCATTTCGGTACGTATTTCCGCGGCCTGCGGCGTCATTCCGCCCGGAGCACTGCCCGGAGCGGGAGTACCGGCGGTCCGGTCCACCCGGGGCTGGTCCTCTCCCGACGGTTCCGGCTCGTGTTCCTCCGCCGCGCGCAGCGCGCGGTCGGCCTTCAGTTCCCCCTGAAGGTGTTTCTTCATCATGTCGTCCCGGGCCGGGCCGGTCTTGTTCGTACCGTGATCCATTGCTTTTCTGCCTCCAGGACTCACTGGCTTCTTGCATCCCCGCCCCGCACGTCCGAACCCTCCCGTGCCATGCGTTACGGAGTGCCCGGCGGCCCCTCCGCGAAACAGCCCGAAGCCGAGAGCGAAAGGGCCGGCCGAAGGGCTCACCGGTCGCGTAACCGGCTCCCGGCGCCGGTATGCCGATCGGCCGGCACCGGTTTGCCGATCACCCCGGTACGGGCCGGGCGAACGGGCCGGAGTCGGCAGGACCGGTGATGATCCACCGGGCGACCTCGGTCAGCTTGCGCTGGTGGGCGCGGGCGTAGCCGCGCATCAGGGTGAACGCCTCGTCGGGGGTAAGCCTCAGGCGCTCGGCGAGCATCCCCTTGGCCTGCTCGATGACGACCCTGCTGTCCAGGGCGGCCTGGAGCTGTCCGGCCCGGTCCCGGAGGCCGTGCAGGTCCTTGCGGTACGCCAGCCCGATGGCCACGGCGTCGGCCAGCGCCTGCCCCAGCGAGATCTCCCGCCGGGCCAGCCCCCGGTGCTGGTGGAAGAGGTTGAGGGCGCCCAGCTGCCGGCCCCGGTAGCGCACCGGCAGGGCCGTGGTGGCGCTGAAGCCCTCGTCCAGCGCCTGGGCGGTGAAGTGCGGCCAGCGGGCCCGGCAGTACGGGTGGCGCAGCGGTACGTCGGTCAGGCTCTCCCCCGTACGCCAGGCGTCCCGGCAGGGTCCCTCGTCGAGGTCGGCCTGGACCCGCTCCAGGCGTGCCGCGGTGTCTCCCCAGCCCACCGCCAGCGCGGGCTGTTCCCGGTCCCGCCCGATCAGCACACCGCCCGCCTGCACCCCCGGAAGCCGTACGCAGTACTGGGCCAGCCTCTTCATGGGGCCGGACACGTCCTGCCCGCCGGCCGGGTCGGCGAGTTCGAGCAGGGCGGCGACCAGCAGTTCTTCCCGGTCGGGCGAGGACATGGCGGGGTCTCCCTTCGGCGGGCCGCACCGTCGGCCGTCGGTCGACGGGCGGTATGCCACCCCGGGTATCCCGGAACCGGACGTACAAGCTCCCGGCGGGAGTACGGGCGTGCATCGGGGCGCGGGTCCGGTGGCACGCGCCGGAGCAGCACACGGGCCGCGCGCCGGAGCACCGTACGGGCCACGGCGGCACCGGAGACGGCATGCCGCGCGGAACATCTCCCTCCGGCGTACGGAATGTCCACCCCCTTTGGCGGGCACCTAATCAGGTTGGGACTCAAGCGCTAAACCGGGCCGGAAGGGGTACCCGCACAGACATGCGCTTAGCCGTCCTGGACGCGGGATCGAACTCCGTACACCTGCTCATCAGCGAAGTGGCCGGCGGCGTGCCGCTGCCGGCCCACTCCCTGAAGGACCCCGTCCACCTGGCCGAGCACGTGGCCACGGACGGCACGGTGTCCCCGGAAGGGGCGCGGCGACTCGCCGCGGCGGTGGCGCGGGCCCGTGAACAGGCGGGCCGATGGCGCTGCGACCGGCTGTTCGCGTACGCCACGGCGGTGGTCCGGGACGCCGCCAACCGCGACGAGGTGCTGGAGACGGTCCGGACCGGCAGCGGGATGCGGCTGGCGGTGCTGCCCGGCGAGGTGGAGGCGGAGCTGACGTTCCTCGCGGCCCGGCGCTGGACCGGGCTGCGGGCCGGCCCGATGGCGCTGCTGGACATCGGCGGCGGGTCGCTGGAAGTCGCGTTCGGCCGCGGCGCCGTGCCGGACTTCGCCCTCTCCCTCCCCCTGGGAGCGGGGCGGCTGACCCGGGAGTTCCTGCCGGGCAAGGACCGGCCCACGCGTGCGGCGCTGCGGGAACTGCGCGAGTATGTGCGCGCCACGCTCAAGGACGTGGCGGCCCGGGTGCGCTGGGAGGAACCGCACACCGTGGTGGCCACCTCCCGCATGTTCCAGCAGCTGGCGCGGTTGTGCGGGGCCGCACCCGGCCGCGACGGCCCGTTCGTCGCCCGCCATCTGGCCCGTACGGATCTCAAGGCGGCGGTACGGCGGCTGTCGGAGCTGACCGCCGCCGAGCGGGCGGCCCTGCCGGGCATTTCGGCCGCCCGCTGCCGCCAGGCGCCGGCCGGGGCCGTCGTCGCCCACCAGGCGATGAAGAGCATGGGGATCGACCGGGTCACCCTCTGCCCGTGGGCGCTGCGCGAAGGGGTGCTGCTGCGCCATCTGGAGCAGGGCGGCCGGGACTGGTGGCCGAGCCCCGTGCCGCGGCACGAGAACGACGGGACCGCCACCACACCCGTCAACAGACCCTCGCCCCGCGTGCCGCGCCCCCTGGCGCCGGCCGACTGAGGGCCGGCCCGGCCCCGCCCCGCCCCGCCACCCACACCCATGTCACGCCGGGCGTCCGCGCCCCGCGCCGGAGTCATCATGAACCTGTCAAACTACCGCATCGCCGACCAGCTCGTCATCGAAGTCCCCGAGATCATCGACATCGCCAACACCGGCCAGGTCGCCGCCGGCCTCCAGGGCCTGCTGCGTGCCCCCGAGGCCAGCGGCGTCGTCATCGACCTGCGCGCCCCCATCATCACCGTGGCCGGGCTGCAGACCCTGCTGCGCTGCCAGCGGACCGCGCGGGAACGCGGCATGACGCTGAGCGTGGCCGCGGACCGCCCCATGGTCCGCAAGGCGTTCCAGCTCACCGGAGTGCACCGCGCCATCCCGGTGCACAGCTCGCTGGAGGACGCCCTCGCCGCTGTGTGACGGCGCACGGGGCGCTCGTTCCGGCCGTCACCCGAAAGAGGTGTTTACGGTACGGGGCAGCGAGTTACCCGTCCTCCACCCTTCCGCAAGCGGCCGCCGGAAGGCAGGCGCCGGGCCGGTTGAGACCACAGCCGCCGGCGCCGCTGCTCCCGGCCACCCGCCAGGTCAGGAGGAAGGCCGGTGCCCGTGGCGCCGAGGAAGCCGCTGGGGCGCGCCGGCCTTGAAGACCAGCGGGTGGGCGGGCAGCCGGGTCAGGGACGAGGAGTGCCGGTAACGATCGATGGAGGCGGCCCGGCCGTACGGGCCCGGCCTGCGGTACTGGCGTCCGCGGGCGACCGCGGCCTGCGGCTCGGCCTGCGGCGGCTGTTGAGGTCGGCGGGGGCGGAGCAGGGCGTCTTCGTACCGGCCCAGGGCAATCACGAGTCCGAGCATCGCCAGAGGCCAGAGGGCGGCGAGCAAGGGCATGGCCGCTCCCTTCCTTGCCGGTCTTACACGCTGGCTGGAGCTTCACGTCGTCTCTCGGGTCACCCCGCGGCGTGCGGGCAAACCACCGGGTGAGCGCGACCACTCCACCGGTCGTGCGGCCCGCCGTTTTTGCGGCCGCCCCCTCCGGCTCCCGAGGGACGGGGTACGGGCAGGTCAGCGCGGTGCGCTCGCTCCCCGGCCGCCGACGACACGCCCGCGAAGCGCTGTTCGGCGACTTGCGGGACGGGGCCGGATATGCAGCCGCAATCCCCCTGTCGTAACGGTCCTCGCCCGCCCGCTCAGTCCAGCCGGGTGAGATCGGGCCGCAGCCGGTGCCAGGTCGGCTGCCGGAGGCGGTCGGCGGAGGTCCAGCCCGAGAAGGTGATCTCGGCGACGAGCCGCGGTTCGGCCCAGTGGGCGCCCGGCACGTCCACCGGGTTCACGAAGGGCGGCGTGTCCCGCCGTACGACCTCCAAGTACCCGGCGAGTTCCCGGCGTTCGCGGCCGGAGAGCCCCGATCCGACGGACCCGACGTAGCGCAGTCCGCCCGGCTCGTCGAGGCCCGCCAGTACGGCGCCGGGCAGCCCGGACAGACCGCCGCGGCCCTCCGTCCAGCCGCCGATGACCACGTCGAGAGTCACCAGGTGCTTGGTCTTGCGCCACTCGGACGACCGGACACCGGAGACGTACCGAGAGGTGAGCCGTTTGGCGACGACCCCTTCGAAACCGGCGTCCAGAGTCGCCTCCCAGGTCGCCCGCGCGTGCCCCGCCACATACGCGGGCACGGACCAGTGCGGGCCGTCGTCGAGCCCCAGCCCGGCCAGGACGGTACGGCGTTCCACGTACGGGAGTGCCGCCGGCGCCTGCCCGTCGAGGTGGAGCACGTCGAACAGGACGAGGTGGACGGGGTACTCCCCCGCCAGAGTGGCCGCGCGGCGCCGGCCCGTGACGCCCATCCGGCGCTGGAGCAGCCCGAAGTCCGGCCGTCCCGCGGCGTCCAGGACCACCACCTCGCCGTCGAGGACGGCGGGTCGGCCCCGCAGCCGTTCACCGAGCGGCGCCAGCTCGGGGTACGTCGCCGTCGCGTCGTTGCCCGCCCTGGTGACCAGCCGCAGCGTCCCGTCGCCCGGCGCCTCGGCCAGGCACCGCGCCCCGTCCCACTTCACCTCGAACGCCCACTCGTCCTCTTCTCCGGCGGCGGGCAGCGGGCCGGGGGTGGCCAGCATGGGCCGGAGCGAGGGCAGCGCGGCGGACGGGACCATGCCCCGATGATCGGATGCCGCCCCGCACCCGGCCACCGGGAGGCTTGGGAGAGCCGACAGAACCTAAAGGTCCTCCGCCGCCGCGCGATGGCTCTTCGACAGTTCGACGTACATCGTGGCGTTGAGCCGGATGCCGTCGCGCTCCTCCTCGGTCAGCTCCCGCCTGACCTTGGCGGGCACCCCGGCGACCAGCGAACCCGGCGGCACCCGCATCCCCTGCGGTACGAGCGCCTGCGCCGCGACCAGCGACCCGGCGCCGATGTGCGCGCCGTTCAGTACGGTGGCGCCCATGCCGATCAGGACGTCGTCCTCGACCGTGCAGCCGTGCAGGACGGCGTTGTGGCCCACCGACACCCGCTCGCCGACCGTCACGGGGAAGCCCGGGTCGACGTGCACGGTGCAGTTGTCCTGGACGTTGCTGTCCGCGCCCAGCACGATCGGGCCGCAGTCGGCGCGCAGGACCGCGTGGTACCAGACGCTCGCACCCGGCGCCAGCGTGACCTCACCGACCACGACCGAGGTCGGCGCCGTGAAGGCCTCGGGATCGACCGCCGGTTCCTTGCCGCCCACACCCGCGACCAGTGCTCGCTGCTCCATAGCCGTACTCCTCGTTGCCGGACCGTTTCGGGTTCGCGCCTGGTGGCACAGTAGGCGACGGGCCGCCGGGCGCCGATGGCGGGACCGCGCAGGTCGCGGGCCGGGAGCGGCACGGGCCGGGAGACGTGGGCCGAGGGGCCGGGGCGTGGGGCCGGGCCGTGGGTCAGGACTTCGGCCGGGTCTCCATCGGCACCGGCCCGAGCATCTGCTCGCTGATCCAGTGCAGCGACTCCGGCATCCGCTGGATGTACGTGTGACCGCTGTGCCGCCCGTCGGGGATCTCGAACAGCGTGTGGTGGATCGGGCCGCCGGTGTGCTCCTGGATGAACTTCTTCACGTACGGCACCGCCTGCTCGTTCGAGCCCAGCTCGAAGGCGAGGTAGACCTCGGGACCGCCCTTGGCCTTGAGCTGCTCGGCCAGCAGGCGCGGGTCGTTGGCGCGCTTCTCCGCGGGGTGCCCGTTCCACATCGGCGAGTCCGGCACGGTGTCGGGCCCGTTCGCGATGACCGCCTTGAACTTCCGCGGGTTCTTCAGCACGGCCTTCAGGCCCGCGAACCCGCCCGACGAGGAGCCCATGAACGCCCACCCGTCGCGGCTGTCGTACGTGCGGTAGTTGGCGCGCGCGAAGGCCGGCACGTCCTCCGTCAGCCAGGTGCCCATCTTCGGCTGGCCGGGGATGTCACTGCCGTCGTAGTACTTCTTCTTCGGGTTCAGGACCGGCATCACCAGGATGAACGGCAGCGTCTTGCCGGACTGCGACCACTCGGCGATCTTCTCCTCCAGCTTGAAGTCGCCGCCGATCCAGTAGTTGTTCGGGTAGCCGTACGAGCCGGGCAGGGCTATCAGGACCGGGAAGCCGCTCTTGGCGTACTGGGGCTGGTTGTACTGCGGCGGCACCCAGGACCATATGTCGCCGGTGAAACCGGACTTCTTACCGTGCCAGCGCGTCTTGACTATCTTGGTGCCGTCGTCGCCCGTGGTGCGCTGCGTCACAAAGGTGGAGCGCGGCCCGGTGGGCTGGACGACCTTGGCGCTCCCGCTGCTCGCCTCGCGCGCCTGCGAGCGCAGCTGCGGCACATGGGACGCGTCGACCTCGTCCTGGTCCTGCTTACCGCAGCCGGCCATGAGCCCCACCGCCATCAGACTCACCGCGGCGACCGCCGCGGTACCGCTACGCAGGCGCTTCATCGGGACGAACTCCTTGCAGACTCAATGCCGGGCGGGGGCAGCGCGCGCCACCTCCACCGCGTCGGGCGAAAGACACCAGAATAAGATCAACTGGTCGGCCGGTTACGGGGTCCCCCAGGCCACCGGTCCGGCCGCCCGTCACACGACGGGGTCACGGCCGCGCACGCCGTCGTGCGCTTCCAGGCATATGGATGTCGAACAGGCGGGTCCAGGTTCCCTCGATCGGTATGCCGGGATGAGGTTGATTCGCGCCCTCGGCTCCGGGCATCGTGTTTTTTCGACCGATGACGGCGCGGCACGAGGTGGTGCCGCGGACGGGGTGATCGATGAGCGCAGGGGCCGAGGGCCCGCCGCCGCCCGGGATCGCGGGGCGCGCGGCGGAGCACAGCGCGCTGCGCGGGCTGCTCGCCCGCACGCCGCTGGTGACCGTGACCGGTCCCGCGAACGTGGGGAAGAGCACACTCGCCCGCACCGTCCTGGAGGAGGCCGCACGGAACGGCGGCGGCCTCGACGGCGGCTTCGTCCGGGTCGGCTGCCGCGAGGACGTGGACGCGTCGGGCGTGGCCGCGGCCCTCAACCGGGCAGCGGGCCTGCCGTACGACACGCCGCCGGAGGCGCTGGCCGCCCACTGCGCCCGGCGTGGGCTGACCGTCCTGCTGGACGACTGCGATCCGATGACCGGCGCGTGCGCGTGGCTGGTGCGGCAGCTGCTGCGGGCGGGGGGTCGGCGGGAGGCCGGGGCGGATACGGGCGCGGGTACGGATGCGGGTGCGGATACGGGTGCGGGGTCTTCGGCGCGGGCCGGGCTGCGCATCGTGGCCACGTCGCGGCAGCCGCTGGGGCTCGGTGCGGAACACGTCGTGGCGGTGAGGCCGCTTCCCGCGGCGGCCGGCGGACCGGTGGAACCACACGTACCGCGTGCAGCACACGAAGCACACAACCCGCCCGATGTGCCTGATTCATCCGCGGCGGCGACGCTTGGCACCGCCGTCCCCCCAACCAGCAGCCCCCTCGGACCACCCCGGCCGGTGCCCGCACCGGTCGCCGCCCCCGGCCCCCACTCCCCCACCGACCGCCTGGTGTGGGCGCGGCTGTCCGTTCTGCCGGGGGACTTCGACGGCTGGCTGGCGGGGTGCGTCGCCGGGAGCAGTGACGTTTCTGCGCAGCAGGTCGAGGCCGCGCTCGAACGCCTGAGCCGGGCCATGGTGCTCGACCGCCTACGGCAGCCCCCGGCCACCACCGCACCCGCCCGGCCGCCCTCCCCGCCCCGCTACCGCCTGCCCGCCACGGCCCGCGCGATCGGCCTGGCACGCCTCCGGGCGGCGGGCGAGGAGGCCGCGACACTGCGTGCCTTCCGGATGGCCTGCGCGGCGCTCGCCGCCGAGGCGCAGATCGCCTGGCAGGGGCCCGACCGGCGGACGGCCGTACGCCTGGTGGAGACCGAGCGGCACCACCTGCAAGCGGCACTGACCCGCCCCTCGCAGGGCGCGGACGACGCCCTCACCGCACTCGACATCGCCGTCTCGCTGTGGTTCCGGTGGGCCGTGTGCGGCCGGCGGCGGGAAGGGCGCGCGCACCTCGACCGGCTGCTTCGACGCTCCGGGGACGACACCGCCGTACGGGCCCGCGCCCTGTGGCTGGCGGGCTGGCTCGCCGCGCAGGACCACGCCCGTCGCGCCGCCGGGTCGCTGCTCGACCGGGCCGCGCGGGCGGCCGCCCGGCACGCCGACGCGGACACCCTGGCCCGCGTCGCGCACGCCCGCGGCGTACTCGCGCTCCGCCGCGCGGACCCCCGCACCGCCGCCGCGTACCTGCGGCGGGCGGCCGAGCACCCGTACCAGGACGCCTGGTACGGGCCGGGGCCCGCGTACAGCCGGGCCCTGCTGGCCATCGCCCTGGCCGCGCCGGAACCGGCGGGCGCCCCGGCGTCCGGCCCGGCGGCCGTCGCGACGGCCGGCGCCACCACCGCCGGTTCCGGCACCGGCCGGGCCCTCGCCGCAGCCTCCGCCCCTGCCGTACAAGGCAAAGCCCGCAGCGGCCCCCTCCCGGGGCCCCGCTGCGGGCATCACTTCACCTGACGGAACGTCCGTCCGTCGTCACTCCGCCATCGCGTCGACCGGCTTGGCCTGGGACACCTCGCGCTGGGCCGCCGCCTTCGCGGCCCGCCGCTTCATCACGACGAACGAACCGATGCCGAACAGCACCGCGGCCACCAGCCCCAGCCCCGAGAACTTCTTCAGCCAGGGCTCGGCGACCATGCCGACGCTGTAGATCAGCGCGGTCGTGCCGCCGGCCCAGACGATGCCGCCGAGCACGTTCGCGATGAGGAACTTCCAGTACGGCATGTTCAGCACGCCCGCGAGCGGACCGGCGAAGATCCGCAGCAGGGCGATGAAGCGGCCGAAGAAGACCGCCCACATGCCCCACTTGTCGAACTTCTCCTCGGCCATCGCCACGTGATCGGGCCCGAAGTGCTTGGGGAACTTCCGCCCGGCCCAGCTGATCAGCGGCCGGCCGCCCTTGCGGCCGATCAGGTAGCCGATGGAGTCCCCGATGATCGCGCCCGCGGACGCGCAGGCCCCCAGCACGACCGGATTGATGTGGTCCTGCGTCGCGGCGAGGATCGCCGCGCTGACGAGGACGATCTCGCCGGGCAGCGGAATGCCGAGGCTCTCCAGGCCGATGACCAGCCCCACCAGGAGGTACACGCCCACGGCCGGTACCGTCTCCAGCCATTCCATCTGCAACGCCGCTTCCTCCACTAGGTGTCGGGCCCCCGTGGGCCGCTGCCCGGCGTCCGGCGACGCCTTCGAAGATCGCAAGTCCCCCGTGCGCGCACGCCGTCGCGCGCGCCCGGGAAGCCTACTCGATCTCCTCGGGCCGCCCCGCTGCCCGCCGTCACGGCCCCGGCCCGCCGCGGGTGCGCGAGGGGCCGGCCGGACACGGGAGCCGGGGGCCGGTGACCGGGCCGTTTCTCCGTACGAGACCTCGTACGCGTTCTCGGTACGAGCTCTCCGTACGAGACGCGGCCCGGTGGCGTGGAGTTGCCTGGGACCTGGGGAAATTTCCCCGCGGTCCCCCGTGGGGGCGCCGGGCGCCCCGCGCGCCGGGGCGCCGCGGACACCCCGGAGCGGGCCGTCCTACGCGGCGGGGTTGTTCGGACGCAGCGTCCACACGATGGTCATCTCGCCGGTGACCGCGCCGTCCTCCCTGGTGATGGCGACGTTCACCGGGAACTCCGGCCGCTCCCCCGCGTCCAGCCCGGCCACGATCTCGGCGGCCGGCCGGCCGAGTTCGGCGGTGGCGGTGACCGGGCCCATGGCGAGCTTCTTGTAGCCGATCTCGGCCCGTACGGCGAGCGGCACCGCCCGCGAGAGCTGGTCGCCGAAGGCCGCGAGCACGATCGCGCCGCTGGCCGACTCGGCGAGCGTGAACATCGCGCCGGCGTGCGGTCCGCCGACATGGTTGTGGTAATCCGCCTGGTCGGGCAGCCGGACCACGGCCCGCTCCGCGGTGGTCTCGGTGAATTCGAGGTTGAGCGTACGGGCCATCGGCACGGTGGCCGCCATCATTTCGCCGATCGACGGCTTGGTCTCGGAGGACATGGCGGCATGTTACCTACGAGTAGCTTGCCGGGGAAGCCCCGCCCGGCTTTCCGGCCCGGCGGCCGGGACGCTTATCGTGGTGGCCCATGTGGCCAGGTCAGCAGCCGCCCGGAGGCGAGCAGAACCCGTATCCCGCGCGGCACGCGGTCCCATGGCGCACCCGGGTGCGGCCGTGCTGACCACCGACCGCGCGGACGACCGCGACGGCACCCGCCGCCCCCGCCGCCGCCCGGACTGGGCCGGCCGCAACTACACCCTGCTGACCACCGCCGCCGTCGTCGCCAACCTCGGCAGCGCCGGGTCGCTGATCGCGGCGGCGTTCGCGGTGCTCGGCACGGGCGGCTCGGCCACCGACGTCGGCCTGGTCGCCACCGCCCGTACGATCCCGCTCGTCGTCTTCCTCCTGATCGGCGGCGCGGTCGCCGACCGGCTGCCGCGCCACCGCGTGATGGTCGCCGCGAACGCGCTCAACTGCGTCTCGCAGGGCGCCTTCGCGCTCCTCGTCCTGAGCGGGGAGGCGCGGCTGTGGCAGATGGCGGTGCTGGCCGCCCTAGGCGGCACCGGACAGGCGTTCTTCGCCCCGGCCTCCGAGGGGATGGTCCTCTCCAGCGTCTCCGGCGAGCACTCCGGCCGGGCCTTCGCCTTCTTCCGTATGAGCATGAACGGCGCGAACATCGGCGGCGCCGCGCTCGGCGGCGCACTGGTCGCCGCCGTCGGCCCCGGCTGGGTCCTGGCCATCGACGCCGCGGCCTTCGCCGTCGCGGGCGCCCTGCGCGCCTTCCTGGACGTCGGCCACATCCCCGAGCGCGCACCGGCGGCCGGACTCCTGAAGGACCTGCGCGACGGCTGGCGCGAGGTGGTGTCCCGGCCCTGGCTGTGGGCCGTGGTCGGACAGTTCGCGGTCGTCAACGCCGTCGTGGTGGCGGCCGAGGCGGTGTACGGGCCGATGGTCGCCGAGGAACACCTGGGCGGCCCCCGGCCGTGGGGCCTCGCGCTGGCCGCGTTCGGGGCCGGCACGGTCGGCGGCGCGCTGCTCATGATGCGCGTCAGACCCCGCCGCATCCTGCTCACCGGCGTCCTGTGCGTCTTCCCGCTCGCCCTGCCCTCGGCCGCGCTCGCCGTACCGGTGCCGGTCACCGCCCTGGTCCTGGTGATGTTCGGCACCGGCATCGCGGTCGAGGTGTTCGGCGTGATGTGGATGATGGCGCTGCACCAGGAGATACCGGAGGAGAAGTTCTCCCGGGTCTCGTCGTACGACTGGTTCGGCTCGCTGGCGATCACTCCGCTGGCCACCGCGCTCGCCGGCCCCGTACAGGACCTCATCGGGCGGACCGCCGCGCTGTGGGGCTGCTCCGCGCTGATCGCGCTGCTGACGGCCGCCGTACTGTGCGTACCGGACGTGCGCAGGCTGACGCGCCGGTCGGGCGACGCCCCGGGCTCGCCGGACGGGGAGCCGGAGGAACTCGGGAAGGCCGCTCCGGCCACCTAGACCGGCTGCCTGGCGGGAAGGACGGACTAACGGAAGGCCGGGCCGGCTCCCGAACCGGCCGCGCCTCAGCCGATGCTGAAGGCGCCGTCGGGCGGCCGGGGCGACGGCACGGACTGCGCGTCGTGCACGGGCGCGGCGTCGCCGGTCAGCCGCCGGAGCGCGGCGCCGTGCTCGACCCGCGCGGGGAACACGTCGGCGGCGGCACGCCGGGCCAGCTGCGCGAGGGGCAGTTCGGCACGGGACGCGGCCAGCACGATGTTGCCGAAGCGGCGCCCGCGCAGCACCGCGGGCTCGGCGATCACACACAGGTGCTCGAACACGGTGGCGAAATTCGCCAGCTGGGACCGGAGGAAACCGAAGGGCGCGCTGTCGGCCAGGTTCGCCGCGTAGATCCCCTGCGGGCGCAGGACGCGGGCGGCAGCACGCGCGTACTCGACCGAGCCCAGGTGCGCGGGCACCCGCGAGCCGCCGAAGACGTCCGCCACGATCACGTCCGCGCTCCGCTCCGGCGCCGCTTCCAAAGCCGTACGGGCGTCCTCGGCACGCACCGCGATACCGCAGTCCGCAGGCAGCGGCAGCTGTTCGGCGACCAGGGCGAGCAGCCCGCGGTCGGCCTCGACGACGTCCTGGCGCGAGCCGGGGCGGGTCGCGGCGAGGTAGCGCGGCAGGGTCAGCGCCCCGCCGCCGAGGTGCAGTACGTCCAGCGGCTCGGCGGGGTCGGCAGCGGCGTCCAGAACGGCCGCGAGCCGGCGCGCGTACTCGAATTCCAGGTCGGTCGGCGCGTCGAGATCCACGTACGACTGCGGGGCGCCGTCCACGGTCAGCAGCCAGGCACGCGGGCGGTCCACGTCCGGCATCAGCTTGGCGATACCGCAGTCGACGGCTCGGGTGACGGGGACGGGATCGCTCGTATCAACCTCTGGCACAGGATCGGCCGCCGGTACGGCCGACCCTGCCGCCCGTACCGCCTCGCCCCTCGTGCCCGGTATCTGCTCGGCTGCTTCGTCCACCGTCCTATTGTGCCGGTACGAGCAGGCGCCACACCCCTCCGGGAACCGGCTCCTTCACCCCGCCCACACCGACCGGACCTCCTCCAGGTGCGCCGCGGCCTGGCGGCGTCCCGCGCGGGCCGCGTCGGCGCGCTTCGCCGGGTCCAGGACGTTGCGGCCGAAGGCGGCGCGGGCCGCGCGGTCGGGCACCATGACGCACACCCGGGCTCCGCGCCGCGCCAGGGCCGCCCCCTGCGACCGCGCGGTGGCGACGGGCCCGCCGCCGGCCGCCACCGGCGCCAGGACGACGACCCGGCCGTACCCGTCGGCGAGATCCGCGTTGGCGCTGGAGTGCACACCTCCGTCGATCCACCGTTTGCCCCCGATGTGCACCGGCGGCCACACGCCGGGCACCGCGCAGCTCGCGCTCACCGCGTCGACCAGGTCCGTCCCGCTCGCGCCGTCGAAGGCCGTGCGCTCGCCCGTCGCCGCGTCGACCGCGGTGATCAGTAGCCGCCGCGCCGGCCAGTCATGGCTGGCCAGCCGCCGTGCGATGGCGTCGCGGCGGCTGGGTCCGGACGCGGCGCGGGCCGCCAGCGCGAGACGCCCCATCCGGACCCCGAAGTCCGCGGCGTCGCGCGAACGCAGCGCCAGATACCCGAAACGGACCAGCTCCCGCGCCCCCATGCGCGCCGCGCTCTCCTCCGTGACCGGGGCCAGCTGCCGCGCGAACAGCTCGTCCGCCGTCAGCCGGCCGGACGTGAGCTGGGCGCCGACGATCGAACCGGCCGAGGTCCCGATGACGACATCGGCGCTGTCGAGGTCGACACCGGCCTCGACGAGACCGGCGAGCATCCCGATCTCCCATCCGATGCCCGTATAGCCCCCGCCGCCCAGCACCAGCGCCGTCCCCGTCATCGCCGCCCCCTTCCGGTTCGGTCCGGAGCACCTCGTACGGCGCCCCGCAGGCAGCCCGGCATGGCGCCCCGCGCAGGCACCCCCGTACGGCAGTGTGGCAGCCCGTACCGGGCGCGCTGGGGCCGGTGGAACCACCGGGTCAACAGGGGCAACCGGGACGGAACGGCACGGCCCCGAAGCGGGCGCGGCACTCCAACCACGCCCGCCCCGGCACCCCTGCCCCTACATCCCGGCCACCGTCAGGACCGTGCCGGCCCCCACCGTCCTGCCGCCCTCACGGATGGCGAAACCGAGTCCGGGCTCCAGCGGGATGTCGCGTCCCAGCTCGACGGTCATCGTCACCGTCTCGCCGGGCCGGGCGATCCCGCGCCCGCCGAGGTCGACGTCGCCGACCACGTCCGCCGTACGGATGTAGAACTGTGGTCGGTAGCCCGTGGAGAGCGGCGTGCGACGGCCGCCCTCCTCCGTGGACAGGACGTACACCTCGGCGGTGAAGCGCCGCCGCGGCGTCACGCTGCCGGGCGCGGCGACGACGTGCCCCCTGCGCACCTCGTCCCGGTGCAGGCCGCGCAGAAGCAGCGCGACGTTGTCCCCGGCCTCGGCCGACTCCATCGGCTTCCCGAAGGTCTCCACCCCGGTCACGGTGGTCTCCGTGTCCGCGCCCAGCACCGCCACCCGGTCGCCGACGCGCACCGTGCCGCGCTCGACGGCGCCGGTGACGACGGTGCCGCGCCCGGTGATGGTCAGGACGTTCTCCACGGGCAGCAGGAACGGCGCGTCGAGATACCGCTCCGGCGTCGGCACGTAGGTGTCCACCGCGTCGAGCAGCGCCTCGATGGCCTGGCTCCAGCGCGGGTCGCCCTCCAGGGCGCGCAGCCCGGATACCCGTACGACGGGTACGTGGTCCCCGTCGTAACCGTGCGCCGTCAGCAGCTCGCGGACCTCCAGCTCGACCAGGTCGGTCAGCTCGGGGTCACCCGCGTCCGCCTTGTTCAGCGCGACGACGATGTACCGGACGCCGACCTGCTTGGCGAGCAGGACGTGCTCGGCGGTCTGCGGCATGATCCCGTCGAGCGCGGAGACGACCAGGATCGCGCCGTCGAGCTGCGCCGCGCCGGTGACCATGTTCTTGATGAAGTCGGCGTGGCCCGGCATGTCGACGTGGGCGTAGTGCCGGGTGTCCGTCTCGTACTCGACGTGCGAGATGTTGATGGTGATGCCGCGGGCGGCCTCCTCCGGGGCCCGGTCGATCCGGTCGAAGGGCACGAAGGTGCCGCTGCCGCGCTCGCTGAGCACCTTGGTGATCGCGGCGGTCAGGGTGGTCTTGCCGTGGTCGACGTGGCCCATGGTGCCGATGTTCAGGTGCGGCTTGGTGCGCACGTATGCCGTCTTGGGCATGGCTGTTCTTCCTCGCAACAACGCGGTGAATACGGCGGCGTGACGCGCCGCCGTGGGAACCCCTGAACCCCACCGACCCTCCCCCTGCGGGGTCCGCCGGTCGATCCGGAGAGGGTCAGCTTCGCGCGCCGTCGGTCGCGGGGACGGCTGCGCCTGCCGCTGCTGCGGCGGGGGCGGCGATGCCTGCTGCGACGGTGTCGGTGTTATCCGCGGCGACTGCGGCGCCGGGGAACGGCACGGCGTCGGCCTCGGTCTTGAGGGCGGCGATGAGGGCCGCGATCGAGTCGACGGCAGCCTTCGGCGCGTCCGCGACTGCGGACGTGAGCGCGAGGTACGGCTGCCGGAACATGGACCGAGGATCTCGCGCGGCGGCCCGTCCCGTCGAACGATTTATTCACGCCCCGAGTTGGCCCTCCCCACCCCTGGCCCCCTCTCCTCCCTTCCACTCCTCCTTCCCCACCACCCCCTTAACCCTTGATCGATCACGAATACACCTGCTCGCCACGCTCGTCGGTTACGCTCCCGGGATGCTCGAACCCGCAGCAACGCCCGACGGCCTCGCCGCGCGCTGCACGCGTGTGCTCTTCTCCCCCTGGGCGCGCCTGGCCGTACTCCTCGTCCTGCTCGCCGGCGCCGCCGTCGCGATGATCGTCTGGCAGCCGCAACGGCTGCTGGCCCACGGCTGGCCACCGGCGTGGGCCGGTGGCGGCGCCGTCGTGATCTTCGGGCTCGCGTACGGGCTGTGCACCACGGCCTTCGTCCCCCGGCCGGTCCTCAACCTCGCCGCCGGCGCGATCTTCGGCAGTCTGTCCGGCTTCCTGTCCGCCCTGGCCGGTACGGTCCTCGGCGCGGGCCTGGCCTTCGGGCTCGGCCGCCTGCTGGGACAGGACGCCCTACGGCCCCTGCTGCGGGCCCGCTGGCTGACCGCCGCCGACCGGCAGCTCAGCGAACACGGCTTCCGCTCCATGATGGCGATCCGGCTCTTCCCCGGCCTGCCGTTCTGCGCCACCAACTACTGCGCCGCGGTCTCCCGCATGGGCTGGGGCGCGTTCCTGCTGGCCACCACTCTCGGCAGTGTGCCCAACACCGCCGCGTACGTCATCGCCGGCGCCCGCGCCTCGTCCCCCACCTCGCCGGCCTTCCTGATCTCCACGGCCTTCATCGTGCTGTCGGGTCTGGCCGCGGTGCTCGTGGCCTGGCGCAAGCGTGCGTCACTTCGGGGGCGTTGACCGACAGGCGTCCGGAAAGAGTCCTTTGACCACTCGGACACTTTCGGGCGCTACGCTGCCCCTCGGCCGGTCGCTGATCCCGCCGGCCACCCGCACACACTCCCGTCCCTTTCGACCTCGTGTCCGCCCTCGTGCCGCCCGACCCGCGTCTTCGCTGGGTAAGCGCTTGATCACCCTCTGGATAGCGTAGCTTCGATGCACTGGTTTGAATCCTTCATCCTCGGCCTGGTCCAAGGGTTGACCGAGTTCCTGCCCATCTCCTCCAGCGCGCACCTGCGCCTGACCGCGGCGTTCGCGGGCTGGCACGACCCCGGCGCGGCCTTCACCGCCATCACGCAGATCGGCACCGAGGCCGCCGTACTGATCTACTTCCGCAAGGACATCGCGCGGATCATCTCGACCTGGGCGCGCTCCCTCGTCAACCGCGACCTGCGACACGACCACGACGCCCAGATGGGATGGCTGGTCATCGTCGGCTCGATCCCGATCGGCGTTCTGGGCATCACCCTCAAGGACGCCATCGAGGGCCCCTTCCGCGACCTGCGCCTGATCGCGACCACCCTCATCGTCATGGGCGTCGTCCTGGGCATCGCGGACCGCCTGGCCGCCCGCGACGAGTCCGGCGGCCGGCACCGCGCCGTCAAACAGCGCAAGACCCTCACCGACCTGAACGTCAAGGACGGCCTGCTCTACGGCGTCTGCCAGGCCATGGCCCTGATCCCCGGCGTCTCCCGCTCCGGCGCCACCATCAGCGGCGGCCTCCTGATGGGCTACACCCGCGAGTCGGCGGCCCGCTACTCCTTCCTCCTCGCCATCCCCGCCGTACTGGCCTCCGGCGTCTACGAACTCAAGGACGCCTTCGGCGACGACGCCACCGCGAGCCACGTCTCCTGGGGCCCGACCATCTTCGCCACGGTCATCGCCTTCGTCGTCGGCTACGCCGTCATCGCCTGGTTCATGAAGTTCATCACCACGAAGAGCTTCATGCCGTTCGTCATCTACCGCATCCTCCTCGGCATCGCCCTGTTCGCCCTGGTCAGCGCAGGCGTACTGAGCCCGCACGCGGGGGAATCGGCGGGCTGAGGGGGCGGTTCGGAGCCTAGCCGAGCCAGCCGAAAAGACGGACTTAGTTAGCGCAAGTTATCGCGTACTACCGCTGGTTTACCTTGATCATCTCCCATAATTCTCCCATCGCCACGCACACGAAAGCCGGCCCCGGCGCGCACCTTGGGGGGTGACACGGCGAGCCGGGGCCGGCGTCTTGCCCAACGAGCGCTTCGCGGAGTGATGACGCCCGGCGGCACGCTCGGTCGGGTGATTGTGGCGGCGGCGATGACGGGCGGACGTGACCATCCACCCTGGCCACCTAGGTAGATGACGAGTCAATAACTACCCTGGCACATGACACTGACAATGACCGGCAGCTGTGCAGCATCTTGATATATCAAGCCCGATGCCGACTTCCTAGCCTGGCGATCTCACCGAGGGAAGATCGCTAAGGGGCTGTCGTGGAGGCGCTGCATCGCCGCATCGCAGCCGACCTCACCCGCCGCATACAGCGAGGCGACTGGCAGCCCGGCGACCGCATCCCCTCCCGCGCCGAGCTCGCCGCGGAGTATGACGTCCACGAGCAGACCGTCCGGCTGGCCGTGACGCTCCTGCGAAGGCGCGGCATCCTCGAAGGCGAGCAGCGCAGCCGCCTGCTCGTCGCGCATCCTCCTGCCGTGCGCGCACTCATCGCCCCGGACGCCGACTGGCCGCATCCGTCGGAGACCACCGACACCACGCCGCGCCGCGCCACCGCCGAACTGGCGGCCCGCCTGGATGCGCCGACCGGTACGCGCCTGCAGCACGAGACCGTCGAGTGTCTGGACCCGGGCGGCCGGTCGGCGATGCTGGTGTCGTCGTGGTGGCGCGGCCGGCGCCAGCCGCACAGCTCGTTCGTCGTCGAGGTGGGCGTCGTCGAGCTGAGCGAGAGACAGGCTCACGCGCTCGGGCTGACTGTGGACGCGCTCGCGTACCGGCTCGTCAGGACGCGCCTGGACGTGGCGGGTCGGGCTGTGGAGACGGCTGATCTCGTCCTCCCGATGGACCGGTGGGTACTCCGGCTGGGTCCGCAGGGTCTGGGCGGACGTTCATGTAACAGTAAACTATTGCCCTGACGCATGTGCCAGGGTGTGAGCCGAGTTCCCGCGGGCGCTCTCTTTACACCCCGTGTGAATCCGTCACCCACCGTGCGAGCTGCGGCCTGAGGTGCGCGGCAGCAGGTCGCGCAGCGCGGCGGGGTCGGTGAGCAGCGGCCGGTCTTCGGGGTGCAGGCGCCAGAACAGGCGCCGGCTGCGCTGCTGGAGGCCGGGTACATACAGCTGCCCGTCAGGGCGGGCACCCTCCCACGGCGGCAGCTGGTGCCCGGAGGCGGTCCCCAGGGGCACGAGCCAGGTCATGGTGGGCCAGCGCTGGTGGTTGTCTTCGATGACGGCGCCGGAGCCGAGGCCGAGCGCGGCGAGGAGCTGCTGGCCGACCGGTCGCGGTACGCACACGGCGTCGACGCCGAGCGCGGAGATGTCCGTTATGACTTTCAGGCCGGCGCCGCGGGGAATCCAGGCGGGAAGCGGCGCTGTCAGGCCCAGAGGGGTGGTCTTAGGATCGGTCATGGCTACCTGCTCATCTCAGGTTGTCCGTGCCCCCGGGCCGGTCCCACGGTCGCGGGGGTGTTTCATGACTGTACCGCTTCATGGAGCGGTATAGAGCGGTAGGCCGCTACCTGGCGATCTGCGCAGCTCAGTGCCGGTTTACGGTGCTGCCATGGCTGATGATCATGGCGTGCCGCCGGTCGACCCGACCCGTCCGGTCTACGTGTACGTGCAGGTGGCCGACCACATCGCGGCGCGGATCGCGTCCGGCGAGCTGCGCCCGGGTGCGCGCCTACAGGGCGAGCGGGACCTCGCCGAGGAGTACGGGGTGGCGATCGGCACTGCGCGGCGCGCGATCCAGGAGCTGCGGGACCGCAGCCTTGTCGTGACGCTGCCAGCGAAGGGCACGTTCATCGCGGAGGCGGCCGACGAATAAGCAGGGGCCGCTGTCAGTCCCCGCCCGTAAGATCCCGACCATGTCGACGACCGAGGCGAATGAGGCGATCCGCGCCTTCATGGCCGCCCGCGCCGGCCGCCCGCTGTGGCCGGAGGAGCGGGCGAAGTACGAGCGCCTGCTGGAAGCATGGGCTGCGGCGGTGCGGGCGGAGCTGGTGACGGCCGCCTAGGGCCGCCATTCCTGCCGGTAGTCGGGATGGTCGGCGTAGGACAGGGCGAGCAGCTTCACCGTGTCGCAGGGGTATTCCCAGTGCGCGCCGCCCATGCAGCCGCAGGAATCGTTCCCGTCGTCGCAGATGACGCAGCCGTCGTAGCTGCTGCTCTTGGCGTGCACCACCAGCAGGCGCCGCTTGGCGTCGACTTCGGCGAGGACGCGGGCCGGGTCGTGGCGGGCGATGTGCTCCGAGACTGACTTCGCCGCCGGGGTTGCATGCGGGCGCGCGATCTTCACGACCTCCCAGTGAGACAGTCGAGAGTCGCTGTCGTCTCCGGCCCCGGCGGCGTCCCACTCGTCGTAGGGCTGGCGCTCGGTGGTCGCCCGCGCCGCTGCCTCGTCTTCGCCGAGCCTGTCGCGCAGGAACTGCGTCAGGTCGTTCACGGTCCCCTCCAGGTAGCCGTTCGCCCCGCCCGGACAGCGGCCGGGCGGGGCGGTTCGAGCAGCGCTCCCAGCATGAGCGCACACATTGAATGTGGTGATTCGAGGGTACGGCCCGGCACTGACAACGCCGGTCGGTCAGCGGATCGCCTGCAGCGCGGCGATGAAAGCGGCAAGGATGACGGCGGTCACCGCAGCAACGGCGACGGCGCGGCGGTAGGCGGTGTCGTGGAACCAGCTCCGAACGTTCCGAATCATGGACGCCTCCGGTGAACGGCCCCGCCGCACGGGGGACGCGGCGGGGCCTGTGGACAGCATGGCAGAGCGGCGGCACTCGCGCGGGCGTCGTGCGGATGCGCACCCGCCGCACCTCCCGCACGCTGGTGTCATGGCCGCGCGCATCATCATCCAGGAGCCGTCCCCGACGGGCGGGCGGCGGGTGCGCGCCGACGGCACGATCCTTGGCCTCGCGCACTCCGACCGCGACGTGATCGAGTTCCTGCGGCGGGCTGGGCTGCCCGACTCCGAGCCGCTGCTCGACGACCCGGCGTGGGTGGAATGGCGCGGCGGGAGCCCGCACGACTACGGCGGACCGAGCCTCAGCAGCGCGTGACGCCGGGCCGATCAGCCCTCGGCGGCGATGCGTTCCCGGATGACGTCGAGCTGAGCTTCCATCTCGTCGCGCGTCAGGCGGTCGTCACGCCGCATAGCGCGCCAGGTGTACCAAGCCAGCTCGTAGGCCGCCTTGGCCGGACAGTCACCGTACTGCGGCTGCTCACCCATTCCCCCAGTATGGGTGACCACCGCGGCGAGGACGACGAAGCGCCCCGCCGCCTGCCGGAGCAGGGGCGGGGCGTGTGGTTCATGCGTCGAGCCACGGAGGCCGCAGGGCGGCGACCATAGCTGCCAGGCTCACCGTCGCCTGCTATGCCGCGTGCGGCTTCACGCCGGTCGATTGGTGACGCGGGATACGACGCTCGATCTGCCGGAGCGCGCGCTCTGTGGAGGGGTAAGGGCGAATGGCCATGTCTCATGATGCCTGACCCCGCCGACAATGAAGGCCAGTTACATGACTGTCGCGTCGAGCGTCTCGGTGGGCGGCGGTGGCGGCTCCGGTGACGGCACGGGCGGCGGCTCGGCGAGGCCGAGTTTCACCAGGCTGCCGAGGTCTCCGGCGGTCTCGTCGACGCGCGGCTCGGCAGGTTGCGGGGCGGGCTGGTCGGGCATGGTGTCACACTCCGGTGCGGTTGTACTCGTCGACGAGGTCGGGCGGCGCGGGCGGGGTGACGCCTCCGGCGCGCATCTGCAGGGTCAGCTCGCCCACGTACCCGGCGAAGGCGCGGACGATGGACCGCAGGCGCGTCGTCTCGGTGCGCAGTTCGCGGATCTCCTCCTGCATGTCGTCGCGGATCGCCTTGAAGGCCTCCAAGTCCGCGCGGCGTTGCTCGGGTTCGGCCTGTGCTTGAGCCGAAGCCCGCGCCGCTTCCGCGGTGGCCTGCGCCGCGGACTTCGTGGCGCGCGCGGCGAACCAGGCGGCGAGCGCCATACCCAGCGCGCCGACGATTCCGGCCCAGATGTTCGTCATGCGCCCTTGCCTCTCCGGGCGCGCGGCGCTGGGGGGACCGAGTGCTCGGGCACCGTCGCCGCCCACAGGATGACCCCGACGTGCGAGGTCAGGTACCAGATGGCGGCGTACCCGCCGCGGGGATAGTCGCCGCTGACGACGGCGACGGTGTAGGCGGTGGCCCAGGTGGTGGGGGGTACGAGGGCGACCGCGAAGCCGAGCCCGTCCCGGCCGACGCGCAGCCAGGCGCAGACGAGCATGGTGAGCCCGGCGACGATCCACAGCCACGCCCAGCAGTGCAGCGGCGCGACACGGGTCAGCAGGTCCAGGCCGACGGGATTGGGCTGGGGCTCGATGATGAAGCTCAGCCCCCAGCACGCCTTGCCGGTCCCGAGGATGAGGAGGAAAGCCCCGCGGCGGCCCAGGTGCTGCTTCAGCCGCCGGGCCACCGCGCACACTCACACCCCCGTGGCGAGCGAGGCGGAGTTCTTGACGCTGCTCCAGCGCGCGATGATGCCCTTCGCGAGGGACAGGACCGCGGCCACGCCGCCGGCCAGCGCGGCGTACCACATGGACGCGTCCAGCGGCGTCGTCACAACGACCCCGCCGATGAACGCCTGCAAGAACGTGGCCAGGACGCGCTCGACGAGATCGCGGGCGAAGGTGGCGCCGGTCTTGAGGACGGTCTCGGCGGACGGGAGGGAGATCGGTTCGGTCATGGTGGCCCCTTCAGGCGGTGAGCTTCTTCAGGAGCGCCTCGATGCGCTCCAGGCGGGTGACGAGGTCGGCCTGGCGCTGGTCGGCGTAGCGCAGGAACGTGCCTGCCTCGCGGGTGTTGTCCGCGTCGGTGTCGGTGGGACTGACCAGGCGGTGCGCCCAGATCTTCTTCACGTCAGCGTCGGTGAGTGCCACGTTCGTCTCCTCGGGGGTGGTGGGTGCGCCGGGCTTTCCGGCGAGGCGTCGGGCGATGCGGGCGCGCATGTCGGGCATGGTGAAGCCGCGCGGGTCGACCTTGTCGGCGGACCACTCCAGGTGTCCGATCGCGCTCTTCGCGGACCAGCCGTGGGCCCGGCAGATGGCGGCCGAGACGCGCTCGATGGCGTCGAGCTGGGCGGCGGGCCACGGGTCCTTGCCGTCGCCGCGGTTGATGCACTCGAAGCCGTAGAAGCGTGCGTTGCCGTCGACGCCGTTCGTGTTGCCCTTCGTCGGGCGAGACGGGGCGGTGCCGTAGGACTCGTCGGTGACCTGCTGCAGAACGCGCGGGTCGCCGCCGCCGGCATGGTTCGCGCGGCCGTAGCCGACGAGGTGCACGACGCCCGTCTTGTCGATGACGCCGTGGCACAGCGGGCCAGGCAGGCTGCTGTACCCGTCGCGGCAAAGCTGCACGGACGACGCGGTCCCGGAGGTCACGGTGTGGTGGATGACGACGCCGTGGACCGGCCCCCAGGCGCCCTTCGAGTTGCGGTTGTGGGTACGCCAGGAGCCGACCTCGACAACCTTGACGCCCTCGGCACGGAGCGCCGCGAGGAACGCAGCGGCGGGCAGGGGTGTGGCCATGGGGCCTCCAGATACACGAAAGGCCCCGGCATGGCGGGGCGTTGAGGGTTTCCCGGGGCCGGGAAATATGCAGGTCAGAGACTGTAAAAGAGCCCGTTGAGCGAGATCCACGGCGGGGTGATGCGCTCGGTCGCGTTGCTCGCGGTGGTGCCCACGATCTTCAGGTGTCCGTCGGGCTGCGCGTCCAGCTTGAGGCTGAGCGAGTCGGAGGTGACGGCGGAGCAGGCGGCCGGCACGGTGCGCAGCGACCCGGGCCGGGCGGCCGACGGCAGCGCCGCGCTGGTGATGATGCCGCCGTTGCTGATCACGGCGGGGCTGCCGAAGTAGGTGATGTCGATGCCGCCCTGCAGCATGACCGTCAGCTCGCCGAAAAGATTCACGACCCTGTACTGGGCGCTGCCGTTGGAGTTCCCGTTGTGGGCGAAGCCGCTGGCCAGAGGGATCGTCGTCCATGCCGAGGTGCCCGCAGCAACCACCGTCCAAGCTGTTCCGTCGTACACCGTCAGGAGTTTTTCGGCGACCAGGAAGGCGGCCATGCCCGCGACCGGGCTGGTGATGGTGGCGTTGCGGGCGGACGCGGACGCGAAGCGCATCACGCTGCGCGGCACGAGGCCGACGGCGAGGTTGCCGGCCAAGGTCTCAAGGTTGGGGGCGTCCGGCAGGGCGTAGACCTGTACGCCCTGCCCGTAGGTGTCGGTGGTGGGCATCAGGCCCCCGGCGCCGGGAGGAGCGTCACGTCGTGGCCGCCGGTGTAGACGAGGGTGGCGCGCGTCTCCGGGGACCCCTCGGCGCCTTCCAACTGCTCGGCGGCGAAAGTGGCGATCGTCTGTGTGATCCGGTCCAGTAGTGCAGGGGTCACGCCCTGGCCGCGGCCGTCGAGCTGGAGTTCGGCGGTGTACGCGAACATCGGGCTGTCGGTCAGCAGGTCGATGACGCGGACCTGGTGGACAACGCTGCGCGGGTAATACCCGTCGGCGGGGTGTGGCACGGGGCCTCCTAGATGAGTCGGTAGCGGACGCCGTCGAGAGCGGCCCACGTAGCGTTTCCGGAGTAGTCCTGCACCTGCAGGCTTCCGGTGGCGTTGACGTCGAGGACGCCGTGGATGGCGGACGCGACCTCGGTCGGGAAGCGGCTCTTCGACGTGGGCACGATGGCAGTGGGCAGGGTGCACAGGGTCTGCGGCTGGAGGGCGCTGGCCGGGGCTTTCGCTAGCCCGCTCAGGGACACGGTCCCGTCGCCGTTGATGCGGTAGGACGGTGTCCAGTACGGGGTGCCGTAGACGGTCCAGCCGCCGGAGAGGGTGAGGGGCTGCCACGTGCCCGCCGTCGACGACGCCGCGGTGCGGCCGTGGGCAAGCCAGTTGCCTGAACTGGAGATGCTGACGACGACCGTGTCGCCGGCGGCCGGGGTGAGGTAGGTGGCCATGCGGCGGGCGATGATGCCGTCGGTCGTGGTGACGGTGCCGTCCGTGCCGATGGTGGCGACGACGGCGAGGCGCCAGTCAGCGCCCCGCACCGCGGGGCTGGTAGCGCCGGCTTGGACGGCTTGCTGCTGGAGGGCGTCGGCGAGGTCGGCATGTACCGCGATGTCCGAGCTGCTCACGCGTCCTCCTTCGCGGCGATCGTGGTGATCGGGAAGTCGCCGCCCACGTCGAGCGGGATGCTGAGGCTCTGGATCTGGTGCAGCTCGCGGGTGCCGTCCGGGTAGACGATGCGGATCACGTCGCCGGGCTCCAGTGCGGGGTTGGGCAGGCTGCTCAGGTCGCCGGTCGCGTTCGGCGCCTTGGCCGCCCGGAGCTTGAGCCGCGCGGCGCCCTCGGCGGCGATCGAGTTGGTGAGCGTCGAGCTGGTGTAGAAAGCCGGTCGGTGCCCGAATGGCCCGGACCAGTACGTCGGCGACGTGGAGTCGTCGTCCACGACGAGCGCTGCCACCGGCGCGACGTTCGTCTCGGTGTTCTCGCCCCTGGCCAGAACCGCGTTGTAGACCTTGTCCGAGGTCATGCCGCGGTCGGCCTTGATATAGGCGCCGCCCTCCCCCGCCGCCACCGTCCACGCCGGGGTGGTGGTGAGCAGGTCGGGCAGCTCGGCGATGACGAACACGCCGTCGGCGTCGGCGTAGCACTCGGCGCCGATCGCCGCCGCACATTCCTGCACCGCGGCCCACGGGTCGCCTTCGACATCCCAGGTGCGCGGGCCGATCGCGGCGTCCGTCGCGCGGTTCACGACCGCGGCATCGGGGATGCTGCGCTGGATCAGTGCGGTGACGGCGCCGACGGCGGTGCCCGAGGCGCGATACGGCGCGGTGAACTTGTCGTCCTGCACCACCGCTTCGAGGCCCTTGCCAGCCAGCGTGACTGGCCCCTCCTCGACGTCGCCTTCGACGGAGTCCAGCCGGAACACCCCGAGCGGTACCAGCTCCTTGGCCCCGTCGCCATACTGGGCGCCGCGGGAGATCCGCAGGCGTGCCCCGTACACGCTGAGCTTGTCGCTCGGGGTGCGCGGGATCAGTGAGGTGTCGGCGATGGTGACCGTGCAGGTGCGGCGGATCGCCTGCCCGCGGCCTACCGTCACCGAGCCGCCGGTGATGTCGAGTGTCTCGACGCGGCCGTCTGCCCGGAAGAGGACGACCTCGACAGATGGCGTGTGCGACTCGGTGAGCGCGGCCAGGAACCGCGCAGAGACGGGGTACACGTCACCCCCTGCGCCGGTTGAACAGAAGGTCTTCGCCGGTCGCGTAGGCCGCGAGCAGGTCATAGCCGGTCGCGAACTCGACGAGCAGATCCTGGCCTGTACGCCCGGCCGTGCCGCCGACACCCACCGAGACCGGCATATCCGCCTCGACGAGCGGCAGCTTCCATGTCCGCCACGGCTCCTGCGCCGGGCCGCCGATCCGCCCCTCGGTGACCTCGCCGACGGTGACGTACATGTCGCTCACGCCCATGCCCGGGGCGGCCTGCCACAGCAGCGTGTTGCCGGAGTCGAGCAGCCAGTGGAGCCGGTGCCGCTCGTCGTCGGTGCGCGTCCAGATCGAGAGGTCGCCCTCAAGCCCGCCACGCAGACCGGACAGTACGACGGCGTTGCGGCGGCCCTTGACCCGGTAGGTGGCCTGCTCGATCGGCCGCGACCAGTCCGGCGCCTTCTCCACCAGCACCTTCGTGTTGCGCTGCGGCTGGCCCGGGCCCTTGAGCCAGGCCTCCTGCGGGTCGCCGGCGTCGATGGTGACGGTCTCGGTGGTGCGGATCTGGATGCTGCCCCCGGCCGCCGGGACGATCTCGATCCGGTAGGCGACCGGCACGCCGAGCGGTGCCTCATAGTCCTCAATCGCCATCAGGTCGCTCGTGATGGTGGCCTTGTCGAGGAGCCCGGACGGGCCGCGCACGAGCGTCTGGCTGCCGTCCTGACCGGTCCGGTACACGGTGATGAGGTAGCCGATCGGCAGCTCCCGCAGCGTCAGCGTGATGGCCGCCGCGGCATCGTCGACGTCGAGGTGCTGGAGTGGCAGTGCCGGCCACAGCGACGCCACGTCCAGCCTCAGCACGCTGCTGGCGCTGGTGGCGGTGAGCGTCCACTCGATCGCCGCCTGCGTGGCGTTGGCGGGCGCCACCCAGTCGTTGGTCAGGATCCACCAGCCCGAGGCCGGTACCGCGCTCGATGCGACGCTGGACAGGCCGAGGCTCACGCCCCCTGTGTCGTACCAGCGGATGCCGCGCACCGCCGTCCAGCCGCCCGCCGTGACCTGGCTGTAGACCTCCGACCGCCAGTTCAGGCCGACGCCCGGGGTAAGCGGGAAGAGCGGGCTGCGCAGGGTCGAGGCGGTCGCGGTCGCGCTGGTGACGGTGAGCGCGTAGGAGCCGTCGACACCGTAGGCCCCCCATGGCGTGCTGCGCGCGACGGTGGCGGCGCCGGACGTGACGGCCCACCCGCCCGCGTCCTGCTCGAACGACATGCTGCGGTACGGAATGACCGTGCCCGCGCGAGCCGTCGGCGCGACGATGACCGAGGTCTGCTCCAGGCGCAGCACCTGCCCTGCCGATGCGCCGTTGATGCCCGCGGCCACGCCGCATGTCACCGCGGTCGCCGGGGCCACTGCCGAGACCCGCTGCCGGTACCAGCCGGTCCCCGGCGCGGCGAGCGAGCCGCGCGAGACACCCACCTGGACACCGCCGGCATCGTAGAAACGCAGCTCGATCCAGGTGTCTGCGGCTGCCGTCGGCGGCGACAGGTAGGCGTAGGCCAGGTACTCGGTGCCCGGCGTGACGACCGGCCGCTCGACAGTGACGGCCGACGCGTTGCCCGGGGCCGTGGCGGTGACCGCGATGACGTGACCGCCCACCGAGTACGCGGTCGCCGACCAGGTCACCGGCGGCGCCTGCCGGGCGATCGTGGCGTTGGTCTCGGCCATCCAGCCGGAGCTGTCGACCTCGGTCGTCTCCGTGTTGAAGCCGAGGAGGTTGCCGGTCGTCCTGAGCGGCAAGCCCAGGTAGACGTTCTCCCAGAAGTGGTTCACAGCGCCTGCGGCCGGCGTGCTGGACAGCAGCACCTGGCAGCGGGCAGCGTTCACCGGCGCGGCCCCGGCCACGCTGACCCGGTGCCAGCTGGCCGAAGCTGCCGACGTGGTCAGCGACCAGGTCACCGAGATCTCGGCGTTGGCCGCGGTCAGCCAGCGGATACCGATCCGCTCCGCCACCGTGCCCGAGGCGTCCGCGAAGACGTGGTAGACCGTGCCCGGGACGACCGGGTAGGAGCTGACGGTGCGGGCCTGCATCTCGCCAGCGGCGACGCTCTTCACGGTCAGGACGCCGTCGCCGTTCCGGCCGCCGGAGCCGAGCGACAGCGTGCAGTTCAGCTTGGCCGTCCAGCCGCTGGTGTTCGGGTCGACCGTTTCCGTCGTCGGCGACAGCAGATTCCCGGGGATCGTCACGGTCACCTCCTCCCTGCGCGCAGCGTCTGGACCAGTTGGCCATTCGAGCGGCGGACTTCGGCCCGCGCGATGTCGGTGATCTCCCGGTCGCCCACGTAGACCTGCACTTGGAGGTCGCCGAGCTGCCCGCCGTCTGAGCCGCGCATCGCCGCTCCGGTCAGGGCGTTCATCTGCTGTACGGTGAGCACAGGCTCCGGCCGCCCGGTGCCGTTGTAAGCAAGGTTGAGGCCGGGCTGAAGGTAGCCGCCGGAGTCGTAGCCAGCCGGCGGGCGGTTCGCGTTCGCCTGCTGGACGCGGGTGATGTTGCCGTACCTCGCCACGATGTAGCGGATCGCGGCGGCCACGTTCGCGACCGGATCGAGGATGCCCCGGCTGCGCAGCGAGGCGGGCACGTAGGCGCTCCACGTCGACGGAATCGTCTGCGCCAGGCCCTGGCTCGGGTGCCCGGCCCGCGCGTTGGAGTCCCAGTTGTTGCGCGCCCGCGGGTTCCAGCTGGATTCGCGAGAGACCAGCGTGTTCATCCCGGCGAGCCACTGAGGCAGAGTGCCGGGCGGCGGCACATGGGCCGCAGCCAGCGCCTGGCTGATGATGGCCCGCCGCTGCCCCGTCGGGATGGCGCCCCCGAGGGCCCCGCCACCGCCGGTCAGGTACGGCATGGGGTCCACCGGGCGTCCGTTGAGGCGTGCCTCCAGGTGCAGGTGGGGGCCGGTGACGTTGCCGGTGGCGCCGACCCGCCCGATCTGCTGGCCTTGTGCGACGCGGGCTCGCAGAGTCGTGAGGATCGCCGACATGTGGGCGTACAGCGACGACAGGCCACCGCCATGGGCGATCTGCACGTGCTGGCCATACGGCCCGCCGGTGGCGACCTGCGAGACCGTGCCGGACGCCACCGCCCGGACCGGGGTGCCGGTCGCGGCGGGAAAGTCGAGGCCGGTGTGCCGGCCGGAGGACCACATGCGCCCGGCGACACCGAACTTGGTGCCGTAGCCGGTACTGACCGGCTTGACCCACTGGCCGCCGCCCATGCTCTGCTCGTCCTGGCCGCGCAGGAACGACAAGATCCCGGTCGCGACCTTCTTCGGGACGGCTCGTATGGTCTTGCCCAGGCCGGTGTTGGCGCCCGGGATGCGCGCCAGGGCGCCGTCGACGACCTTCATTCCGGCGTTGAAGAACGGCTCCAGCGCGCCCGCCGCCACCTGGCCAGCGGCCTTCAGGACGTCCTTGCCCCGGTCGGCGAGCCAGCCCGCGCCGGACTTGATGCCGCCCCAGATGGAGCCGAGAATGCCGCCGCTCTCCATGAGCTGGGTGCCCGCCGCGGCGTACAGGGCTTGAGCCCTGCCCCGGTACTTCGGGTCGGTGGGAATGACGTACTCGGGGTAGCGGGGGTTCCCCTCGCCGACGATGGCGGTGGGCCGGTTGACCCGCATCGGGGCAGCAGCGCCCCAGCCGTCGCCGACGGTGCCGCCCGCGGCGAGGAGCTTCGGGGCGTTGGGGAGCTTGCCGAGGCCGACCCAGCTGGCCACGCCGTCCCACAGCTTCTTGATGCCGTTGGTGTAGACCCACTTGATCACGAAGTTGACGGGCTTCTTCGTGATGTCGGCGATTTTGTCCCAGGCGCGGCCGATGGCGTCCTTGGCCTTGCCGAACGCCTCGCCGACCAGGCCGACGGCCTTCCTGATGGCGTCGAAACCAGGCCTGATCAGCGTGCGCCAGACCCAGCCGACCCGGTCGCCGATCCAGCCCATCACCGGCTGCACGATGGTGCGCCACAGCCACGAGAAGGCGGAGCCGACAACGCTCAGTCCCTGCCGCAGGAGGTTGAAGCTGGGCTTGATCCCGTAGGTCCACAGCCACACGGCTCGGGCCGCGATCCAGCCGAAGACCGGTTGCACGATGGTCCGCCAGAGCCAGGAGAACCCGGCGCCCACTGCGGAGACCGCCGCGCGGATGAGGGCCAGCTGGGGACGGATGAAGTTCTGGTACAGCCACACGGCTCGGGCGGCGATCCAGCCGAAGACCGGCGAGATGATGTTCTGCCAGAGCCAGGAGAAGACCGCGCCGACCGCCCGGACGGCGAGCTGGAGGGGCAGCAGCACCGCGACCACGACGATCGCGAACAGCACCCGGGCGGCTGTCGATATGAAGCTGAAGACCGGCGACAAGATGTTCTGCCACAGCCACGTCGCCGCAGCAGCGACCGCCCGGAAGGCCGCGGCGAAAGCGCCGAAGATTGGCTTGAGGACAGTGTTCCACGCCCACGATGCGGCGGTTTGGATGCCCGCCCACACGGCCTGCACGCCGGTGCGAAACCAGGAGAAGCGGTTGTAGGCCCAGATCACGCCCGCGACGAGTGCAGCGATGGCGATACCGATCAGAACGATGGGGTTCGCGGACATCGCGGCGTTGAGGGCGATCTGCGCGATGGTCCACAGCTTGACCGCCACGATGATCAGGTAGATGGCCTGGATCATCCACGGGGCGTGCGTCGCGATGATGCTGATGCCGCGGGCCAGTTCGGCGATGACCGTGAGCAGCGGCCCCGAGATCGGAGCCAGGGCCTGCCCGATGCTCAGGAACGCCGAGCCGATCTGCCGCACGGCCCCGCTGAGCAGCGGAGCCGTGCGGGAGGCGTAGGACAGGAACCGCTCGAACTCGGGGCTCCCCTTGAGGCTCGTGCCCCAGTTCGCGAACCGGCCCGTCAGAGCCTGCATTCGCTGGCTGATGTGATCCATGTGCGGCAGGAATGCCTGCACGATCCCGGCCATGCCCTTGAACACCCGCCCGAAGGAGATGCCGAGCCCGGTCAGGGCAGGGATCACCGATGCGGCGAGGTCGGTCTTGAAAGACTTCCACCAGGGCGACTTGAAGCCGCGCGATACCCGGTCCTGCAGCGCGGTGATGGCGCGCGCCGCGGCCAGCACGAACGGCGTCAGCCCCGGCAAGCTGTTCTTCAGCCCGTTCAGCGCCCGCGTGAAGATGGGCATCACCGCAGGCTGGAGGCTTGTCGACCACGCCTTGAAGGCGCCGCGGAGCGAGGTGAACGCGTTGAACGTCTCCCGCGCCGACGGGGACAGCTTCGCCAGAGCCTGCCGGTACTTCTCCTGCGCCGTCGCCGCGGCGTTCGCCCCGCCGGCCGCCGACAGCTCGGCGGACTGGATCTGGCGCTGCGCCGAAGCGACACTGTCCGCCGCGGACTGCTGGGCCGCGACGAGCTGCTGCTGGGCACGCGCGACGGACCGTGCGCCGTCCTCCTGGACGCGAGCGACGTTCCTCTGCGCAGCGGCGACCTTGTCCTGCGCGGCGGCGATGGCCTGGGTGTTCTGGATCTGCGTGCGGGCGGCGTCCTGCTGGGCTTTCGCGAGGCCCTTCTGCTGCGTGGCGACACCGCGGCGTGCCGCGGCGAGGCGCTCCTCGGCGGACCGGACGGTCTCCGATCCGGCGACGCCCGCCTTGTCGGCGCTCGCCTTCTCCGTGGTCAGGCGCCGCGTCTCGGTCTGCTGCTCCTTGAGCCGCTGAACAGCCTGGTCGTAGGCGAGCTGGGCACGCTGCTGGTCCAGTAGCGACGCCTTCGACCCGGCGGCGCGGGTGGCCTCCAGCCGGGCGCGGGCCTCCTGTACGGACAGTGCCGCATCCCGCTCGCTGAGCTGCGCGTCGGTGAGCCGGTTGGACAGGTCCTCCAGCTCCATCGCGGCGTCACGCCGGGCCTGGGTGAGGTCCTGCTGTGCCTGCCGGGCTGTGCGCTGCGCGTCAGCCAGGGACTGCTCGGCCTGCTGGACACGCTCGCTGGCGGCCCGGCTGCGCTCTGCGGCCTGCTGGTAGACGTCCGCGAGCGCCTGCCGGGCCTGCTTGACCTGATCGGCGGCGTTCGCGTTGTTCTGCGCGGCCTGGCGCACGGCGTCGGTGACGCCCTGCTCGGCCTGCGCGATCTGCCGGGCCGCGTTGCGGTGCGCGGTCGCCAGAGCCTGCTGCGCCCCCGCCATCTGCAGGGAACGCTGCGCAGCCTGAGCGGCGGCCTGCCCGCCAGTCGCCGTGGCGGTGGCCGCGGCGTCCTGCGCCTGCTTCTGCGCGTCCAGGGCGCCCTTGATCCCGACGAACGCGGGGATCGCGACGGCGGCCAGCGCGCCGACTCCAGCGCCAGCGGCGACCGCCGACGAGGCGATGGCGCCGATCCCTGCGGCCAAAACCGGGACCGCGGGGATCGCGGCGACACCGGCCAGGGCGACCGTCAGCTGGAAGACCGCCGAGAGTGCGCCGCTCGTGTCGACGTCGATGCGGGCGGTCTTACCGTCGACCGCCTCTATCTCTGCTCGGACGGCAGCCAGCTCGGCCGCCGCGCTCGCGGTGTCCGCCCTGACCTGGACATTCGGGTGCTCGGCGCCGAGTCGAGTCAACTCCGCCTCGATCAGGCGAATCTCGGCCTTAGCGGCTTCGGCGTCGATGTCGATGCCGATCCGCTTGCCCGCCAGGGTCTCCATCCGGACCCGCAGCGCCTGCAGGTCAGAGTCAGCCTCGGAAGTGTCCGCGCCGATCTGCAGCTTCGGCAGCGACCGGAACGCGGCCTCCAGGCGCGTCTTCAGCGACCTGGAGAAAGCCCCGCCGGTCTCGTCGCCCTGCCGCACGGCGGCAGCGCGGGCCTGCGCGCCGCCCTGCGTGACACCGGCCCGCATCGAGTCACGCACCGACGCGGTGATCCGCGCCGCCATCTGACGGCCGATCTCCTCGCCGATACGCAGGCCGATGCCACCGACCTCACGCTGCATCGCCGATCCGAACGACTGGCCGGCGCTGCGGCCAGCGTCGTTGCCCGCTCGGGAGCCGGCAGGCTCCAGTTGGGAGCGCAGCCGCCCGTAGATCCCCTGTGTGTTGGGGACGACGTCGACCTCGACGGAACCGACGCTAATGGCCACAGGAGGTCTCCCTCCTGCGCTACGCGGCGCCTCCGTTGATCAGGCGGAACAAGGTCTCGGCCGCACCATCGGTCATCGCGGCGGGCTTCTTCTTGCGAGGTGCGGCGCCCGGTCGGCGCAGCGGCTCCGGCGGCTGTGGCCGGTCGCGCTTCTTCTCGGTGTTCGCCGAGATGAGCACGTACTCGATGCGCCCGAGCCGGTCATACACGGCGGCGAGGAGCTGCTCGGCCTGCGACCAGCGGCCTCTCTCCGGCTCTCCCTGGTCTGCCTGCCGATCCAGGTCTTCGGCCGGGAGGGCGTTGCGCAGCGCCGTCATCGTGTGCGACTCCGGCGGCAGGTGCTGGATGATGACCCGCAGCCGCCGCCACGTCATCCGGCCGCGGTACACGTCCAGCAGGTCGTGTCCGCGGTCCAGCAGGTCAGCCTCTACCGCCTCCGGGTGCGCCTGGATGACCGATTGGGTCCACGCGATTTCCCCAGGCTCTCACCGGAGCGCCGCGCCGCTTCTTCGACGAACGCCTCGAACTCGTCGTTCGTCGGGTCGATGTCGAAATAGAGATCGAGGTCGTCGGGATGCACCACGTTCTGCGCGAAGGCGAGGAACTGGCCTTGCGCCAGCCCGGCCTGCCACGACTGGCGCCACGCTCCGGGCGGCAGGACCCGGATCTCTTCGTCGGCCAGCCGGGCGGTCACGTAACGCCCCTCGGCCTCGATCTCCTGCGCCTCGGCGGCCGTCACGTCCTCGTCGGCGTAGTCCTCTTCGACGGGCTCCGGGGCGGCGGGCGGGCGGACCGTGCGCGTCTTGCGAGTGGCGGTGCTGCGGGCGTTCGCGGCCATGGCGCGGGCCTCCTTCTGTTAGCGGCGCGGGCGAGGGGGGTAGGTGGGCGGGCCGGGCCCGCGCCGACGGTGTCGGCCCGCCCACCAGCTCAAGAGCCAGGCGTCGGCGGCGTCGCCGGAATCGAATCCGAGTGGTAGACGGTGTTGCCCGCCGAGTCCGGGTACGCGGTGATGGTGATCTCGTAGCCGGACATCTCGTCCTGCTTGAAGCTGACGTCCGAGCGGTCCGAAACCTCGCCCTGCGGCACGTAGAAACCGCGGGCACTGTCGCCGTCGATGACCAGGAACCACCAGGCGCGGCGGTCCGGTTCGGGCGAGGCCGTCTCGGCGAAGCTGGTGATCCCGCCGACAGGCTCCAGCTCGGCGGCGGGGATGCGGTACATGATGGACTGCACCGCTACCCGCGACGTCTCCCACAGCGTCAGCCCGAACGTCCGCACGCTCTTGGTGATCTGCGTGCGGAACGGGCTGGTCAGGCCCCAGGGCGTGAACTCCTGCGAATCCTCATCGAAGCCGTAGGTCAGGCCGTCGTCCGAGATGGCGCCGAGCGGCTCCCACGGGGCGGCCGGCTGCACAAGCGGCGACGTCGGCGCGGAAGTTCCGGTGACGCTGACCCAGCCGCCGCCGTTGGCGCCGACGACCGTCAGGTCCGCGGCGCGGGTGATCGAAACCATGGTGTCTCCAGACATGGGTGGGCCCGCGCACGGGCGGGGCAGGGTCCGGCGCGGGCCCGTCCGGTCGTCAGGAGACCGGGTGCAGGTAGATCTCGTAGGTGGCGCCGTAGCGGCGCAGACCGGTGTTCTCGTAGGGGCGCCTGGCGGGGCGGGCGACCGTGGCGACGCGGCCGATGACCGCCTCGGGCAGCTTCGAGCCCCGTAGTTCGTTCAGCAGCAGGTGACGGATCTGCCCGGACATGGCCGAGGCGGCCACGGAGTCCGCGGCGTACACGTCGATGTCCAGCAGGGCGCGTTCCAGGCGGAACCCGTCGTCATCCCCGGCGGGCAGCGCTTCGACCTGCACAATGGGCAGTTCGTCGAGGAGGTCGTTGTCCAGCTCGTCGCGGGCGTCGTAGCCGCGTTCCCGCAGCCAGCCGATGAGCAGCGTCTCGACGTCAGGCCAGGCCATCACCGGCCGCCCGCGGCAGCGGCCCGCAGCAGGACGTGGTGAGCGCGGACACGTTCGGTGCCGTACTCGACGAACCGGGCGTAATAGGCGCCGTTCCGGACCGTCGCAGTCGCCCGATCCCGGCGCTGTCCGCCCCGGCGGGTGCTGGTGACGTCGAACGACGACTTGTAGTTGCCCGGGTGCGGGTCGGACGATCCACCGACCGGGGCGATCGTCACCGCCGCGGTCTTGATGACCTCGGCGCGGCGTCGCATCTCGGCCTCAATCTGCGGCGAGCGCAGGAGTTCCCCGACGCCCCTCTTCTTCATGCGGAATCGGGCTGCCAAGATGGGCCTCCTTCAACATCACCTAGGGGGCGGCGTGGAAGTCAAGGGCGTGCAGGCGAGCGTCAGCTTCGACGGAGAGTGGATCACCATCACGAAGAAGGCAGTCGGCTCACGGCCGGTCGACCACCGGCTCAGCGTCCGCAGCATCACCGGCACCACGCTCAAGCCCGCGACGCGCCTGTTCCACGGCTACATCCAGTTCCTGCTGCCCGGCATCGAACCGGCCCGCGAGAGCAAGAGCCTCATCACCGGCGGCAGGCCACCGCACGACGACCGCAACAGCCTGTCCATCCCCTACCGGTCGAACGACGCCGCCGCGAAACTCGTGGCCGCTGTCGAGGAGGTGCGAGTGCGGCTCAGCCCGTGACCCGGTCCGCCGCGAACTGGATCGGCCCGTGCGTTCCGGTGAACGGAGAGCGCCCCCAGTCACCCGGCTCGCCGGTGATGTCGCAGGTCTCGCCGCGGATACGCGCCTGGTCAGTGGTGAGCCAGTCCGATCCCGACGGGGCGTACACGGTCCAGCCGACGATGACCGTGTCCCGGCCCTGCTGCTGGGCACCGCCCACCGCAGGCGTCTCGGCCCGCGGTGTCACCACACAGCCCCGCACCGGCGTCTCAGTGAGCGGTCCGGGGATCGGCTTGCCGCGTTCGTCCCGGCCCGGTGACGGGCCACGGCGCAGCCGCACCACCGTCTCACCGTAGGGATACGGGGCGGGCATCTACGTCCACCCCCAGCCCGGCTCCCACTCCAGGCCCGGCCCGTAGGTGTCGTCGATCGGCCAGGTCGGCGACGGGTCCGCAGTCGCCGGCGTCGGATCGACAGTGAACGCACCACCCCGCCCGGCCAGCGACTTCAGCGCCGCCTTGTCGGACTTGGTCAGGTACAGGCCGCCCGAGCCGGACGGCCGCTGTACGGACATCGGGCCGATCGTCTCGTAAGAGACCTGCTGGGGGTTCACGTAGGCCCGACCCGCCACCGACAGGACGATCGCCGTGGCACGCTCCGGCAGCGGCTTGACCACCGACTCGCACAGCGCCACCGCCTGCTGGATCAGGAAGTCGGCTCGGGCCCCGTCAACCTCCGAGAGCCCAAGATAGAGGCCGAGCTGCTCGGCCGTCGGAGTCACGAACGCCACCGTGCGCCTCCTATCGGGCCAGGGACTCCACGGCGTCGCACCAGGCAGCGAGGTCGGCCGCCGGGTCCAGCTCCGCGGAGCGGGCGCGGGCGCGCTTCGCCGCGAGCCGGTACTCGGCAGGGGTCGCGAGCTTCCGCAGCACCGCCTCGTAGCCGTCGACGTCGTTACGGTCGACGAACACGCCAGCCTCGCCGAGCGACTCGCACAGTCCCGGGGTGGGGTGCGCGACGACGGGAATGCCGGAGGCGAGCGCCTCGACACCGACCCGGCCCCACGACTCGTAAGAGGAGGGCATCAGCAGCACGCGGGTGCGGGCGAAGACCCGCTCCCGCATCTCCGCCCCGTCGACGTGCTCGACGACCTCGACGTTCGGCAGGTCCGGGAGGATCTGCTCGCCGTAGGCGCCGCGCACCGCGAGGAACTCCGTGTCGGGCATCCGGCGGGCCAGCACCTCCAGGACGCGCCCGCCCTTCTCCGCATTGCAGTTGACCAACGTGACGGCTCTGCCGGGCTTCGTGCGGTACTCCTCCGCGAACACCGGAGGCCGCACAATCAGGCTGCTGTCCGGCCGGACGCTCTTCGGGTATTCGGCGAAGAACAGCTCCGCCTCCCGCTCCATCCAGAGCGAGTTGTAGACCGCGAGGGCGGTACCGCCAGCCGCCATGTGCCGGAAGGTGGCGGAGTGCGTGTTGTGGCAGACGACCACGACTAGCTTGCCGTAGCCGCGGGCCAGAGCCGACGTCGACGGCACGCACTCCAGGTGCGAAACCAGCACATCGGCCCGGCGTACCACCGTCGCGAAGTCCAGCCGCGCTTCCAGCGGCACGACCCGCACGCCACGGTAGGTGTATGGCTCGTGCGCGCTGCCGTAGCGGGACAGCCACACCTGCACGTCGTGCCCGCGCTCCACCAGCGGCCGGAGCATCGACACCAGCATGTGCTCGGCGCCTGCGTTGTGCTCCGGTGGCATGGCGTGCACACGGGCCACGATGGACAGCGGCCTGGCCGCCCCGGCCATCAGCTGCCGCTCGGCGTGCCGGTGAACTTCACGAACGCCTCGGCGTCACCGAGCACGAAACCGTAGTACGCCTCCGCCAGGAGCAAGACCAGGTTTTCCTGGAACGCGGAGTGCACGCCGCCATCCTCGTCGATGTACGTCGCCTCACGGGAGATCTTCACGGAGATGTCCATGCCGACGCCGTAGGCGGTCTGCGACCAGTCGCCGCCGATCGCCCGCAGGCCCGAGTCCGTGCTCGTGGACTGGCGGCGGACCTTGCCGGAGACGCTGCGCGAGTAGGCGATGGGCTCGCCCACCAGCGTCCCCGCCAGCGCCGCGCCGGTGCCCGGCACGGTGGTGTCCACGAGGATCGGGCGGCCGGTGGTGTCCGTCGCACCGAGGAGCTTGGGCTTGAGGCGGTAGTCGGCGACGGTTCCGGTGTAGTCCCAGTCGTCATCGACGATCTTTTCCATGCCGTCGACGACGTCCTTCCAGATGCCGCCCGTGCCCTGCGATGCCGTACCCAGCGCGACGCTCTTCGTCGTCATGGCCAGGTAGTCGGCGAACGGCCCGGTGGCGCCCTTCATCGTCTTGCCGTGGATCGTCGCCCGGTCGAACGCCCGGGAGAACGCGGTCGGCAGATCCTGCTGCAGTTGCGCCCACAGCCCGGCCGCGTTCGAGTTCGCGACCTCCATCGCGACGGGGATCAATACCGCGATCTTCTTGCCGGACATCTGCTTGATGTCCATACCGCCCGTGCCGAGCGGCTTGCGGCCTGCGACGTCCACCCAGTCGGCGGTCGGCACGTCGAGCGGCACCGGCACCGCCGTGTTGGCCGTCATGGCCAGCGGCACGCGGCGGGCCAGCGACATGACAGCCGACGTCTCGACGCTCTTCTCGAAGATGGGCGCCACGATCGTGGGCGGCAGGAACGTCGGATTGATGTCCGACAGCTTGATCGGATCGGTGTGAGCCATCAGGGGCTACCTTTCTCAGCGGCCCCCGTTGAGGGCCTTCGTGAGCCAGCCGGCGAACTCGTCCTCCGGCTTCAGGGATGGTCGGTTGCCGTTGCCCGAAGAGCCCTGCGTGCGATCCGGTCGCGGCGAGCGCGGGCCCTCCGCGGCTGGTTTCGCCAGGTGCGGCTTGCGCTTGAGCAGATCGGCGAGGCTGCGGCTGATGCCGTCGGTGTCAATCTCGCCGTCGGTGTCGACGAAGCTGTCGAGGTCGAGGAAGGCGTGCGCGTCCTCCGGATCGGCGAAGTCACCGGCGGCCAGGGCTCGTACCTCAGAGCGCACCGCGCGCTGCTGCACGTTCTTGATGCGCTCTTGAGCTGCGCTCAGCTGCTCGGTGAGTCGCTCCTGCTCGGACTTCTGCGCGTCTTCCAGCTCCTTCGCCTTGCGGGCGAGGGGCTCCAGTTCCTTCAGGCGCTCGCGCAGGCTCTTGGCCTCCGCGTTCTTCTTGCTCAGCGCCTTCTTCGCGCGCTCCGCGTCGAACGGCTCCTCCTCGGCTCCCGTGTCCGCCTCCGGGGCGGTCTCGGGCTCCTGCGGCTCCTCGACACTCTGCTCGGGCTCTTCGTTCTCGGGCATGGCGGTACGGCCCTCCAGGGGCTGAGAAAGGCCGCCACCAGGGCGGCCGTGGGGTTGGTCAGCGAGCGGCGGGCAGATGCCCGTGCTCGGCCAGCGCCCGCCGGAAACGGCGGAGCTGGTCTCCGGAGTACGGCGCTGCGTACTCCCGGTACAGCCGCTCCCACTCACGCGCATGATCGGACAGCTCAAAGCGCTGCCCGCGAAAGATCGGAACAGGCTGGCAGTGGCAGTTGTCGTGGAACTTGATGACGCTGTCCTCGCCCACAAAGGATTCATTGGCGAGCCGGCCAGCAGCGTCCAAGTCCTTGTACGTAGCGCCCCGGGACGCCATCAGCTTGCAGAAAGCGCACGCGCCAAGGGCTGCCGCTCGCGCGTACCCGATGGCGGTTCTGTCCTGCTGTACCGCAGTACGGACTACGCCGCGCCCTTGGTCGGCGACCAGCTTCTGTGCGACGCCCTCGGCCTTCTTCTCGGCCTGCTGCAGCCGTGTATCCAGCGACTCGCGCTGGGCCTCGGTCGCCTGCTCCGGCTCCCGCGGCCACACGTCCTTCGTCGCCCACCGCAGCGAGCTGTCGACCTGCTCATCCGGGGGCGGGTCCAGCAGCGGCACCGTGAACCGGCCCGTCACCCGTGCCGCGGTCCGCTGCGCGTCGTAGTAGTCGGCGGCCAGCGACTGCGACGCCTGCCCGTACTGGCCCACCAGCTCGCGCACCGCCTCGATCCAGTCCGGCACCGTGGCCTGCAGCCGCGACGGGATGATGATGCGCCGCAGACGCCGCATATCCCGCGCCAAGAGCCGCGTCAGGCCGTGCTGCGCCGCCCGCTGCCGAGCGGCATCGCCGCCGCCGTCAGAAATCGCCGTCGCCATCGCCGTCCTCCGGCTCCGGCGACTGCTGCGCGTCGTCCTGCTCGCCCAACTGCGCCAGACGGTCCAGGATCTTCGCACCCTGCGCCCGGCGCCGCTCCGCAGCCACGCGGCGGCGCTGGTCCTCGGTGAAGCCGGCCATCTCCAGCAGCACGTCCGACTCTGCCGGCACGATTCCGGCCTGTGCCAGCTTGACCGCTGCGTCCGTCTGAGCGGCGATCGTCGGCGTCGCGGGGTTGCGCCAGACCGCCTCGATGCGGCGCGTCTTGTCCGGAGGCTCCCCGTCGCGCACCCACAGGGCGAGGCGCATCGCGTCCCGGTGCGTCGCCCCGAAGCGGCGGATGCGGCGCTCGGCCTTCTTCACCAGCATCGCCTCGCTGGAACGGATGGCGTCCGCACTCGCGGGGTTGTCGCTGGTGTAACCGAGCATGTGCGGCGGCAGGCCGAGCTGCGTCGCCATGATCCGGGCGTACAGGTCAATGATTTTCGTCTGTCCGGACGGGTCGTGCGCGGTGAACGCCCCTACGGTCGGCACTTGGCCGTCCTCGTCCCGCTCCAGGGCCAGCACGCGGCCGATGTAGGTGTCCCAGGCGCTCTTGGCGTTGCCCTCGGCGTCCTGGAAGGCGCTCTCCGATGCGCCGAGGATGTAACGCTGCGGAGCCCCGAAGAATTCGCTCTGCACTTCGATGCCCATGAGCCGGCGGCATCCCGCGTCCGTGATGCTCATGACCTCGGGCGTGATCTCGCTCTTCCCGACGCGGTCCGCTGTTCGCTGGCGGTTCGCCATACGCAGCACCGGTACCACGCCGAGGCGGTGCTGGTCCCGGTCGAAGACCTCCCAGCCACCCTCCACCTCGGCGGCGTGGATCGTCTCGTCGGGCAGATACAGCGTCACCAGGCGCACGCCGTCCTCGATGCACTCCCGCAGCGCCGCCGTCGCCATCCGCGACCGCGCATCCCAGAACATCGTCATGTCCAGCGGCGACTCGAACGTGATCAGCGGCGGGCAGTCGGCGGTACCGCAGTCGCCCGAACCGACCGTCACGTACTCCCGGCCATAGGTCAGCGCGTCCAGATGTGCCAGGCTCGCCTCGTCGAAGAGATCGTTCGCCTCGGCGATCTCCTCCAGGTCCGAAGCGTCCGAGCCGTCCGCCCACCGGAACGCTTCGAGGTCCAGTCGCTGCTCCAGCGCCTCCACGCCGATCCGCGGCCAGCCGATCACCGTATGCAGCCCTTTGAGCTGCGGCGGAATGCTGATCCCGAGGTCGCGCACGATCTGTTCGCCGTTGAAGTAAGCGTCCAGCAGGTCCAGCTTGAAGCGAGAGCTGAGCAGGTCCGTTCGCAGGGCCGTGATCAGGTCCAGCTCATCCGGACTGAGGGACAGCAGCGGCAGCTCGGGAATCGTGGCGGTCATCGCAGCACCACCACCCTCCCCTTGCCGGGCCGGCCGCGCTTCGCCCACGCCGTCGAGTTCAGCATCATCCGGCGCAGCATCCGCGCCCCGATCGCACACACCGCCAGGTCGACCTTGCGGGCCGACTCGCGGTGCTCCTTGCCGATCGTGTAGCCCCACTGGTTCGTGCGCCGCCTGGCGTTCGCCACGTGCTGGCGCAGCACCCGGTGCCCGTCATGGGCCAGCTGCCGCTCCAGCACGTCCCGGTAGAAACGGTCCACGGCCTCCGTGAACGCCTGCTGGCGACGCCGGTCGCGCATGTCCCACAGCACCGCGTGCCGGTTCACGCCGCCCGTGACCGCCTTCAGCTTCAACCGCTTCCCGTACCGCTGCGCCCACGCGTCGATGTAGCCGTCCCAATACCGTTCGCCGTCCGCGTCGTCGTGGCCGGCGCCCGGGTCGGCGAAGAACGCGATCGGCCGGCAGTCGGCGAAGACCTGGTCCACCAGACCGTCAACCTCCTCGCGCGGCACCCGCCATGGCACGTCCTTCGGCCAGTTCGCAGGCCGCTGCCACACCCCGAGGGCGGTGACGAAGCCGTCGGACATGCGGCAGGCCGCCAGGCCCGTGGCGTCGTCGCTCTTGGAGCCGTCGAAGAACAGGACGATCTCGTCGTGCGGTTGCAGCCCGGCGTCGTCCTGGCGGCAGGCGTCCCACTCGTAGGGCGCGAGGAACGCGTCCTCCGCAGCGACGATCTGGTTGAACCAGAAGCGGCGGCTGCGGCTCGGAGGGTTGCGCACGTCGAGGATCGACGCCTTCAGCCGGTCGATGTCCAACCAGACCGAATCCCCGCGGACCGCCTTCAACGTCGGAACGATCCATTCCTCGGTCAGCAGAGCCTCCGCCGGCGCCTCCAGCGAGTCGTAGAACAAGCCCGTATCCGCCGCTCGGCCGGACTCGACCGACTCAAAGGCTTCCCGAGTGCGCTCGGCGACGCTGTCCTCGCCCGGCTCGTAAGCGTTGGTGTTCGCCAGCGTCCGGGATTGCCCGTCCGCCGACTTGGTGGCGTTGCGCTCGATGACCGCGGCCATCTCGTGCCCCTGGTTCGCCTCCACCCAGTGGTGGGTCTCCCCCAGGTTCACGGCGGTCGGCCGGCCGCCCTCCAAGGCCCGCGGCGAGCTGGTGACCGCCTCGATCCGCGCCCGCCCCTTGTCTGCGTAGATGATCTCCTTGCCGAGGTCGATGCGATACTCCTCGACCGCCCGCTTTGACAGGATCGACGGGAACAACGTCATCGTGTTCCGCGTCTGGTCCTGGCTCACGGCCGCGATCTGCACCCACGCCGCCGGATGCTGCTGCCCCAGAGGCTGCCCAGCCGGCACGCCCCACTCGTTGCCTTCGTCCGCGACCTCGCCGAAGCGACACGGGCCCACGAACTCGAACGCCGACCACGTCGCGATCAACGGGTCCTTGCCCCACCCCTTCAGGCGCTGCACGACCCCGTCCCGCCACCGGAACCGGTTCGTCACCGGGTCCAAGGCGTACCACCACAGGGTCAGCCGGGCCTGCTCGGGCGTGTAGTGCCACGGCTTGCCCACATAGTGCTGCAGGTAGGTGGCCGTCCAGGCCAGGCAGTGCCAGCCCAGCGTGTACTCCGGCAGCAGGAACCGCCCGTCCGGGCCGCGCTGCCATGTCGGTCCGATCGTGAACGGCTCGACGACCTCGGGGACCGTCTTCTCAGCCGCCTGCGAGGTCACGGTAAGCGTCCAGCGGTTTTACCGCGGCCAGCTGCGGCCCGGCCGGCTTGCGCTCCAGCTCGATCCGCGCCCGCCGACGGTCGCCCTCGGTCGTGAGCAGCCGTGCCATCACGCTGTCGAGTGCACTGACGTACTGGCCGTTCGGCGGCCGGTCCGACGACAGGCCCCGGGACATCAGCTCCGCCGCGTACCGGGCCACCGCCCAGTCCGACGGTTGGTAGAACGCCGCCTGCCCCGACTCCCGCAGAGACAGGTACCAGTCGGTGGCGATCGGATGCCACAGCGGATCCGGGTCGGGCAGGTCCGGCAGGTCGGCCGGTGGGCCCGCTGCGGCCTTGGTGATCGTGTCCTTCTCGTTCTTGGAGCGGTGACCCATGCGCTCCTCGGAGCGCTTGCCGATTGGTCCCCGTGCACCCATGACGACCTCCAGGGTCTCGGTGCGAACGGCCGCGCCTCCAGGACGCCGCCACGGTCTTCATGCGGCACGCCTCCGGGGCGGCCGGCCGCCCTAGGAAACCCGGGCGGAATCTCAGGTGCTATACGGCCCCGATGGCTGTGATCACCGGGGAGGGGATCACCCCCCAGGGGCGATCAAGGTGTGCGGATCATGCGTACCAGCGCTCGAAGTCGATCTCTGACGCCTTGATCGCTTCCGCTGCGAGGGCTCGCGCTCGTGGATCACTCGACGTCTGCGCGATGACCTTGAGCACGTCACGATAGAGATCGTCTTCCAGTCCGTGAGCTTGCTCAACGTCGCTGCTCGCGCTCTTGGCGATCACTGCGATGCGGTCGCGCACACGGGAGACGTCCATGCCTGCCTCCCTCGGTGCCCTGCCCGCGCCGGCCCGCCCTGCCCGTCGGGTGGGTGGCTACCGCCTGCGCCTGCTGGCCTTGGCGTGCTGTGAGGTGGTCGTGCCGGTGGCCTGCACGTGCCTGAGCTGGCAGTAGCCCTTGGCCCTCGGTCCCATGTACTTGGACACGGCGCGGACGCACCGCTTCCAGTCGCCTGGCGTTCCCCATCGGATCTTGGCTGCGCCTGCCCCGCTGCTCCAGTAGTTGCGCAGGGTCTGGGCGTTGCCTCCGCGCTTGCTGCCGCGTCCCTTGCTGGCCACGTGGATCACTCCTCGGGCTGGTCCTGGGTGCCGTCGATCGGTTCAGGTAGCGGGCTGCGACGTTTGCCTCAGTCAGTCACGATGGGCTTACGACGGCGCGCGTCCTGTCGAGCCCACTTGGCCTTCGAGCAGGGATAACAGGTCCGATGGTTCGGCTGCCCCGGCGGAACGTACCAGTTGGCGGGGTCTTTAATGTCGTGCAGCCCCGCCTTGCACAGTTCGCGCGCTCCGTACCCCATGCTGCTGCGCCGGAGATTTTCGGACGCAGTGACCGGCTCCAGGTGCTGCGGGTTCACGCATCGGCGGTCTCGGCAGAGGTGATCCAGTTGCAGGCCCTCCGGAACGGGGCCGACATGCTTGAGATAGAAAGCCCGATAGGCGAGGTTCGTGCCCTTATAAACCCGACTCATCTGGCCGTATCCGTTGCTCTGAAAGAGCGGTCCCGTCCAGATCCAGCAGCCGTTGTCTGCGACCTCGTACCGGGCGAAGTTGTTGATCCTCGTGTCTTCAACACTGCCGGTTCGATACCAGCGCGCCGAGTGCATGTTGCACCAGCCGAGACGCTTTACCGGACGGTCACAGTCTACGACCTTGCATATAGCATGGGCCACGTCGATCTCCTCGCTAGATCGGCCACGCCCCGGGAGTGTCACCAGCACTCGCCGGGGTTTCTTGTTGCCACGATCCTATCGGTCATCTCGCAGGATTCCGGGGTGAACTTCCCTCGGGTGACCGCGAGTTGGAGGAAGTTTTTCACGTTGCGCGTCGTTACCTTGCTTCGAGGAGAGCTGCATGTGACAAGGAGCGCAAACGCCGCGAAGGGCTTCGGGCCGGTGGTCGTCGGTCTTGGCCTGGATGTGGTCGCAGTGTGTGGACGGCCGTACCCCGCACAGCTTGCAGATCGGATCGCGGGCCAGAACGCGGGCGCGGATCGTCTTCCAGCCGGGCGGGAGGCGCTTCACGCGGTCCGATCCCTGCCAGCTGCCGCTCATGACAGCGCGTCGATGGACATGTCGTCAGCCTCCAGCTCTCTGCAGGCGGCGTGCACAGCGGGTTTCCAGGGCCGCATGGGCCTGCGCCCGGCCGATGCCGGAGAGCGCATAGTAGGTCCGCGGAGGACGTCCCGGGTGAGGTTCGGCCTCGACGCGGGCGGTCACCCAGCCGTAGGTCTTGAGGCGGTCGAGGATCGGGTAGACGGTGCCAGATCCGAGGTCGGCGTCACGGCAGATGCTCAGCCCCCAGGCGGGGGCGTCATCGGACGCGGACAGCAGCACCTCCAGCACGGCGATGGTCGGCTTGGTCAGCCTGGGCAGTTCGAGGATCTGGATGCGGGCCATCGGCGCGGGCCTTTCATGGTCGGGCGCGGCTGTCCCATCGGGGTCCGCGCAGGGTTTCAGGGACATCACTCATGGGCGTGCGCGCGGGGATGGCGAGCCAGTGGGCGACGCGCGGGCGCCGTTCGGGCGGCTCGGGCCTGTCGAGTCCGGCGAGGATCTCGTCGGTGAGCCCGTGGGCGTGCGCGAGATCGAGCAGCTCGGGGCAGTCGTTGAGGTTCTCGGTGTTCGGCAGGCCCCACTCGTCGGTGCCGCAGCCCTCACAGGCGGCGGTGAACGCGGTCTGGCTGGTGTCGAGGGTGTGCCGGGCCAAGATGCGGCGGTCGGCTTCGCAGCGGCGGAGCACGGCGGTCTCTGCCTCCAGCGGAGCGAGGCGACTGTCGAACGGGGCTGCTTCCCGCCCGGTGACGGTCAGCTCCAGCCCTTCGGCGCTCTGATCGACCTCGGTGATCGTCCCGGTGATGGCTCGGCTGCCGTCGTTCGGGCAGACGACGACCTTGCGGCCGACCAGTTGGCGGCGCGCCGCCTCCTCGGCGGCGTCAACTCGCCGGGTGATCCAGGCGTGCAGGCCCATCGGCGCCGGCTTTTCGCGCTCACTCACGCCGTGACCACCACCAAACCCCGAGCGTGTGCCCGCGTATGCCTTCGAAGCCGTACCCGCGGCCTCCGGTGAGGCTGCGGAGGACGTCTTCCATGTCGTCGGCGTCCCAGTGGTGGACGTGCTCCTCGGCTGGGTTGCCGTCGACTTCGCCCTGGGGTGCGTCGACGATGGGCACGGACACGAGGATGTGCCACGCCCCGGCCGCCTCAATGCGGCGGAGCAGGTCGACGGCGTCTTCGCGGGGCATGTGCTCCAGCACGTCCCCGCAGATGACGAGGTCCCGGTGGTAGAGGTGGCCGGGGGCGCGGCGGGCGTCGAGGTGGTGCACCTCGTCGTACTTGGCCTTGAGCTTGTAGCGGCCGATGTACGGCTTGTGGATCTCGACGGCCGTCCACCACACGCCCGGCTCGTCGGGCTCGTGCGGGCGCAGCAGCTTGGCGTAGGTGCCGTCGCCGGGTCCGACGTCGGTGACCGTGTCGGGCTGGTGGCGCTGGAAGTGCTGGAGGGACCAGTCCTTGCCCTCGTCGATGCTCGTGGGCATGGGCGGCTCCTCTCGCGTCGGGGTGCCTGCTGCCCGGCGGGCCGCCGGGGTGCCGGGCAGCAGGCTGGGCCCGCCCTGGGGGACGTCGGGCCCGGTCGGGGGTCAGGCGGCGCGGGGTGCGCGCTGGGGGGTGGGCCGGTAGGTGGGGGCGAGGGCGCGTATCTCGGGGAGGGCGTACATGGTGCGTGCGCTGTGGCCGAGTCCGGTGGGCCGGCCGTCGCCCTGGAAGCGCTGGATCTTGCCGCGTGAGGCCCATTTGCGGATGACGGTGGCGGGGACGCCGGTGAGGCGTTCGGCGTCGTGGGCGTAGACGAGGTCGTCGGGGAACAGCTCGTGGGGCCGCATCGCTGCACCTCCCCGGCATGCAGAAAGCCCCCGACCGTGTCGGGGGCTCCTGGTGGTTGAAGGGCACACTACTGGTGCCTGCGGTCACTGTGACATAGCGGTGATCGACGGTCAAGCACAGACGGAAATCAGCCCCGTGCGTGGCGCTCCCGGCCCAACGCGATGGCGCGTGCGACCTGTTCGTCGGTAAGCCGGTCGGCGGTCGTCCCGGCTTCGGCTGCGATCTCGTTCGCCGCGTCCACGATGGCCATCAGCGCCGGGTCGGTCAGGGCTCCGGGACCGAGGGTGCGGACGACCGCATGCTGGTTCACGGCGGGCTGCTCGGGGGCGTAGGGCTGCTGCACCATGGGCTTCGCGCGAGGCTTCATGGCTTCATCCTCTCTTCATCGACCCAGTACGTGCCACGGGAACGGCTCGGCCTGCACCTGCGTGAGGTGCGGGTCCCAGAACCAGCGGAACGGGAAGCTGGGGACGCCCATCTCCAGGGCGATGACGGCCCGGGGGTGTCCCTCGTAGACGAACACATGCCGGTCGCGCTCGCGGACGCCGATCAGCAGGGGCTCCTCGATCCCCCGCTCCGGGATCGTGGCCCGCAGGTGCGCCAGCGTCTCGCGGCTGCGCCGGTGCCGCTCGTGGTAGCGGCGCGCACCCTCCCAGGTGGAGAACTCGGCGGGGTGCACGTGCCGGCCGAGGAGGGACGTCTTCATGCGGCCGGTCCAGGGTGCCATCTGCTACTCCTCAGTGGATGTTGGTGGTGTTGCTGCCGAACCAGCGGCTGGCGGTGTGCACGGTCGTCGTGACGTTGTACGTGTCGCCGCCGCTCCGGCCGCGAGGCAGCTTGGCGGCGAGGACGATGACGGCGAGCCAGAACAGCGCCCCAGCACCGAGTCCGGTGAGGCCGTTGGCGGCCTGCCCGACTCCGTAGCCGACACCGGCGGCGAAGATCCCACCGCCGATACCTCCGCCGAGGAGCCGCTGCGCCAGCGGATCGAACAGGGGCTGCGGGGTGAGGTCGCGGGGCGGGGTGGGCTGGACGGGCGCCGGGGCCTGGGAGCGGCGCATCGGCACCATCTGCCCGTAGGCATCCGGCACCCACACGACCGGATCGCGCTCGCCGTACAGCTCCACGGGCCCGTGCAGGGGTGCTTCGACGGGCCAGCCGGGCAGCCGCTGCCCGCCGTGCTGGTGCTGCGGGTCGGGCAGCGGCTGCGGGGACATGAGGCTCCTCTCGGGTCGGGTCAGTCGTTGAAGTGCTGGTTGAGGCGGTCGCTGGACTCACGCGCCGCGTCGGCGATCTCGCGGCGCTCCTCGGCGGCGCGCCGGTGTATCCCGGCTGCGGTGGTCTTGCCGTCGGCGGTCAGGCGGTCGGCGATCTTCTGGGCCCGGTCGGCCGACTGCTGGTAGTCGGCGGCGATGGCCGCGCGGTCGGCCTTGGTGTAGCGGCGCCAGGCCATGGGGCTCCCCTCAAGGGCGGTTGTTGTCGATGGCGGCCTGATGCTCGGTGTTGATCCAGCCGCCGACGTGGCACACGATCCGATCGTCGCTGACGGTCCATGCGGGGTCGGCGCTGGCCGCCTTGAGCGCGTCGTCGGCCGTGGCGAAGTGCTGGGTGAAGTCGGTGAAGTCGTCGCTCCAGCCCGCGCCGCAGACGTCGCAGCGGGCCACGTAGCAAGTCTCGGTGGTGATGGGCATGGTGCTCCTCTCAGGGGCGGTTGGTGTCGGTGCGGTTGCTGGCGGCGCCGCGCAGGAGCGCCAGCTGGCCTTCGATCAGGTCGGCGTTGCCGGTCAGCCAGCTGGCCCTGTCGGCCTGGGATGCGGTGGCGACGGCCTGCCGGAGGTGGAAGAGGGCGGCGGCCATGTGGGCGACCGGCGCGGTCTCCTGCGGCGGGAGCCCTTGGTACGCCTCGCAGTCGGTCATTGGGCCGGTGGAGGGCCGGCGCAGGTGTCGGCGGGCCTTGGCGCAGGCGGTCAGGTGCCGGTCGGTCCAGTCCCACGCCCTCTTCAGACCGGTCTTGTAGGGCCCGTCGACGTACTTCTGGGCGCTGCCGTGGACCTCGCCGATACCGAACGGGACGGTGGTGGTGCAGGTGTGGCAGTGGGCGACGGCCTGTACGGCCACGTCGATGACCACGCCGCCGTCGGCGCTGGTCGCCCGCATCTGGTGGCCGGGGGGCAGCGGGATGTCATCGGCGACCTCGCGCCGGCTGATGTCGGTGTCCATGACGCTCTCCTTCGGGTTCGGCGTCGGGCGGGCTGCCCGGCGTCCTCCTCACCGCCCGGCCTGTGCCGGGCGGATCGGGGGCGGCCGGTCAGCGCGTCTCAGGTGTCGAGGTCGTCAGCGTCGCGACGGGTCTTGGCAGCCCACTGCTCGCAGACCTCGGCAGCCGCTGTGTCCCCTTTCGCGCGGAACGCGGCGGCCTGACGCTCCGCATCGGCTGCGGCCTCCCGCTTCCCTTCGCCCGTGTCGAACGGATCGGGATCGCTGGTCTTTCGGCTGAACCAGCCCATGGCGGGCTCCTCTCGGTTGACGGGTTGGGGCAGCCGGTCAAGCGCGGCGGGCCCGGGAGCTGACGACGCGAGCGCCGGGCTCCTGCGCGAGCGCTGCCTTCTCGGCGCCGTTCAGAACCTGGTCGCCGGTCTCGTCGTCGGGGCCGACGCCGTCACCGCGGTAGGTGACGCGGGAGCCGTCGGACAGTTCGAGTTCCACCTCGGCCTCGTAGCGGGCGTTCTTCTTGGACATGTGCCTCTCCTCTGGTCAGGGGCGGGTCAGCGGTTGCGGTAGGCCTGTTCGGCGGCGGCGGTCGCGTTGTTGATCTGCTCGACGAGGGTGGACAGGTCGAGCGTGACGCTGAGTTCCGTGGAGGCGCTGCGCTTCACTTCGAGGCGCTCACGACTGTCCGGGGCGAGGGTCGCCGCGTGCGATTCGATCAAGTCAGTGGCAGCCTGGAGGACCGAGAGGGCGTCGTAGACGGTGTCGGCGGTCCAGGTGTAGCGGGGCGGCTCGAAGGTCATTTCGCTCTCCGTTTCGTGGCGGTTTGTACCCGCTGTCAGCCAAGGGGGTGCCAGCGGGTGTCAGAGGTGGGTGTCAGCTCGCGCGCGCACGCGCATTACCTAAGGCGGGGAGGGGTGTCAGCGGCTTCTGACACCCCTTCTGACACCTGATCAAGGTGTCAGCGGTGTCGGTGCAGGTCAGGCGGGTGTCAGCTCGGGATCGAGCAGCTTGTAGACGCCCACCTCGTCGGTCTCTTCGAGGTACACGCCCTCGTCGGCGAGGTCGGTGAGCTTCTCCGAGACCCAGGAGCGGGCGCGGCCGATCCGCGAGCCCTTGCCGAAGGGCCCGAAGTCCTTCGGCCCGACCGTCTCTCGGCCTTCGGCGCGGAGTTCGGCGAGCATGGCCAGCAGCCCGGCCAGAGCCTCCTTCGGGCTGCGGTTGTCGCCCTGAGCGGGCGGCTGGTTGGGGAACTTCCACGGCTTGGCCACCGGCGGGATCTCCGCGTCGGGGTCGACGGCGGGCTCCGGGGTGTCATCGTCGTCGCCGACGGCCGCGACGATGTCGCGTTCGACCTGGCGTTCCAGGCGGGCTTCCTCCTCCCGCTCGGCGTCCTGCTTGGACATGACGGCCTCCTTCGGGTTGATGCTGGTCAGGGACTGGCCGGGCGTGTAGATGGCGCGGTTGGCGTATGCCTCGCCCGCGGCGACGGTGGTCGTCGTTCCGGCCGGCGTGTGGACGGCGTCGCGCTCCAGGACCTGCCGGATCTCGTCGTCGGTGATCGGGTCCCAGTGGCGGGCCTTCATCGAATAGCGCTCTTCGTCCACGCCCGGTGCGACGAGGTAGTGGTAGCCGGGCTTGCGGTTCTCCCAGGCTTCGGGGCGGGCGCCGGCGTCACGGACGTCGTCGGGCAGAGCCATGTCGGCGGTGGTGGCTCCCTTGACGCCGTAGCAGCGGACGCCGCCGAGCTGCTCGCGCACGTCGGTGGGCATGGACGTGGATGAGGGGCGCTGCTGGCTGACCTCGACACTGATGCCCGCCGACCGGGCTGCTTCGACGACCGGCTCCAGCTCGCTGCCGTTGCGGAAGAGCTTCGCGGACTCCTCAAGCACGACGACCATGTACGGCATGCCGAGCTTGTGGAACGCCTCGGGCGTCCAGTTCTTGAACCCGTTGCGCCCCAGCTCGTCGGCGCGGGCGGTGATGACATGCGGCAGTGCATCGACCATCGCTTCACAGCCCGCCTGAGTGATCTCCACCCAGTCCATGTAGGGCAGCAGGGGGCCGAAGGTCTGCATGCCCTTCGCCGGATCACCGCCCCACACGATGGCGTTGTACCTGGTCAGAACCTCGATGAGGGCGTAGACCGTGCCGGTTGACTTGGCGGAGCCGTTCATGCCGAACACGCCGAAGTGCGTGGCGTTGCGGCGCGTCTTCTCGTCGGCCGGGTACCAGAAGCGTTCGGGCTCGCCGTCCTCGTAGATGCCGTTGACGATCGGTTCGGTGATGCAGCCGCCCGGGGCGGACGGTCCGGGGTACGGGACTCCGCCCGCGAGCATGTCCTTGGGGACGAACACGAACTCGCCCTCGGATGCGTTCTCGGTGTTCATCACGTTGCGGATCGCTGCCGCGGAGATGCCCAGCTCACCGGCGATGTTCTCGATGCGGCGGCCGATCTCGGCGCTGGTGAGCGCCCCAGGATCGGTGATCTTGTAAGGGGCGGTGACCTTGTTCGGTTCGACCTTCGGCTCTCCCCGCAGCGCCAGCTTGGCCTTGCCGAGGCTCTTGACCAGCAGCCCGGTCTCGCCTGCGGCTTGCTCGCCGGACTTCGCGTCGGGGCTCGTGCGCAGGGCCTGGCGGATGTTCCAGCCGCCCGCCGCTACCGCACCGCCGATAGCCCAGGTGGACGCGAGGAAAGGGTCGAAGGGGTCAGCGACTGTGGCGACGACCAGGAAGGACGTGCCCGCGGCGGTGGACAGGGTGGCGTGCAGGCGGCGCGCCTCGCTGGTGCCCTTGCCTGCCCACCAGGTGGAGACGGTGAGCAGGCCCGCAGCCAGGGTGAGGCCGACACCGGCCGCCGGCGATCCGCCCCACAGGGCGTGGGTGCCGACGCTCGCCGGCATGGACGCGGCCACGGTCAGCCACGGCCGGGCCCTCGGGTGCTTGAGGGCCTTCCACAGGTCGCCTTTGACGGTGTCAGCCACGGTGTCACTCCAGATGTCAGTGCAGGTGAGAGGGGTGTCAGCGCGCGAGGGCGGCGATGAAGACGTACAGGACGAAGAGGACGGCGGCGGCGATCAGGCCGTCGCCAAGCAGGACGCAGTAGCGGACCCGCAGCCACAGGGCGAATGCCAGCCCTGCGGCTGCGGCGACGAGCAGATCGATCACCAGTTCTTCCAGGCGGTGTTGCGGCCGGGCTGCTGCCGGTGGCGCGGATCGCCTCGGCGGTGGCCGCTACTGACCTGGGCCAGCTGCGCCTCGAACTCGCGGGTGAAGATCGCCCACAGCAGGGCCCCCTGCTTGGCGATCAGCTTCTCCGCTGCGGCGATGCGCCGCAGCGGACGAGCCACGCGACGGGCCCTTGCGCGGGAGCCGGACATGGAGCCGTACTGGTCGGGCAGGGAGCGGAGGACCCCTTCCAGGGTCTCGGCGTCCAGGGCCCGCTCGACGGCCCGCGGCCGCGCGTCCTTACGGATGGCCTCGGAGAAGGCACGCAGATCCTCGTCGCTGGTGAAGCCGCTGCCGGGCAGGGCCTTCCTGTCTCCGGCGCTGCTTCCCCCGCCGTTGACGACGGTCTTGTTGAAGCTGAACGTCATCGGCGGCAGCAGGCCGTCGGCGGGCAACAGGCTCAGCTTGTTGACCTCGATTTTGGTGTTGCGGGTGCGCTGCGGTGGGGCGTAGGGCTGCTGGGCCACCGCCTGCCGGTACGCACGGACCTGCTCGGAGGGGGAGGGGCGGCGCCCGTTGGTGGGCGGGTAGTTCGGCTGCGGCGGAACCTGTGCGCCGGAGCCGTTGGCGGCTGCCATGTCATCTCCTGTCGGTGAAGTGAGTGCGGGCGCGGTACCGGGCGGCGGTCCGGCGCGCGCGGCCACGGGCCGCAGTAGCGGTACCGGGCGGTCAGGACGCGAGGGCGGCGCGGCGCACACGGCGGCCGTAGGAGTCGCCGGTACCGAGCCGGTTGCCGATGTCGGTACCGGTCATCTCGGGGTTGTCGGCGAGCCATTGGCGGGCGGTACTGACGTGCTCGTCGAAGCTGCCGGTGATCTTCTTGCGGGCGGTACTGGACCGGGTGGTGCGTCGTGCCCGCCGTACCGGTACCGCTGTCTCGTGCTGCGGCTCCGGCTCCGGTACGGCCTGCAGTTCCGGGCGCGGTACCGGCCCGCCCGGTACCGGCAGTTCGCGGGACCCGTCGGCGGTACCGGCAGGCGGTACCGGGCTGGTCTCCGGTACCGGTACCGGCTGCTGTGCAACGGTGACGCGCACGGCCTCTGCGTCGGGCTCCGCGGGCGGTACCGGTACCGGCTTGGCGGCCGGTACCGCGAGGGTGTGCACCCGCCAGATCACGAGCGGTACCAGAAGCGACACCGCGGCCACGAGCGGTACCGATACGGTCGCAACGCGGGCCTCCAGCAGGTGCGCGGCGATCTGGGCGGTACCCATCAGCACGAGCGACAGGGCGATGTCCCGGCCGCGGGACCGGCGGATCGCCGCCACCACGTACACGTCGATGGCGAGCGGCAGCAGTACCGCCACCGGTACCGCCGCCCCGATGGCGCGGGCGAGCTGGTACTCGGCGTAGGCGGTGAAGCCGACACCGGCCACGAGCGACACCGCGACGAGCGGGTCCCAGCGCTTACGGGTCGTCTGCGTGGACACGAATGGTCCTTTCGGTCAGTGGATGCGGCCCGCGAGGAGGCCGGCGACGTACAGAGCGAGCAGGACGGCCGGGACGACGACCCCGAAGACCAGGTAGAAGGTGCGCATCACACACCCCCGATCGCGAGCGCGGCGGTGAGGAGCGCGACCAGTCCGGCGGCCTTGAGGAGCAGTACCGCCCCGGTGAGCAGGCGCATCTTGGCGTGGCAGATCCGTGAGATGTTGCGCAGCTCGGCACGCAGCTCGGGCTGAGCAAGGGCGGCCTCCAGTTCCTCGTCACTGCACCGGGCGTAGTGGACGAAGTAGGCCCGGCCGCCGGCCAGACGTGGCCGCACCACGTCGAGCAGGAGCCAGGCGCCGCCGCCGACGAGGGCCGCGGTGGAGACGGCCGGAATGCCGGTGGCCCAGCCGCGGTGGACGAGGTCGCCGACGTGGTCGGCGAGCGGTCCGGCGACGATCGCCAGGGCGGCCAGGAGGATCGACGCCTTCGTGTCGGCGCGGGCGATGTCCGAGCGGACCTCGGCCATCCTCGTCTCGATACCGCCGGCGGCCGGCGCGGTGGTCGTCATGCCGCCTCCGGCCCGTAGTGGCGGGCGAACGCGGCGACGTCCGCGTACATGGCGCGTGCCGCGTCGGCGGTGAGGCCGGGCTGCAGGTGCCAGGCCCAGGCGTCGGCGTAGGGCGCGCCGGTGGCGGCTCGGATCAGCAGTTCGATGACGGCGCCGACGACGTAGCGCGTGGACTCGGTGTGTGCCGTCTCGTCGGCGACCGCGCCGGGGCCGCCGGGCCGGAACGGGTCGGGGACCTTCCAGGTGATGGTGTCGAGGTGTTCGGCGGCGGCTTCGGCGTGCGCGGCGACCTGCTCGCCGGTCAGCGGCTCGCCCGCGTATCCCCGCCACAGGCGGCCCGCGGGGTACTTCTGCTCGTACAGGTCGTAGGCCCGGTCGATCAGGGTCGTGGTCGTGGTCATTGCTGTCCTCTCAGGTACGGGGTTCGGGCGGGGTGGTGACCTTGATGGGCACGCCGCGGTCGTCGCGGCGGTAGACGCGGGCTTCGTTGATGCGCAGCTTGCGTTCGACCGCGTCCTGCAGATCCACCCCGGTCATGTCGGCCAGGCCGGCGAGGAAGAGGAGGATGTCGGCAAGTTCCTCGGCGAAGTCCGGCAGGTCCCTGCGCCAGGCGGTGAAGGCTTCGCCGACCTCGGCGGTCAGCAGGGCGACCTCCAGCGGTACGTCGGTGGTGTTGAGCCCTTTGGCGCGCTTGTTCGCGACTGCGGCGGCCTGGATGGCGCGCAGATCCATCACGCCACCTCCGGCCGGCGCACAGAGTGGCAGCCGGCCGCGTGCTCGTTGGCCCGGTCGCGGGCTTCGCGCCGCTCGCGGTAGCCGCGCTCGTAGTAGGTGTCGCCCTCTCGGGCCACGGAGAGGCAGCCCAAGCAGCGCCAGCCGAAGCCGTCGATCTCGTAGGGCTCGTTGGCCGCATACGGTGCGCCGCGGTGGTCGAAGCGCGCGGCGAAACGCAGCGTGTGGACGTCGACGTGGGCGCCTCCCTGGGTGCGGAAGCGCATCACCACGCCGTCGGGCCACGCCAGCTCGTCGGCGGGGGCTTCCGGCACGGGCTCGGCGGGGCGGCGGAACAGGCGCAGGTTCACCGGGCCCACCTCCGCCCGTACTCGGGCCGCATCGCGATCCACACGAGGGTCGCGGCGAGCGCGGCGCCCGCGGCCAGCGGCGTGGACAGCACCCATCCGACGGCGGCCACAGCAGCGGACGGCAGGGCCGGGCAGGCGACGACCAGCGCCACGGCCAGGGCCAGGGCGACCCACGCGGCGGGACGCATCACGCCGCCTCGCCCAGGTCGGCGCCGTACAGTTCGGCGGCCACCGACGGCTCGTCGGGGTGCCGGCGGTCGTAGCGGACGGCCTCGGCGTACAGCCGCAGCTGCTCGAACGGGTCGCCGCTGGAGTGGTAGGCGGTGACCAGCTGCGCACGGTAGGCCTCCGCGGCGGTGTAGCGGGCGACGTCGGGCAAGTCGTACAGCTCGGCGGTCGTCATCGCTCTCTCCTGTCGATATGTCGATACGAGTGGATGGCCGGGCCCGGCGGCGCGGGCCCGGGGTGGGTCAGTCGGCGGTGACGAGGTGCAGTGCGGGCCGCTCCGTGCGGCCGATGCGGCGGTCCACCGCGTCCTGAGCGAGGCCGGTGACCGGCGTCGCCCGCCCGTCGTCGTACAGACCCCGGGTCAAGCAGTGCACCTCCGTGGACAGCAGCGCCGTCTGGGAGGTCAGCGCGCGGATCACGCGCAGCACCAGTTCATCGGGCAGCTCGAAGACACCGGCCACACGCCCGGCATCAGGGCCGGACAGCTGCGTGACGGTGATGGCGACGTCGTCGGCGATGCGGTCGTCCGGCAGCAGCTGTGAGCCGATCCTCTGCAGCTCCTCCAGGTGCTCGGCCAGCCGGGCCGCGCCCGAGTCCGACGGCGGCACCTGCGCGACCGCGCGGCCGGCCATACGGGCCCGGCGCACGGCCTCGTCGGCCTGAGACTCGGGGGTGCGGAAGTCGGTCACGACTCCCCCTTCGGCGCGATCTTGAACATGTCGCCGTGCGCCGCGTACACCACGTGCACGTCCTCGCCCGCCGCGCGCAGCACATCGGCGACCGCGTCGAGGATGATGTCCGACCGCGGGTTGCCCGCGGGCAGCTGGCGCGGCAGACGGGACAAGTCCGCGGCGGAGAGGGTGGCGGTAGTCATGACGTCCACCCCGTCTCGCCGCTCGTGATCGCCTCGAACTGGTCTGCCATGGCGTGCAGGCGGGTCAGGTGATCGCGGACCTTCGCGACGTAGGCGCGCAGCTCGTCGGGCGTCAGGTGCACCCAGTCCTCGCCCCCGGCGTCGAACGCCAGCTCGGGGCGGCCGGTGTCCGGGTCGTAACTGATCTGCGCGACGAGCACCTGGTGCGGGGACCCGTCGATGTAGCGGCCCGCCGACGAGTCCAGACTCGTCTCGTACAGCGGGGCGTCCGACAGGCGCACGGCAGCCGGGGTCAGGGAGTACGGGACGGGGGCGTCGGCAGTGGCCGAGGCCGGTGACGCGACGCCTACGGGGAGGCCCGTAGAATTCGGGATAGCCATCAGGGGACCCTTCAGAGATTCCTGGTGGTTAGGCCCTGGCCTGGGAGTGGAGTCCCAGCGTCGGGGCCGCCTTTGTTTTTGGGGTGCTGGTGGAGCAGCACGATCCTGCGCCTCGGGCCGGTGGAGCGACCCGAGTGGCACTCCACTAAGTTAGCGCCCTCTCTAGCGCGTGGCAATCCACTGTGGGAAGATTTCTCCATGCCAGCCGGAGTCCACCTCAAGCCAGCGCGCACCTTCCGCCCCGAGAGTCCAGAGCTGTACGAGGATGCGAGGGCGGCGGTCAAAGCGGTCGACTCCACCATGAACAAGCACATCAACGCATTCTTGCGCTGGCTCACACACGAGACCGACGAGCTGCCAAGACGCCCTGCCGCGCCCCCGGCCAAGCGGTCGTAGTTTCGACTTGCTGTCGTCACGATCCCTCCTGCTGGAAAGGTGGAACTTCACCCTTCCGCTACGGATCACACCGCGTCGGGATCCTGTGATGACAGTCTGAGAGTCGATCACTCACACATCACTCATAGGCACAGGGGGAGCGATGCAGGCGGCAGCCGAGGCGTTCATCGCCGAGCTGAAGCACTGGCGCGACGTGCGTGGCAAGAGCCAGTCCAAACTGGCCCGCGAGGTCGGCTACACGCCGTCCTATGTGTCAAAGGTCGAGGGCGGCCAGCTGCCCGCCTCCGGGGAGTTCGCCGTCAAGGCGGACGACGTACTGCAGGCCGGCGGCGCGATCCGCCGGGCCTTCCGCGAGATCGAGAAGCACGGCCGCCCCGTGGCACCGCATCCCGCGCCGAACGGCGAAGATGCGCACGCGACGAGCCTGATCGTCGAGCACGAGGACACGACGCTCCACTACGACGGCCACGTCTACCGGGCCACGCAGCGGCGGCGCCTGTACAACGACTCGCCCGATCCCGTGACCCGCTATCTGATCCGGATCTCCGTTGACCGGTACCCCGGCGACCCCGAGCGGTCGAACCAGCACTACCGCGCTAACCCGCTCACCTGGGAAGAGATCGGCCTGAGCGCATCGATCGACGGCGAGCCGCTGATGTGGCGGGTAAAGCATGATCGGGACGCATTCAAGGAACTATGGCTCCTGTTCGACCACTCGCCGCTCTACCCTGGTGAATCCGCCTGGCTGGAGTACAGCTACACGGTGAGTGATCAAAAGTGGGGTTCATGGTTCCAGCGTGCGGTGCGCCTCCCGACGCACCGCATGAGCGTGCGCCTGGACTTTCCCGCAGAGATCGACCCCATCGTTTGGGGTACCGAAACGACCATGACCGCCGAGGGCGGCCCTCTTCGCACGCCGATCCGGCGCAGCGAGGAGAGCGGTCGGCGGATCTATGCCTGGTCGACGGAGGACCCGCCACTGCACGCCCGGTACCGGCTCGAATGGAAGTTCCGCCAACGTCCCGATCTTGAGGAGTCCCGGCAGGTGACAGAGACCATGACCGATGCCACGGCGAGCGAGCGAATGCGCGCCATCGGAGTCGTCCAGGAGGGCGACCCGATCCTCGCGAAGGCCGCGAGAACGTTCGACCTGCCGGCCGAGGCAGAGGATGCTCGTCGCGTCGTCGCCGAGCTGGTCTCCGCCTGCGAAAGGGCCTCTACGGTCCATGTTTTCGGGAAGGGCATGGGTATGGCCGCCCCGCAGATCGGCATCGACCGGGCCGCCGCGATCGTCCGCAGCCCTGAAGGCGACTCGATCACGCTCTTCAATCCGCGGATCGTCGAGGAGTCACCCGACACTGATGAGCAGTACGAAGGCTGCCTCAGTTTCTTCGACGTGCGCGGCAAGGTCCCCCGCCCCCTCGCCATCTCGGTCGAGCACTGCGATATCGACGGCACCGAGCGCATCACCATCTTCGAGCGCGGCCTCGCACGCCTCGTCGCTCATGAGGTCGACCATCTGCATGGCCGGCTCTACCGGAGTCGGATGCGAGAAGGTGTTGAGCCGATCCCCGTATCGGAGTATCGCGGGACCGGCAGCAACTGGCAGTACGGGCAGGTGCGGTGACCAGGCCCGCTCGCTCGCTTGCCCGCGAGGCCGAGTTTCGGGCCCGAGTCGAGGAGTTAGGCGGCCGTGTTCTTGAGCCGAAATGGCTCGGAGTGCTGAATCGTCATCGCGTCCTGTGCGCTAAAGGTCACGAATGCGCTCCCCGACCGAGGTATGTACTTGCCGGTGGCGGCATGTGCCGCACCTGTTCCGGCAATGACCCACGTGTAGCCGAGGCGGCTTTCCGTACCCGCATAGCAGAGCTGGGTGGAACAATCCTGGAAACCCGGTGGCTTGGCGCCGACCGCCCTCACCGGGTTCTCTGCGCCGCCGGGCACGAGGGCAGGCCTCGACCAAGCGACGTGAAGCAGGGTGACGGAATATGCAAGACCTGCGCGGGGACGGACTCGCGGGTGGCGGAAGCTGCCTTCCGGGCCCGTGTCGAGGAACTGGGCGGCGCGGTCCTTGAGCCGAGGTGGCTCGGGTCGCTCAAGCTGCACCGCATCCAGTGCGCCGCCGGGCATGAAGTGAAGCAGCGGCCCAACAGCGTGCTGCGCGGACAGGGGCTCTGCCGGGCCTGCGCCGGAAACGATCCGAAGATTTCCGAGGCCCAATTCCGGGCACGTGTCGCAGAGCTGGGCGGCACGGTCCTTGAAACCGCATGGCTCGGAGTGAAGACACCTCACCGCGTTCGGTGTGCAGCCGGACATGAGAGCACACCGCGGCCAACAGCCGTACAGCAAGGCGGAGGTATCTGCAGGCTCTGTATGGGCAAGACCTGGGACGCCTTCTACGTCGTCCTCGATGACGAGAACCAGACCGTGAAGTTCGGAATCACTTCCGGCGACTCTCGCCCCCGCCTGGCCACCCATGCCCGAGATGGATACCACATCACGGTGCGGCTCATGCGGAACCTCCCGCCGGGCGCTGCTCGACAGGTAGAAAAGGCAACGCTCGCCGCGCTGGCGCTCGCCAATGTCGAGCCGGTTCGCGGCCACGAGTACTTCCACGCGGCGGTGCTTCCCATCGTCCTCGACATCGCCGACAACTACCCACTCCCACCCCAGACGGTGCGTACCGATGAGACGCCAGAAGTGGAGCAGGCGGCATGACCACCACCGAGCCCGCCGTCGCTGCCGCGGTCATCGTCAGCGACGGCCGCGTGCTACTGATCCGCCGCAGGGTGCCCGAGGGGGACCTCGTCTGGCAGTTCCCCGCAGGCGCGATCGAGTCTGGCGAGTCCGCCGAGCGGGCCGCGGTGGCGCGAGACGCTGGAGGAGACCGGTCTCACCGTCGCGGCGACCGAGCTGATCGGTGAGCGCGTCCACCCGAAGACGGGGCGCTCGATGTCGTACACGGCCTGCTCGGTGGTCTCCGGCGAGGCGCATGTGGCGGACGACGAGGAGCTGGCCGAGGTGGCGTGGGTCGCGCACTCGGAGATCGGCGAGTACGTGCCCTACGGGCTGTTCGGGCCGGTGCAGGAGTACCTGGACGGCGCGCTGGCGCGCTGAGCGAACACGCAAGAGGCTCGCCCGGCATCCGGGCGGGCCTCTTGCGATCAGGCTTCGATGTACGCGACGACGATCTGGGTTCCGAGGGTGGTCGCGTAGTAGATGACGCGCGTGCTGGCGCCTTCTTCGCGATACTCGCGCCACGGGGCGTTGCCGGGCACTTCCGTACCGATGCCGGGATCGGTCTGTATCGCGACGATGGCACGGTCAACGGCGATGGTTTCCGGAATGTTGAGTCGCCGGATCTGCCGCTGCGCAGCGTCGCCGAAGGTCACGTTGGCGCGTCGTGGACCATGCTTAGGCGACATGCCACGAGTCAACCACGATCCCGAGCCGCGCATATTGCTCGTCGCGCACCTGTTCCCAGGGGGTGCACTCATCCGGGGTCGGCAAGCCGTTAGCCGCGAAGGCGTCGAGGATGTGGGCCAGTTCGGGGGCTCGCTCACGCTCGCGGTCCGCCCAGTCACGGAGGTTCGCGGCTGCTTGCACATCGATCGGCTCCGGCATAGCCGTCCTCCAGGTCGGGATGAGACACCAGATTAGCGTCCTCTCTTGCGCGTGCACTAGAAAACCGGGCCCCGTCGAGGCGGGGTTTCGTCATGCGTCCAGGGCGCCGCGTCGCTTCAGTTCCGCCACGATCCGCTGCGAGAGTTCACGAATCTCGCGCGCGGTGAGGTTGTCGGTGACGGCGATGGCCGACATGGTGACCGCATCCTGTAGCTCGTCTTCCGAGAGCTTGGCGATGTGGAACCCCTCCGCTTCCTTGCTGATGGAGACAGGCCCGGCGGCGCCGTCGAGGATCTCAACGCCGGAGCCGGCTGCCCATCCGAGCGCCTCCTCGACCTTCGCCAAGGTGCGAGGAATACGGGTGCGAGGCAGCCCTGATTCCAAGTTCTGCACGCTGCTCTCGGACATGTCGGCGCGTTTGGCGAGGTCAACCTGCGTCATGCCAGCAGACTCGCGCGCCCGCTTGATCGCGTCAGCGAGCCGTCTCCAGTCCCGTTCCATGTCGCGAGTGTGCCGGGCCTTGAGTGTTCATGCAACCTTTTTGGGTTTCTATTGCGTGAGCACCCAACGAACACCTACCTTCGAAGCGAGGGCCCGCCCCGAACCGCCAAGTACCGAGCGGGCCCCAGTCGATCAATCCGCTGTGTCCAAACAGACCGGAGAGACCATGACCATCGTCGCATCAACTGGGCAATCCCCGTTCGAGCACCTCAAGCAGACACGTCCGGACGGGTCCGAATACTGGCCTGCCCGCGACCTCCAGCCGACCATGGCCTACGACCGCTGGGAGCGGTTCGAGGGCGTCATCGAGCGCGCGATCGCCGCCGCAGAGAACTCCGGCGTGAACCCGGCGGCTCACTTTCGCAGCTCCGCGAAGATCACGAAAAACGCCCGTGGCCAGCAGCGATCCACCGCAGATTGGGAGCTGTCGCGCTACGGCGCCTACCTCGTCGCGATGAACGGCGACCCTCGTAAGCCGGAGATCGCAGCCGCGCAGACGTACTTCGCCGTAAAGACCCGCGAGGCGGAGACGACTCCCGCACTCCCCCAGGACTACGAGGAGGCGCTCGTCGCCCTGCTCGGCAAGGTCCGCGAGGCGAAGGCGCTGGAGTCGAAGGTCAAGGAGCTGGAGGCCCCGGCCGCCGCGTGGAACGTCCTCGCCGACGCGTCGGGCGACTACTGCCTGCGCGACGCGGCGTTCATTCTGAACCGTGACCCCGCGATCTCGACGGGGCAGCAGCGGCTCATGAAGTTCATCCGGACGCTCGGGATGGTCGACCGCAACGGCACCCCTTACGCGAAGCACGCGGCGCACCTCACGGAGCGCCCCCAGACGTACCTGCATCCGCAGACTCGCGAGGTGATGCTGGCCCGGCCCCAGATCCGCATCACGGTCCGGGGCCTGCAGTATCTCCACCGCAGGCTCGGCGGTGTCGCGCCCCTGCGGTACGACCAGCCGGAGCTGGGCGCGGCCTGACCGCCCCCGTCCGCGGCGGCGCTTCGGCGTCGCCGCCTGGCCTGCAGGGCATGGGCGGCCGGGGTTTCGCTGTCGAACCATCGGTCCTTCGTGCCATTGAGCTATCGGTCCATCGTTTCTCGCTAGGCTCGCACGGTCATCACACGCCGGAGGGAAGTCCACAGTCATGCGTCCGCAGCGGTTCCAGGATTTTGTGATCGAGACGCTCACCAAGGCGCCTGACGTGCAGGCTGCCGAGGCGTGGCAGGAGGGGGTGCAGCGGCCTTTCGGTGTGCGCGTGGTGTTCTCGTCGGGTGCCCAGCTGTGGGTGGCGGTGATGTGCCAGATGCCGCCTGGGCACAGCTGGGAGGAGCCGGAGGTGCCGGTGACCGGGGAGCCGCCGTCCGATGTGCCGGTGCCGGACCTGTACGAGGGCGGCAAGGTGTCTCCGCTGCGGGCGGAGGCGTATCTTGCGGCGGTGCTGGCGAACTCGGGTAGCGCGGAGATCGCGCGTACCTACGGCTATTCGGACGGGGCGACGTCGACGCGGCCGACGGCGCACCCAGGCACGGGTGTGGTCTTCCATAGTGGCGGCCGGGGCTTCCTGCTGTTCGAGTACTCGGCGCGGGCGGGGCAGGAGCGGGGCGGCCGGTCTTCGGAGCTGCAGTCCGCCTTCTGACCCTGCGCGCGCCCTGGTGACCAAGATGCCGTCGCGGGCACGCTGGGAGCCTCCAATGCGGGAGGCGCCATGCGGTGCGACCCAGCGCGATGTGACGGCAGCTGCCCGGTATGCGGGGCTTGGGTGGGTTCCGAGCCCGGCGAGCCGACGACCACCCACCAGCCGGCCGACGACCGGGGCACCTGCCCCGGCTCCGGTCAGCCGGCCCTGTAGGACAGCGCGAAAGACCCCCGCCCGATGACTTCCGGGCGGGGGCTTCGTCGTGTTCAGCCGCGGTTCTTCTTCACGGCGAGGATGGAGGTCAGGGGGCCTGCGATCCACTCCTTGCCGTTGGAGAACTCGAAGCCGATGCGCCGCCGGGCCTACACATCCACGAGTGCCGGCATCCAGCCGGTCAAGCCCCGCACCACAGCTAGGGCTTCTTTCGCCCTTCACGAACGCTCGGCCACGGATGCACCTGGCGGAACCGGTCCGCGAAGTCCGGGTCCGACCGGCACCAGGCTTCGCACCGGTACCACGTCACACCCGCCTCACGCCGGGTTTGCTCCAGTGGCCTGCCAGCCGACAAGGCGGACAGGAACCGCTCCTTCGCCGCCTGTGTGCCCTGATCCGCGGCCTCCTTCGCACGGGCGGCGAAGTCCTGGTCTCTTTGGGACCAGGCCACAACCCTGCCCGCCTTCAGGCCCAGTTGGCGCGCCGCCGCGCTGAGACTCACGTCTCCCGACCGCATGATGTGCAGCACACGCTCCTGCTGCCGGGCCACTGCCGCCTCTTTCTGTTCCTGCGGCCCGGCGGCCGGGGACCTGCGAGCTTGATACTTCCGGGCCAGACGGGAGAGCTCTTTAGCGGACAGGCCGAATGTCTCCACGATGCTTTTGATCGGTTCACCGGCCTGGTACGCAGCGATCACCGCGGCCGTGTCCCCGTCCGGCGGCGGCCGCCGCCGGGAGCGCTCCTTGACGGCTACCGCCTCACGGCAGCGCGGGCAGGAGCCGCCGTACTGTGGACCGTTGAGCGTTCCGCAGAAGGAACCCGCAGGGCATGATTCTTCTTCGGCGCGCGGCATGCGGGTTCCGGGCGGACTGGTGATCGCTTCTTCCGCCGTCATGCCGGCCAGGTAACGCGCCTTGATGGTTTGCCCCTCCACTGCCGCGCGCGGATCGCGGCCCCAGGTCAGAGCTGGCTTCGTCTCGCCGAACGCGGTCAGTTCCACGACGGTGCGTTTTCGGCGCGGCTTCCATGTCTTCTGCATCATCCGGCGCTCCAGCTCGGTGAACCCCGGCGTGGTGCGCCACAGGGCCAGCTCATCGGGCGTCTGCTGCGGGCCGGCTCCCGTCCGGGGCTCAGTCAGGGTCAGCAGGTAGGCCACGACGTCTTTTAACTCATGCTGACCGGCCCGCTCTTGCTCGGTGTTCGCCAGGGCCGCGGCCAGCCGTGGGTGGTCGGCCGCCGCCGCCCGCACGCTGCGCGGGTACAGACCCAGTTCACGGGCGACAGGCGGCAAGTCCTCCCCCTGCGCGATCCGCGTGGCGATGTGGTCCAGCAGCGCCGGGTCGGGGGCGGTGCGCTGGCGCCGGTAGCGCGCGGTGTCCTCGTTGTGCGCCTTGCGGCAGCGGGGGCACCGGCCGCCCTTGCGCCATCCTGCTGGGGTTCCGCAGGTGCGGCCAGAGGCCTTGCATGGCTCCGCTGTGGTCACTGGCCTGGTCACACCGGAACCCCCTGCGCGGCCACGGCATCTGCATACGCGATGGCCAGTGCCGGTACCTGCAGGGCGATACGGGCGACGACCGCGCGGTGCCAGGAGGCCGGGAACAGCGGGTCCAGCTCGGGGTGCGCCGACCAGTACTCGGCATCCGTCCGGTAGGTGATCAGCCCCGGCTCCGGGAGGTCCTGCAGCTTCTCAGCGGCCCCGGCGATGAACTCGCCAGTGCGCTGCTCCAGGTCCTCCATCTCCAGGCGCACCCCGTCCGGGATCTGGTACTTACCGGCTTCCCAGTGCCGGACCGTGCGCGCGGACACTTTGAGGTGGCCGGCCAGCCACTCGGGGGTCAGCCCCAGGTACTCGCGCACCACGCGGAACTCGGCGTCGGTCATCCGTTCGTCCTCGGGCATGCCGGGCGGGTCGGTGTACTCAGTCATCGGTTCTCCAAGGTGATGCCGCCCCGGTGGTGGCCGGGGCGGCGCGGGGGTGAAGAGTCGCGGAGGGTCTCAGGCGTCGTCCTCGCCGAGGCCGTCGCGCAGCCGCCGCAGGTAGTCGTTCACCCCTTCCAGCACGACCACGCTGCTGCCGCTGCCGCTCACGCCGGCCAGGTCCTGACGGATCTGCTCCTCGATCTCGTCCAGACGGTCGTCGGTCGTCTCGGCGGTGATGCTGTACTCGTCGGCCTCGCACCCGTTGGTGGCGCTGTCCACGTCCCAGACGGTCACCTGGTCCGATTCGGCGAAGCGGTCCTCCAGCAGCGCGTCCAGTTCCTCCTCGGCGGCCTGGGCGTCCTTCCCGAGGCGGGCGACCAGGTTGTTGCCGTCCCAGACCTGTTCCCAGTCGGCGAGGATGCGGTCGGCCAGCGGCGTGACGTCGCGCAGGGCCTGGTTGGCGGCCTCGGCGTGCAGCAGGGGAATGTCGTAGCGGCGGTCGAAGCCGTAGTGGACGCTGAACGGCACGGCGTTGCCGATCTCGGCGTTGTAGCTGGCGAGCAGGACGCCTTCGCGCAGGTCCAGTTCGATGTAGCAGGGCTGGGGTTCGCTCTGGCCGGAGTACTGGCGGTACAGCTCGTCCGGGCTGGTGCACTCGATGACGCGGATCGTGGTGGTGGTCATGCCGGTCCCCCTTCGGGACGGAGCGGACGTGGCGGTGTCGGTGTCAGAGGGCCGCGATGGCGGCGCGGATCCCGGCGACGACGGCGGCCCAGACCTCTTCGCGGGAGGCGACGCGGGACTCGGTGACGCCGTAGCGGCCGTGCAGCTTGCCGTCGGCGGTGTCGAACCACACCTTGTCGAGCGTGGCGAGCAGCTTGTACGCCTGCGAGTTGGAGATGGCCTCGCCCTGCCAGGAGGCGGAGGAGATGTTGCCGGTGTTGTAGTGGTCGGTCTCCAGCCCGGCGAAGGCGGCCCAGTCGTTGAGGTAGACGCGGTCCTTGTCGCCGCGCTGCCAGCGCCTGCCGCCGATCGCGGTCATCGTCTCGACCGAGTAGACGACCGCGGCGGGCCTGCGGGCGGGGCGCTTGAGGGCGCCGAGGGCGATGCGGTGGGCGAGGGACGCGGCGTCGATGACCCAGCGGCCGGCGCGCTTGGCGGCGGCGACGGCTCCGATGCGGCACCAGGTGCGGACGGTGGCAACGGTGACGCGGGCTTCGAGTGCGGCAGCGGTGGTGTTCATGGGCCGGTTCCTTCCGGCGGGGCCTGGGGCTATTCCCCTGACCTCACAACACCAAGCTAGCTTCCAAATCTGGAAGCCGCAAGAGGGTGGGGCAAAGAAAGCGGCCCGCCATCCTGACCGCGGCTGTTCCGTCACTGCACGTACCGGCGCAGCACCTGATGCGCCCGCTCCAGCACCCGCCGGGCCTGTACCGGGGCGGCACCGGACGCGCGGAACAAGGAGGACAGTGGAACTCGAACCTCTTCGTGCGCAGATCGACTGGCCCGCGCCTGCCCGTCATCACGGCGGGCGAGGCGCGGGCCGCAGTGGCGCTGCTGGCGCATTACGGGCGGGGCGGCGACGAGGCGGCGAGGCTGGCCCGCAGGTGGTCAGCGAACGTGGCCCGGCGGCTACCGGCGGAGTAGCCGCGCAGCGTTACAGATTCGGTCCGCTGCTGACCTGGTAGGTGCTGGCTGTGTTGAAGCCGTGCGCGAAGGCGGTGGCCAGCAGTTCCTGAAGGCGGAGTTGACGGGTTGAGGGATCGTCGAGGTCGGCGGCCAGCTTCCCGAGCTCGTATGTGGTGGCCGCTCCCAGCGATACGGCGTGCAACGTGTCTGCGTCGAGGGGGCTGTCACCGGACCACGGGTCGCCGCCCTCGATGGCGTGGCGGTACTTGACGACGATCTGCTCCAGCGCCGCGGCGTGCGCGGTATCCATATCCATACGGCCGACGGTAGGCCTGTGCAGCCTGGCGCCCGAGGCGAAGCGCGGAAATGCGCTCTTTTTGACAACGGAAGATCGACGCGTGTGGGCGGGGCGCCGTGCTGCGTCAGCCCCACCACGAGCAGAGCAGCCAGCCCGGCCGCCTCTGCCTGGGCCTGATCCCTAGCGCGTCGAGGGCCTGGCGGAGCTTGGCGTCGGCGCCCTGTCGCGTCACCTCGTCGGCCAACTGTGTAAAGCCGACCGGGGTGGCGCAGCCGCGGTGGGCGGTGACGCCCACCGCGATCAGCAGGTACATCGGGGAGCGGTCGGAGCAGTGCGTCTCGAACTCCACGCCGAGCGTGGCCCTGGCCTCCCGCTCGCGCTGGAAGTAGCCGTCCTTGCCGGGCTCCCAGGTTTCGGTGAAGCCGGTGAGCGTGGCGAGCAGGTGCCGCTCGGCCGCCGTCTGGAAGTCGTCCTCGGGGCCGTACCAGGGCAGTTCGGGCAGTTCCCCGTACTTGCCGAGGCCTTCGAGCTCCCATCCGCTGTCACCTCCGCCGAGGTGGTAGCCGTAGACGAGCATCGCGTCAGTGGACTGGCCCATCGGGTGCTCCTTCGTGGTAGTCAGGCTGCGTCCCGGTCGGCGAGCGGCAGGTCGCGGAGGTCTTGCCAGGTGTGCTGGGTGCCGCAGCGGGCGCATTGCCGGCCGGGGGTGGTGAGGGTGATCGACAGGGTGGCGCCGCACGGGCACGCGACGTGGATTTTGCATTCCGCTTGTTCGCCGGTGACGAGCCGCTGGGCGTGCCCGTGGTGGGCGCGGATCTCGTGGTGCAGGTCGGCGGCGCCGCTGAAGCTGGCGTAGATCCACGGGGTGTTGGCGGCGAGGAACGCGACCGTACCGGCGAGGGTCTGCCGCAGGTCGCCCCGGAACCCGGCCGCCTCGTAGCCGAGTTCGTCGCGCACGGCGGCCTCCCAGTCGGCGAGAACGGTCACCAGCCCGCCGCGGGCCCGCAGATCGAGTACGTGCAGCGAGCACGGCAGCGGCGCGCCCTTCGTTCCGCTTACGCGCCCGCCGCCCCGCCCGGACCCCGGCTCCAGGAGGTCGCCGAGCTGGTCGTACAGGCCCGGCAGCGCGCGCAGCATCTCGGTGCCGCGCTCCTGGCAGATGCGGCACCCGGCCCGGCCCCACTCGTCATCGCGAAGGTCGCGATTGCACATGCTGCACGTCGGGTTGACATCGGTCACGGCGGTCTCCTTGCGGTCGTGCGGGCGGGGCGGCAGCTGTCCGCCGCCCCAGGGCGGGTCAGAGGACGGACGTGCCGGGTTCGGGCGGGCAGATGCGGTCACATCCGGGGCACGGCCAGTCGACGCAGTGCTGCTTGCGGGCGTGCCAGGCTCCGCCGCAGTCGCAGGCGGAGTCGTCTCCGGCGTCGGGCGAGTCGGCGTAGGGGTCGGTTTCGGTGTGGTCGGTCATGGGTTTCTCCTTGTCAGGGGCGGGTGACGTGCAGGCGGCGCCTGCCGCCGCCGGGCATCTGGTCGGGGACGACGTGGTAGCCGTGAGCACGGAGTTCGGTGGTGTACGCATCGAGCCCGGCCTCCTCGCCGGGTCCGTCGTGGAAGACGTTGACCTGGCGGCGCCCGGCCTGGACGGCCCGGTAGCCGGGCTCCCAGCCGTGCCGCGGGTCGTACTCGGACGGCTCGTAGCCGCCGGCAGCGAGGGCCTCGCCAACGTCCCGGGCGCGGATCACGCGGGGCATCAGGCGGCCTCCCCGCGGATGGCCCGCAGGATCTGCTGGGCCCGCTCGGGCGCCGTGCCGGCGAGTCCGTCGGCCAGGTGCGCGGCGGCGGCTTCGTCGTCGGCGGGTACGTGGTGGCCGCCGCGCCACTGCAGCGCCCCGGTGGCGATCAGGTCGGCGGTGTAGCAGGCGGCCGCGGTGAAGCCGGCAGCGAACCCGTCGTGGATATCGCTCGGGCGGCGCAGCTCGCGGCAGCGTTCGGCGCACCGGGCGTGGTGCGCGGCGTCGGTGATCAGGCGGGCGAGGAGGGCGTGAAGCTCTGTGTGGCCGCCTGCGGCCTTCTCGCGGGGCTCGGGGCAGTCGGGGACCTCCGGCGCCCGCGCGGCGCTCTGCGGGCCGCCCAGGGCGGTTCCGGGGCCCGTCTCGGCGGGGCGCTGACCAACCGGCGGCGCTGGGCGCCTCTCTGACGGCCTGTCGGCAGTCCGGGCATGCCTGGCGCCACCGGAGCCCTCCCGGGCCGTCTCGCGGGCACTCAGGGCCTCCTGCGGGGCTGCCGCGGCGTCACGGCGGCCGGCGGCCATCAGCTTGCGGACAGCCACCCGCAGCGCGTCCCTGTCGCGGTACAGGTCATCGAGCTGGGCATCAGTGATCGTCGAAGCGGTGGGGCGGACGGTCATCAGGCGGCCTCTCGGGTCTGCCGCCCGGCGCGGCGGCGGTGGATGTCGGAGTAGGCGGGCAGCTGGCGGGCGGTGGCCCACTGGTGGCCGCAGCCGGGGCAGCGGTAGCCGTGCGCGATCTGGTTGCCGCGTCGGCGCTCGGCGCACGGAGGTATCCGGCGGCGGCAGCAGGCGGGGCAGGTGTCGGTCATCGCAACCTCTCAGTGCTCGCGGCCGAGGGACCGCAGGCGGGCGAAGTGGCCTTGGAAGACGAGCGGGATGATGCGCCCGGAGGCGCCGTTGCGGTTCTTCGCGATGATCAGGTCGATCTCTCCGGCGCGCGGCCCGGTGTCGGTGCCGTCCTCGGCGAGCGGCCGGTGCATGAGCACGATCACGTTGGAGTCCTGCTCGATGGCGGAGGAGTCCTTGAAGTCGGAGACCATCGGCTGCCGGCCGACGGCGTTGCGGTTGAACTGGGCCAGGGCCACGATCGGGATCTCGAACTCCATCGCGAGGAGCTTGAGTCCGCGGGAGAGCGTGGCGACTTCCTGGGCCCGGTTCGTCGTGGACGTGGAGCCTTCGGGGGTCATCAGCTGCAGGTAGTCGGCGACGACCATGGCGGGCGGGTGGCCGGTGGAGCACATCCACCGCATCCGGGCCCGGATCTTCGACAGGGTCAGGTTGGGTGAGTCGTCGAGGATGAAGTTGCCCGCGTTCTGCAGCCGGTCGGACGCCTTGGTGATCTTTGTCCAGTCGCTGTCGTCCAGCTTGCGGCGGATCAGCCGGTCCAGCGTCACCGATGCCTCGGCGGCGGTCAGCCGGGCCATCAGCTCGGAGCCGCCCATCTCCATCGAGGCGACCAGGACGGGCCGGGCGCGGGTCAGGGCCACGTGCGCGGCGAGGTTCATGCCCAGCAGCGACTTGCCGCCGCCGGTGGCCGCGCCGACCGTGACGAGCTGGCCGGGCTTGAGTTCGATGGCGTCGTTCAGGTCGTGCCAGGGCGTGTCCAGGGCGCGCGGGTCCTTGCCGGCTTCCAGCTCGTCGAGGAACGCGGCCCACCGGTCGCCGACCGAGAGCTTGACTTCGACCGCGGAGACGCCGGTGGCGGCGGACTGCAGCTCGGCCATGGCGTCGTCGAGGATCTCTGCGGCGGCGCCACCGGCGGCATAGGCGCGGGCGGTGGCCCGGGTGGTGGCTTCGATGACGCGCCGCAGCTGCGCCTGCTCGTGGACGATCTCGGCGTATTCGTCGGCGTGCCCGGTGACCGGCACGGTCTGCACGAGGGTGTGCAGGTAGGAAGCGCCGCCGACCTTCTGGATCAGGCCCTGTTCGGTGAGGTCGGCGGTGACGGTGATGGGGTCGACCTTCGGGGTTCGGCTGCGGCCGTACAGGTCACAGATCGCCGTGAAGATCGTCTCGTGGGCGGGGCGGTAGAAGTCCTCGGGCTCGACAGAGGCGATGACGGGGTCGATGACGCTGGGGTTGAGCATCATCGCGCCAAGCACGGCCTGTTCGGCGGCCAGGTCGTTCGGCGGGACGCGCTCGATGGCGTCGTACTGATCGTCGGTCATGCGGCTCGGTGCTCCTTACGGGAGGGGTGGCAGTCGGGGCAGCGCTTGAGGGACCGGATGCCGTTGTCGTGCTCGACTTCGCGGTAGCGGGTGACGGGGTCGCAGTCCGGATCACCGCAGTGGGGCGGCTTCACATCCGAATCGGCCTGCGGCGGCGGTGGAGTTGCAGCAGGAGGAAGCCCCCGCCATCCGCCGCGGAGGAAGAACGTGGCGTAACGGATGGGCTGTCTGGTGGCGTTCTTGGTGTCGCGGGCGAAGGCCACCATGGCGGGTACGCCGGCGTGCTGAACGATCGCGGCGATGTCGAGCCAGTCGGATGCCTTCATGCTCCAGCTGACGGTGATCCCGGCTTCGGTCATGGCCCGGACGAGGGGCTGGCAGCGGGCGAAGGCGTCGGGCTGTCCGGCCTCCGTACCAGCCTGCGTAGTTTGGGTATGGGGAAGTGCCCCGGTTTTCGGGGCGCTACGGCTCAGAACCGGGGCGCTACGGTTTTTTTGTGCCCCGGTTTTCGGGGCGCTACGGGAACCTTGATCGTCAGTTTGTGCCCCGGAATCCGGGGCGCTAGCCGATTCTTGTGCCCCGGATTCCGGGGCGCTACGAACGGCCTCTCGCACGAATCCGACCGCCTTCGGCAGCTTGTAGAGCGCCGCCCGGCGCCCCACTCCCCGCTCCAGAACCTCAAGTTCGCCGAGATCCTCAGCCGCCTTGACGGCCTTCTCCGCGGTGCCCTTGGACGGGGTGTTCATGGCACGCATCAGCTCCCGCTGGCCGACCCGCACCTCGCACGCCGAGGTCCGCACCTGGTCCGCCACATAGAGCAAGACGAGCCGGGCGTTGCCTCTCGACTGGGACTGGGACCACACCCAGTGCATGGCGTCCAACGTCACGGCGTGCTTCTTTCGTTTGGAGCGGTCGGATACGCGGAGGGTGCCGGACGCACCTGACAATCGGGACGCCTGGTTCCGCCTCGCGGGTGGTGCGCGGGGCCGGCCGGGGGCTCTCACACGGCGGCTCGCTGCTGCATCTGCCACCGCTGGCGGGGTGTGGTGCCGCCGCGCACGCCGGCTCGCTCCCGGAAGTGCTGGCCCGCCTCTTCGGAGAGGGCGGCGTCGAGGCAGGGCCGGCGCACGGGGCAGCCCGCGCAGGCCTTCTTGGCGTTGGTCACGTCGGCATCGGAGTAGCTCTCGGGCGTGAAGACGTCAGGGGCCGTCTGGGCGCAGACCGCCTCGTCGCGCCAGCCGTCGGCCCTCATGCCGCGCTCCTCATGTTGCGGATGAGGTCGTGGACGTAGGCGGGGGCCATGCCGAGGCGCTCGGCGATCTCGTGTTCGGGGATGCTGTAGGCGGCGAGATGCGTGATCTCTTCGCGGCGGAGGGCGGCGAGTTCGCGTCGGCCCAGTTCGGCGTCGTCGCGGCCCGCGTCCGGAACGCAAGCAGGATCGTCGATGTCGTCCCAGGCGGCGGGCGGTGGCCAGCCTTCGCGCGCGGCCCGGTTACGGGACCGGGCCGAGGTGCCGGGAATGCCGGCGAGCTTGGCGTAGCCCTCGGCGATTCGTTCATGAACGTGCTTGGCCACGGTGTCGGTGCGGCCGGTGACCAGTTCGCTGACCTGAGTGTGCTCGACGGTGGTCGCCCCGTAGATGGCCTTGCAGGTGTGGCCGATGGCCAGGAGTGCCCGCGTCCGCCGGATGGCCCCGATGGCCGGTACGCGGCGGCCGGGGGGCGTGGCGTCGCCCGGCCGGATGGCCAGGAACTTGTTCGCGGTGGTGCGGCGGATCTGCTTGACCTTGCCGTGAAGGATGGCGCTGATGGTCGCGTTGGACGACTCGGCTACGTCGCGGAGCTGGTTCCATCCGGCGCCCGCCGCGAAGAGGGCGCGCAGGTGGTCGGCGACGGGGGCTGCGGGAACCATGAACGTGCGGCCGGTGCCGTTGAGGAGACGGCGCCGCTTGTTGTAGCGGTTCTCGGCGTCGCGGCAGGGCAGGCAGGGGCATCCCTTGATTCCCGCGGCAGGTCGGCCCTTGGCGCGCGCTGTGCTGCCGTGCGGCGGCAGCGGCTTGGTGCTCATCGTTCCCCCTGTTCGGTGTGCTTGAGGATCTGCTGGCAGATGGCGAGGTCGTGTTCGGCGAGGGCCCGCGCGTCGGCCGCGGCCGGGTCGTCATCGAGAGGCTCGCGGCGGAGGAGGAAGTTCTCCTCGGGCAGCGCGTCCCGGCGCTCCAGGCGGGCTTCGGCGGCGGCGATGCGGCGCTGGAGCGCGGCCCGGTTGTCGTGTGCGAGCGTGAAGAACCGGTAGACGATGTAGGCCGACAGGGCCGCGGTCAGCGCGAGGGTGACCGGGCTCATGCGGCCGCCCTCCGGCGTCCGGCGCGGGCGGCGCGGCGGTCCTCGCGGCGTCGGCGGGCGACGGCTTCGCGGTGCTCGGCCGGGACGCCGATCCACACGTGCACGAGGCTGAGGTGGGCGCGTTCGCTGCCGCCGTAGCCGTAGTGGCGGATGACGCCCGCGTTCTGCAGGCGGGCGGGCAGCGACCCCCACTGCGACTTGGGGCAGGGCGGGTCGGGCAGCTTCTTCTTGCGGGCGACCTCGTCGACGGTGAACGGCTGGCCGGTGTCGGCGACTGCGACGAACGCGTCCCAGACCTCGGTGACCCAGGCTTCGAAGTCGTCGACTATGCGGCGTGCTTTGGCGGGGGCCGGGGCGGCGAGTTCGGTGCCGTCGAACGCGGGCTGGATGTGGGTCATGGCGTGCGCTCTCCTTGGGGTGCGGCGCCCCGCCCGATACCGGCGGGCGGGGACAGCCGCGGGTTACGGGGTGGCGTCGACGACTTCGGCGGGGTAGGCGCCGTCCTCGTCGGGGTCGGCGGCCTCCGCCTTGAGGCGGTCGGCGATGGCCGCAAGCCGACCGATCAGGTCGTCGTCGAGGTGGCCGACGGCGTGCGCCCGGCGGTACACGTCGCCCACGTCGTCCGGGGTGAGCGCGGCCTCGGCCTCGGCGAGGTAGTCGGGGCGGGCCGCTTCGAGCGCGGCGACCGCCTGCCCGGCCCCGGGCGGGTCCAGGGCGACCGCGGCCGTCATCGGCCCGGCGAGTGCCTGCCGGGGTGTGACCCCGCGCAGCTCCACCACGACGACCGGGAACTTCTTGGTCTGGCCCTCGCGGACGACCTGCCGCGGCTCGATGCGCAGCGTGACCGGCACGAAGCCGCGGCCGTCGGTCCCGGCGAGAACGATGTCGACCATGGCACCCCATTCGGACGCGGCATAGAAGCTGTGGGTCTCGGCCCGCCACACGCCCATGCCGGACAGGTCGGGCAGCATGACGTTCAGGCGGGAGGTGGCGGAGCAGACGACGCCCTTCTTCTGCTGGTGCCAGTCCTCGCCGAAGCGGGCGGAGCAGATGCACGGCCGACGGGAGAGCAGTTCGGTCTCGCCGTCGCAGCGGCGCTGGCAGCCACCCTTGGACCACAGCTCGTTGTACTGGTTGAGCGGATCACCGGGAGTGATCAGCGCTTCGACGGACGCGGACTTGGTGATGACGCGCCACTGGGAGATCGAGGAGTTCAGCGGGCTCCACTGCTCAACCTCGCCGCCCCACAGCGCGGCGGCGGTGCGGACGTGTTCTTCGGAATGGGAGGTGACGACCCAGGTCGCGGAGCGGACCGGTTTGCCGCCCTGGGTGCAGCCGGTGCGGAGCCGCCCGTGTTCGGCGGCGCGGCGCTGGATGTTCAGGAGCCGGGAGCCCATGTCAGGCTGCCTTTCGGTGCGAGGGCGCAGCCGCCGACGGCGGGAGCAGCGCGGGATGCGAGGAGGCGGCTGCGTGCAGCCACCGCGTCGTTGCGAGAGCGCCGCGGAACGCCTTGTGCGCGGCCCGACCGGCGGGCATCGGCACCAGCGCGTGCGACTTCGCGCGCAGGTTGAGGACGCCGGTCCGCTCGATGCGGGGCATCGGCGCGTCGGAGTCGTCCGGGAGCAGGACGGTTTCGGCGTAGCGCAGCGCGGCCAGCTGGAGGCAGTTCTCCGGGTAGACGCTCTGGGCCGGGCGGGTCGCCGACGTCTTGTAGTCGATCAGCCACAGCTCAAAGCGCCTGCGGGGGCCGGTGGGCAGCCACACCATCAGGTCGGCAGTGCCCGCGTAACCGAGACGCCGGTGCATCACCGTAATCTCGGTGGCCTCAATGTGCTCGGCCAGGTCCACGCCCCACGCGGCCAGCCACAGGTCGAGCTGCGCGATGTACGGGGCGACCTCCGCGTCGGCCGGTACCGGGGCGCCGAGGACGCGGGCTTCGGCGGCGGCGTGGATGCGGTCGCCGAGGTCGGCGGCGCGCTCCTTCGCGTCGCGGTGCACGGCCTTGATCTCGGTCGTGAGTCCGGGCCGGTCGGCGACGACGCGGCTCACGATGCTCATGACGTTGTCGAGGACGTGCTCGACGGTGAGCTTGACGCCCCACGGCACCAGCGCACGGCTCTTGTTGACGGCGGTGTCGATGACGTTGGTGACGGATACCAGGTCGGGGCCGCCGGCCGGGTCGGTGTAGTAGCGGCCGTTGTCGGTGTCGAATGCGCGGCGGGGAGCGGTCATCAGAACGGTGCCTCCTCGAAGCTGCGCCGCCGCCAGAGGGGGATGCGCCAGGTGCGGATGTCGTCGAGGCAGGCGCAGCCGTCCCAGTCGGGTCCGTGGCCGGTGGGCCTCCAGCCGCCGCCGGTGCCGCCGCAGCGGCTGCAGTGCGGGTCGGGGCCTCGGAAGATGTGGAGGGCGCGCTGGTGCCAGTCGGCTTCCCAGCGGCCGATGCGAATGATGCGGCCCATATGGACCTCCAGAAGGGTGCGAGGGCCCCGGTCGCCCGCGGTTCGGGGGATGGTGCGGGCGGCCGGGGTGCGGGCAGGGCCCGCGCGGCGGGTGGTGGATCGCCGGGCCGCCGGCCGGAGTCATCCGGCGGCCCGGCTGGCTCTATGCGGCGCCGACGTCGGCCTGCTTCGTGCTGGCCGGGTCGACGTAGTACGGGGCGCTGTCGAAGAGGCCGTCCTCCTGCGGCGGGAGCTTCTTCTCCGCCCGCTTGAAGATCCGGCGCACGGCCCCGTCGCACGACGGGCACAGTGCGATCAGCCGGGAGGCCGACAGGGACGCGGCGGTCGTGAAGTCCACCGACGGGTCGCGCGGCACGGCGATCAGCTTGATCTCGCCGATCTTGCTGACGTTCATTCCGTTCTCGTGCGGGCAGCGCATCTGCCGCCCGCGCCGCTCGGGATCATGCTTGCTTCCGCACACCCCGCGGCACTCGCAGCGGCCGCCAGCGTTCTTCATCACCATGTTCCACAGGGCGGCTCCGACGAGCGGCGGGCGGGTCATGCCGCCACCTCCGCCTGGGCCGCCGCCGCGAACGCCTCGCCGACGTAGCGGGCGTAGGCTGGCGGGATCGCCTCGCACACCTCGCGGATGCCGAGCTTGATCCGGTCGACGCCGGCATCCTCCGGCACCTTGATCCACGGCATTCCCATGGCGTCGCAGGCGGCGCGCTGCCACGCCCGGGAGTGCTTGCCGCCGTGGATCGACATGAACGGCCGCTCCGGCGTCGGCAGATAGCCGTTACGGACGCACCGCTCCACGTGCACCGGATGCCCGGGCGCGGTCAGATCCCAGTCCGTCTCGAACAGTCGGTGCCGGTAGACCCTCAGGCCGAACATCGGGCCGCACAACATCAGCGGATCCCTCAGCTCGGCCGCCGCCGCCTCCACGTTCTCGATGACATACGGCAGGCCGGCCGTCTCGAACGCCTTCCGGGTCGGCGCGATCAGGTCCGGGTAGACCTTGTGGTTGTAGGCGTTCAGCGGCGTGTAGGCCTGGCACGGCGGGCTGCCGTGACCGAGGTCGAACTCGCGGCCGTGCTCGTGGATGTACTCGATGGCGTCGCCCTGGACGAAGGTGAACGGGTAGTGCGGCTGGGGCTCGATGTCGACGCCGACCACCTCGAAGCCGGCCAGGTGGTAGCCCATCGCCATGCCGCCGGCGCAGCAGAAGGCGTCCAGGACGCGTAGGCCGTTCGGCCGGCGGGCGGGAAACACGCTCACGACACCACCTCTTCCTTCTCGGACCGGGCCGCGAGCGCTGCCCGTAGCCGGTCGTTCTCGGCGGTGAGCCGCACGACGGCGCACGCCAGGTCGTCGCACTCGGCGCGCAGTTGGCCCGGGGTCTTGCCGCGGTGCCGGGCCCGGGAGCGGACGGCGGCGATCGGGGACCTCATGCCGCACCGTCCTTGTCCTGCAGCCCCTCGATGGCGCTGAGGAGGTCGGCACCCATGGCCCGCGCGAGCGGGTCAGGGGCGTCCCGCCAGACCTGCGCGAGGCCAGTGACGCGGGCGAGGGCGTTCTCCAGCTCGACGGCGATACGCCGGGCCTGCTCCAAGCGGTCGTCAGCCACGGCGCGCCTCCAGTTCGCTCACCCGCTGCTGGACGCGGCCCAGGTGTGCGGCGAAGACCTGCTCGGGTTTGTCGACGACCGAGGCGAGCGCAGTCGCCGCCGTGATCATCACGTCGCACAGTTCGTCGGCGACGTCCTCACGGGTGTGGGTGACGCCCTTGCGGGGGTTCTGGCCGGTCATGCCGATCCAGGCCTGGGCGACCTCCCCCGCCTCCTCCACGATCTTCAGGATGCGGAGGGTCTTCTCCTGCTCGTCGCGGCCGTTGGCGTCGTCCAGCCACGCCACGAAGCCGCGGATCGACGGCCACATGTCCGTGGCCTCGGCGGTCAGCAGATGCGGGTAGCTCACGCCGCCACCTCGCCCGTCACGTCGATGTGGGTGAGGCAGATGCCGCCCGCGTAGCCCTCGACGGACACGACGGCCGCGCCGTGGCCGAGCGTCCAGGCCGGGGTGCGGGTCACGGTCACCAGCCGCCTGCACAGGTCGACATCGCCCGGATCGACGTAGCCGCCGGACTCCTGCCGCTTGCGCACCGCCACGGCGAGCGGATGCTTCGGGCGGACGCCGGGGTAGGCGATGACGGGCGTACCGACGGGGTGCTTCTCGTTCCACTGCTCGGCGTTCATGCCTCAGTCCTCGTCGCAGTAGTCGTGGGTGTGCGTGCGGCCGGTCGTGTGCTTCGGCGTCTTCGCCTTCGGCTTGGCCGCCTTGCCGCGCGAACCGCTGCGGGCGCCGGGGCCGGGCTTCAGCGGTACGGACACCGCCGCCGGGGCCATGGACAGGGCGTCGCAGTCGTCGTCCCGGTCGGTGCACGCCGTCAGCGCGGACGCGGCCAGCAGCAGCGCGACGGTGACGGCGGTGATGCGGCGGAGGTAGCTCATGCCGCCACCGCCTTCGCGGCGTCGTACCGGGCGATGCCCCACACGATCGCGTGGCAGGCCCACAGGAACCACCAGTCGTAGTCCTGCGTAGCGCTGAACCACTCCCAGGCGTCCTCGAAGCGGACGTCGGCCTCATAGCGGTAATCGAATTCCTTCGAGGGGTCGTTGTAGAACTCGAACTCCTCGACGGTGCGGTACGCCTCGTCGGCGGTCGCGTACATCCCGCCCTCGACGATGTCGTCCTTGATCGTCTGCCGGAACCGGTCCACCTGCTCGGGCTCCACGTGCTCCTGCTCGATCAGGTGATTGGCCTGCTCCCAGACGACCTTGACGAACAGGTCTTCCTGGTAGCCCATGACGCTGCCGCGGTCGCTGGCCAGCTTCTCCGACCAGTAGTGCGGGTTGAGTTCGATCGTCCCGTCGGGCCTGAGACCGGAGCGGAAGAACTCGAACATGTCCGTGATGCGGCGGAAGACGAAGCTCTCGCCATCGCCCGAGAAGACGAGCTGACCGGGCGTCGTGATGAGTTCGAACCAGTAGAACGAGTGGTTCGTCTCACGGAAAAGCAGGTGCCGGTACAGGCCCTCGTCATGCAGGACGGTCATCTCGTGCCGGGCCGTGTCGCGAGCGAACCGCCCGGCAACATCGGGCTCGGGGCGCGCGGCCCTCTCAGCTGCAGACCGCAGCTCGGTCGGAGCGCAGATCAGGGCGGCCCCTTCGGCGACGGTGAGCGTCTTGTTGTCGGTCACTGGTTCCCCCTGGGTCGCGGCCCGTACTCCAGCCGCCAGTTGATGTGGTCGGTCTGCTGCTGTTCGACGCTCAGCCGGGCCCCGGCGAGCTGGTCCTCCAGGTCGCTGATGCGGCGCAGCAGCGCGACCAGGACAAGGAAGTCGACGACGGCGACGGACGGCGCGGCGGTCACGCGGCCCTCACCTCCGCCAGGGCCGGGGCCCACAGCTGCACGACGGCCTCCGGCTCGGGCCTCGGCTTGCCGTGCTCCGGCTCCGGCCACGTGAACGTGATCGCGATGCGGGCCGGGTCGTCCACGTCCAGCAGCCGCCACGTGCGGTGCTCGCCGACCAGCGCGAGTACGGTCATCGCGTCGTCGGGATCGGCGGTGGACAACTTGCCGGAGATCAGCGGCAGGCCGTCGGGCGTCACCCCGATCTCCCATCCGCAGGTGTCCGGGAGGCGGGCATCGTCCTCCGCTAGGTCGCGGAAGACCCGGGCCGCCACCGCCACCAAGCGTGCTTCGCGTGTCACGACACACCCCCGCAGGTCCAGTCGGGGTAGTCGGCGGCGGTGGAGCAGCACTCGGGGTGCTCGACAGCCAGCCGGGCGAACGCGGCGTCGGCGGGGTCGACGGCGTGGTTCTGCTCAATGAGCCCGGCGCGCACCCGGCAGCAGTGCTCCTCGGTCGCATTGTCCACGACCAGCCGCTTCTCCTGCCGGTCCCAGAGGGTCGCGAACACGCCGGTCCGGCCGATCACGTACCGCTCTTCCTGCGGTGCCTCGACCGCGGGGCGCGGGGTCGTCGTCTTCACCACTCACCCCCGGTGCGGGCGAGGGCGGTGCTGGCGTCACGTTGTGCCTGCACCAGCAGCAGGGACTGCCTGGCGACCAGGAAGCGCAGCCGGTCCACCTCAGCAGCCAGCTCACGCCCGGCCGCGCGCAGTTCAGCGGCAGAGGCGGTGTCGCCCCACAGCAGGTCGTCGATCTCGGCGCGGCGGCCGGAGGGCAGTTCACGCACGGGACTCATGCCGCACCTCGCACGACCAGCGACTGCCGCGACGGCACCGTGGCCAGCGTCTTGTTGGCGCGGGCGATGCGGGACAGCTGCACCGCGCGGGCCTCGGCGTACAGCGGGCCACGGGCCAGCCGGTACGCGTACACCGCAGCGGCCTGGGCGCGCACGGCGTCCGCCACGTGCGGCGGGAGACGGCGGGCCTTGAGCGCGGTCACCGCGTCGGGGACCGGGACGGGGGCCAGATCCGCGTTCATGCCGCACCCCCGAGCTGCCCCTGCGACGGGTAGCGGTCCGCGTAGAAACGCGTCCACGTCTCCTCGAACACCTGCAGATCACGGCGCGTCCACGCATACGTCTCACGCACGCTGCCGTTCGGCAGGTCCGTCTGCCGCTTCCCCGGCTTGGCCCCGTGCCGCTCCTCGAACAATGCCGCAGCACGCCGGCCGAACCACGACTGCACCGACTCGACGTCCCGGCGCTTCAAGCCCTTGGCCTTCAGGAAGTCGGGGATGTACAGCGGCGCGTCCTGCGGGTCGGGCTCCGGCTCCTCGCCGAGCGCCTTCGCCGCCACCAGCCGGGCCCTCGCCTCCAGCCACGCCGCATCCACGATGCCCTCCGCGGCCTTCAATACCCGCATCCGCGCCTCGGCCAGGACCACGCTCTCGGCAGCCTCGCCGCGGGCCTCCGGCGCCGCGGCCTCCTCCACCTCCAGCAGGTAGGTGCGCACCCGGCGGGCCACGTCCGAGTCGGTCAGCAGCTGGCCGACGTTCAGGATCGTGCGGCGGGACAGGACGGTCAGTGACCGGGCCTTCGGATTTGCGTCCGTCAGGTTGACGGAGACAAACGCCCGGTACTCCTCGCCGCGCAGGACCCGCAGCCCGTTGTCGGCGAGCTCGTCGCGGTTGCGGCGGATGACGCTCTCGATGGCGTCGACGTCGACCTCGTAGTAGGAGGCGACGGAGGGGATGTCGGCGTGCACACCGTCCGGCAGCAGCGCCAGCGCCTTCACCTTGTCGAGCACCTCGACACGGCCGGCGGTCTGCGCCCGCATCGTGCGGGACTCGGTCAAGACCAGCTCACCCGGCCGGTCTGGGATCATGTGGGACACGGGGTCCTCTTCTCTCTCGCAGGATGGATGCGTGCAGAGGGGTGGATCTCGTAGGCCCCGGCTGCCGGTGTGTGAGAGCCCGGCGGTTGGGGCCGCATACCGTTAGGCAGCGGTGGGGGTGCGGCGGCGGGTGGTCCGGCGACGGACACGGCCGCCTGCGTGGCACGCTTCGTAGAGCCCGGCTCGGTCGGCTTTGCTGGTGACGATCCGGCGGCCCATGCGGCTGTGCAGGCCGGTCTTCTTGACCAACTGGCGGGCCAGGGTGACGCCGATGCGCAGCACGTAGGCGGTCTCCTGGATCGTCATGTACTCGGCATCCGGGTCCGCCGGCGGGATGGGCCGGGCGTACTTCTCGAACTTCTCGCTGGCCACAGCTACCTCTCTAGTCAGGTTCCTCGTGCGGAAGGCGGGCGAGGAGCCGCTGGTCATCAGGGTTAAGGCCCAGTGCCGTTCGGAGTGCGGCGTATCGCCCCGGCCGCATGCGGTCGCGGTAGCCGTTTTCGAGGTGGTTGAGGTAGCGCCGACTGATGCCAGCGCGCTCGGCCGTCTCGGACGTGCTCAGACCTGCGGACATGCGGATCGTGCGTATTGCCGCCCCGTTCACCCGGAAGGTGGGAAGGGGTCTGTGCATACGTAGAAGCTAGCGTGAGTTAGCGTATTCCGCTAGGTAGCTATCAAGATTCTTAGCGTAGATAGCGCCCACGGTGGGCGATTGTCGGCTACCTGTGCGCAATTTCCAGCCCACCTAGCCCCCGGTCCTATCTGGTCCTAGCCGGTCCTGCGATGATGGCCGCATGGCCTCCCCCACAGACCTGACCCGGCTGGCGGACTACGTACTGCACCGCCGCCTAGACCTGCGCCTCTCCCGGGCCGCCGCATCCGCCGCGGCAGAGATGTCGAAGGACACTTGGCATCGTGTCGAGCGCGGACAGCCTGTGCGCGAGATGAATTACAAGAAGATTGACAAGGCGCTCGGGTGGGCGCCGGGCACCTGCCTGTCCGTTGCGGACGGACAGGAACCCGTCCTCCTCACGGGCGAGTTGGCCCCGGGCCAGTACGGCGCGAAGATCGTCGAGCCGCAGGGTGTCGATGCCGCCGCAGCGGTGCAGCGCTCGGTGGAGTCCGCATCGATCGCCGTCACCGATCACTTGACCGCGCAGGAGATCCGGGATCTGAGTGCTCGCGTGGTCGCCGACCTGAAAAAACAGGGCATCATCCCCTGAAGATCAACCCACCGCAGTACAACCATTTCGTGCGACCGAATCGCAACATGCCATGTACGGGATCACTTTGGTCCTAGCCGGTCCCACAAGACGTTGAATGTGGCACAGTCGAAGCACACACCTTGGGGGGTTCCCCGAACCCGAGAAGGGGGAGCCATGGTGCGCGGAGAGCTGTACATAGCCGACTATGGGCCGCAGTTCACCGGTTGGATCAAAAAGCAGGCTGAGAGGATGGTCTGTGTAGCAACACCACGGGTCCAGTCCGATGTGACCGCACGCGCGGCGATCCGCGAACTGGTCCGGGAGGCGGGAGCGGACTGCGCCGAGTGCGGAGGGTGCCTGATAGCAGAAACGATCAGGGAGGCCAGCTAGCGCAGCTTGAGAGGCCGGCGGTCAGTCCGCCGGCCTCCGCGATTTCACGGGGAGGACGGTCATGCCCTGGATTGAGTGGCGAGGGCGCAGTTGCCGCGTGCGATGGGACACCGGCCGGGTGGACCCTGAGACCGGCAAACCGATCTATGATTCCAAATCCAGCATGGACTGGACCGAAGATGAGGCGTACAACTACGGTCTCGACCGCGAGAGCGACATCCGTAACGACCGCTACATCAGCCGTCGCGACGGCTCGGTGCTGATGCGCGACTACTGTCGCACGTGGCCCGAGACTCTGGAGGTCGGCCACCTGCGGGACAAAGCCATCCGCTCGATGCTCCGCCTGTACATAGTGCCCCGTTGGGGCGAGACGGCCGTCGGCGACATCAAGCCCTCGGCGTACCGGACCTGGAAGAAGCAACTCAAGGCCCTGCCGAGCGTGGGCGAGAAGTACGGCGAGGAGATCCTTACGGTCTTCTCGATGCTGATGGACGACGCCGTGGATGATGAGCTGCGGCAGTCTTCGCCCGTACCGAAGGGCAAGAAGCGGCGCCGCGGCAAGTACAGGAAGAAGCCCCGCGAGAAGAAGCGCGAAATGCGCATGGAGGATGTCCATCAGCTCGCTCTGAACGCCCTCACGTTCTGGGGCCTGCCCGGATACGTATTCGTGCTGACGATGTCGTTCACCGGGATGCGCCCCGCCGAGCTGTACGCGCTGCGCCGCGAGTTCTGCCACCCGGCCTGGCCAGATGCCGATCCCGACGCCGAGCGGCGAGTCGAGAGTCTGGGGAGGTACGCCGGCGAGCGGCGCATGCCTGTCATCCGGGTGCAGTGGCAGCACCAGCGCGAAGAGGGCGAGCCGAAGCTGTTCCCGCCTAAGTACGAAAGCTACCGGGACCTGGTCATCCCGCCGTTCCTCGCCGAGTTGCTGGAACTGCTGCTGGCGAGCAGCCAAGACGAGTGGGTGTTCCGCAGCGTCAACGGGTCGCTGCTCGTCAACGCGAACTTCACCTACCACTACTGGCGTCCGATCGCCGACGGGCGCCTTGCATCGGGGGTCTTCGAACGGGTCCGACTGGGGCAGCGGCAGACGGTCGTCTCCCGGCGACCGCTTCCGGAGATCCCGGCGACGGCCTACGCCGGCAAGCGCCTGTACCTGCTGCGGCACGGGCACAAGGAATGGCTCGACGAGGACGGGCACAGCCGCATCGCGGTGGAGACCCGGATGGGCCATGAGATCGCAGGGGTCGAAGGTCTGTACGCGAACGTGACAACAGCGATGGAGCAGCGCATCATGGACACGCTGCAGCAGCGGTGGCTGCGCTTCGTGCGCTCCGTGGGGCCGGACATGGCCGCCGCTTCTCCCATCTCCCTCCCATCTGATCTTCGGGACTGGGTGAAGGCGCAGGTCAAAGCGGCAGAGGGCCTTGGACGATGAACTGGTTCATGAAGTTCATCACCACGAAGAGCTTCATGCCGTTCGTCATCTACCGCATCCTCCTCGGCATCGCCCTGTTCGCCCTGGTCAGCGCAGGCGTACTGAGCCCGCACGCGGGGGAATCGGCGGGCTGAGGGGGCGGTTCGGAGCCCCTGGAACTACCGGTTCCCGCTCGCGCCAACACGCAGGAACCGGCAGATACCCGCAGCTCCGCGCGGGCGATTTCCTTGATCGACTCCCATTCCTCTCCCATTCCTCTCGCATTCCTCTCCCATTCGGCTCCCAGTCGACCTTTCCCCCCGCCGCCCCACCCCGTTCCCGCACCGCGCATGACCGGAGGCAGGGTCCTGGACGAGGAATGCGCCTTGCCGGCATGGGCAACCGGGCCAGGAGACTCCCCTGGGGCAGGCCGTAGTAGGGGGTTGAGGAACATCCATGTCAGATCGAGCGCTAAGCGCTCGCGGCCTCGATTGGCGCTTTGACCTGGGCTGATCGTACGGCGCAGCCTTCGCGGGTCGATATCGTCGATCTTCGGAGGACCGGGTGGCAGTCGAGTTCCTGTCTGATCAACAGGCAGCCCAATACGCGGCGTTCAACGGAGCGCCGTCTCGTGCGGAGCTGGAGCGGTACTTCTTCCTGGATGACTCGGATCTGGAGAAAGTGCAGGCCAAGCGGCGTGCGCACAACCGGCTCGGCTTCGCGGTCCAGCTGACGAGCGTGCGCTACCTGGGCTGGTTTATGCCGGACCCGCGGCAGGTGCCGGTGCAGGTCGCCGAGTACCTCGCCGAGCAGTTGGGGATTGCGGATGCGTCGTGCCTGAAGGAGTACGGCGAGCGGGACGGGACGGCCCGCACACACGCTGGTGAGATCCAGGAGGCCGGAGGCTGGCGTGACTTCGCCGAGGTGCGCGACGAGCTGAGCGAGTGGCTGGATGCGCGGGCCTGGACGACCGGCGACGGGCCGAAGTCGCTGTTCGACGCAGCGGCCGGGTGGCTGCGCGAGCGCCGGGTGCTGCTGCCCGGGGCCAGCCGTCTGGCCCGGCTGGTGGGCACGGTTCGGGAGACGGCGAACAACCGCCTGTGGGACACCCTGTACGGCCTGCTGAGCACCGGCCAGCAGGCGGTGCTGGACTCGCTGTTGTCCGTTCCGCCGGGCGCCCGGATCTCGGAGCTGGACCGGCTGCGCCGTGGGCCGGTGCGGATCTCCGGGCCCCAGATGAAGTGGGCTCTGGAGCGAGCACAAGAGATCGCGGCCTTCGGGATGGGCGAGGTGGACGTGTCCGCGATACCGCCGCGGCGGCTGGCGGAGCTGTCCCGGTACGGGATCGACGGCAAGGCGTCGCTGCTCAAGCGGCACGGTGACTCCCGGCGCCTGGCCACGCTGCTGGCCACTGCGGTCTACCTGACGTCCCGGGCGGTCGATGACGCCCTGGACCTGCTGGAGGTGCTGATCGCGACGAAGCTGCTGGCCAGGGCGGAGCGGGAGACGGTGAAGGAGAAGCTGAAGACCCTGCCGCGCGTGGAGAGGGCGTCGGCGAAGCTGGCCGCCGCGTTCCAGATCGTGTTCGACACCACCAGCGAGCAGGTCGACACCGACACCGGGGAGATCAGCCCGCCAGAGGTGGAGACGCTGGAGGCGATGTGGGAGCGGATCGAGCAGGTGGTGCCCCGGCGCGAGCTGGCGGCCGCGATCGCCGCGCTGTTCGAGCTGACCCCGCCGCTCGACTCGGACGCGGACGAGGCATGGCGGACCCAGCTGGTCACCCGGTTCGCCGTCGTGCGGCCGTTCCTGAAACTGCTGGTGGATGTGGTCGACTTCGATGCCACCCCGGAGGGCGTGGCGGTCCTGGACGCGCTGAAGTCGCTGCCGGACCTGATGGGGCGCAAGAAGGTCGGCCCCGCCGAGATCGCTACCAGGCTGCTGGCCGGGTCGTGGCGGCGGCTGGTGCTGTCCGCGCCGCACCTGGAGCCGGGCACGGTGGACTGGAAGGCGTACGCGTTCTGCGTGCTGGAGCAGGTGCACCGGATGATGCGGAGCAAGCAGGTTTTCGCGAAGAACTCCTCCAAGTGGGGCGACCTCCGCGCGAAGCTGCTGAACGGAGACGCATGGGAGCAGGCCAAGCCAACCGTTCTCGCCTCGCTCAACCTGCCCGCCGAGGCGGGTGAGCACCTGGCAGCGCGGGCCGCGCTGCTGGACGGCACCTACCGTGAGGTCGCCGCACGGGTGCCGGCGAACTCGCAGATCGTGTTCGACGACGGCCGCCTGCACTTCGCCGCGCTGGAGCCGGAGCGGGAACCCGCCTCCCTGCGCCAACTGCGGGAGGCAGTGGAGGCGATGCTGCCCCGTGTCGACCTGCCGGAGGCCCTGCTGGAGGTGTTCTCGTGGACCGGCGCCGACCAGGCGTTCACCTCGGTCACCGGCGGCGAGGCCCGGCTGAAGGACCTGCACGTGACAATCGCCGCGCTGCTGGTCGCGCACAGCTGCAACGTCGGCTACACCCCGGTCATCGGGGCCGCGGACGCCCTGAAGTACGGGCGCCTGTCCCATGTCGACCAGACGTATCTGCGGCTGGCGACGTACTACGGGCGGATCGCCAAGACCCTGCACATCCTGCGCCTGGCCGACGAGCCCGGCTACCGGCGGCAGATCAAGAGCCAGGCGAACCTCCAGGAGGGTCGCCACTCCCTCGCCCGGAAGATCTTCCATGGCCGGTCCGGGCAGCTCTACCAGCGCTACCAGGACGGCATGGAAGATCGGCGCCCTGGGCTTGGCCCTCAACGCACTCGTGCTGTTCAACACGCGGTACATGGACGCCGCGGTGAGCGAACTGCGTGCGGACGGCTTCGACGTCCGTGACGAGGACGTGGCCCGCCTCTCGCCGTTCGTGCGGCGTCACGTCAACATGCTCGGCCGGTACTCCTTCCAGCTTCCCGACCTGCCCGGCGGCCTGCGTCCGCTGCGCGATCCGGACGCCACCGACGAGGAATAACCCGGCCCCGCGCCGCCGGATGGGAGGACCCTGGAGCTATGGCCAGGAGGTATGTCCGGCGGTGCGCATAACGAGATCGCCGGCAGAGCCTGGAATTCCCCAGCCCTGGTCACCAGAGCTGGGCGACATGTGCTCCGCAGGTGGCCGCAAGCGGGGTGGAGCGGTTCTTCGGGCAGGTGTAGCCCGTCAGGGCTGCCGGGTCGACGGTTTGCTCGTGGATTCCGTGTCCTGCTCTAGTCCGGTTGTGGCGGACCAGCTGGCGAGCAGCTTCAGGCCGTCCTCAGCGGCGGTTTCGGGGGGCGCGCTGTAGACAACCACGCTCAGGCCGCTTTCGTCTGGCAGGCTCATGGTCTCCTGATCGAGTTCGAGGTCGCCGACGAGCGGATGGTGGAGGCGTTTGGTGCTCTCGCGGAAGACATGCACGTCGTGGGATCCCCACATCACACGGAAGGTGCCGCTGCGGGTGGACAGTTCACCGATCAGGTTCGACAGTTCCCGGTCGTAGGGGCTCTTCCCCGCCTCGACGCGCAGCGCGCCCACGGCGAAGCGGGCCATGCGCTCCCAGTCGGTGTAGAACCGCCTGGCTGCCGGATTGAAGAACGCGAACCGGGCGACGTTCGCCCCGCAGGTCGCATCGGCGTACATCTCCGAGTACAGGGCCCGGCCCAGTGGGTTGGCGGCCAGCACATCGAGGCGGTCGTTCATCACGTATGCCGGCATCCCCGGCATGCCTTCGACGATCCGCGCCACGCTCGGCCGCACCGTCGGCCGGACCTCCCGCTGCCGGGGCGGCGCCGTAGGGGCCGGGCCGGCCGCGCGGGGGCGGGGGTAGAGGTACCAGGGCTCGGTGGCATGCAGCCCCAGGGGCAGGGCGAGGG